>NZ_JACIYP010000010.1 GCF_014359905.1 Hoeflea sp. | reverse complement strand
GTCCAAGCACGTCCGGTCTTCGAAACCGGGTGGCTGTTGCGGACCGCTTCGCATGGCAATAAGGTATTTTTGCGAAGCGGTTGATACAATTTGCCATGCATTGGCCGCAATGGCAAAGCAATGCCGGAACGGTTGCTTCTCAAATGTGTTCACCACTCGTGCAGCGCCACACCAGCCCGGCAGCGGCTCAATCGGAGACCCCTCGTGACAGACCCGGAACTTCTCACCGACCGCCGCCGGATCAGGCGCAAACTCAGCTTCTGGCGGGTCATGACCGTGCTGGCGCTGATCGCTCTGGTGGCCGGGCTGACGCTGCAGTTCACCGGTCCGAGCCGGCGCGGCGATCACATCGCGCGCATCGACATCAGCGGCGTCATCATCGATGACGACGACCTCATCGCGCTGATAGAGGATGCAGCGGAAAGCAAGTCGGCCAAGGGAATCGTGGTCTCCATCTCGTCGCCGGGGGGCACGACCTATGGCGGCGAGCGGATCCACAAGGCGCTGGTGAAGGCCCGTGAGGCCAAGCCGGTGGTGGCCGACATTCACACGCTGGCGGCCTCCGCCGGCTACATGATCGCCGCCTCGACTGACCATATCGTCGCGGGCGAAAGCTCGATCGTCGGCTCGATCGGGGTGATCTTCCAGTATGCCCAGGCGGGCGAGCTTCTCGACAAGATCGGCGTGCGGCTGGAGGAAATCAAATCCTCACCGCTCAAGGCCGAACCTTCGCCCTTTCATGAAGCCAGCGAAGAAGCCAAGGCGATGATCCGCGCGATGGTGCTCGACAGCTATGACTGGTTTGTCGATCTGGTGGCGGAAGGCCGCGAGATGGAGCGCGCCCAGGTGCTCGCCCTTGCCGACGGCTCGATCTTCACCGGACGGCAGGGCCTCGAGAACGGGCTGGTGGACGCGCTGGGCGGCGAAGCCGAGATCCGGGCCTATTTCAAGGCACGCGGCGTCAGGGACGGCCTCGAATTCGTTGACTGGACACCACAGGACGAGACCTCGGACCTGCTGCTGGGCAGCCGCGCCGCAAGCCTTCTGCAGCACTTCCTCGGCGCGCCGCTGACGATTTCGAACGAGATCGACCGGCTGGCCGGCGGCAAGTTGTTCCTTGACGGTCTTGTGTCCGTTTGGCAGGTTGGCGGACAACCTGAGCGAGACTAGGAGGGGATAGCCAAAATGATCAAATCGGAATTGGTTCAAGCGGTTGCAGCGAGGAACCCGCACCTCTATCACCGCGATGTCGAAAACATCGTCAACGCCGTGCTTGACGAGATCACGGATGCCCTGTCCGCCGGAAACCGTGTCGAATTGCGCGGTTTCGGAGCCTTTTCCGTCAAGGCCCGTCCTGCACGGTCGGGCCGCAACCCGCGCACCGGGGAACCGGTGTTCGTCGAGGAAAAATGGGTGCCGTTCTTCAAGACCGGCAAGGAACTGCGCGAGCGGCTCAATCCCAACGGTGAGGATTGACAAGACCAAAGCGGCGGCGAGCCGGGCCATTGCCCCGGCCTGAAAGACACTGGAACACGACATGATCAAGCGCATTATCGTATTGGCTATTCTCATCCCTCTCGGTGTGATCCTGATCATGCTGTCGGTGGCAAACCGCACCGCCGTGACGCTGGCGCTGAACCCGTTCGATCCGTCGGACCAGGTGCTGTCGGTCACCCTGCCGTTCTTCGTGTTCGTGTTTTTGGCCCTGATCATCGGCATGATCATCGGATCGCTCGCCACGTGGATCAAGCAGGGCAAGCACCGCAAGCAGGCGCGCGTGCAGGCCTCGGAAGCCGTCAAATGGCACGGCGAAGCCGACCGCCAGAAAACCAAGGCCCAGCAGATCGCAGCAAGCCTGCCAGCCCCGGACAAGCGCAACGCGGCCTGACCGGGCGAGCGGTGGTGCGTGGCCGCCCGCTTGTGCCCGACCCGGCGGGCCAGACCGGACCCTTCACCCGCACATCTGACAGCAGACAGGGGATCGCCGCCGGATTGACCGGAATCCCGGCCCGTCGCGGCGGCCTCTCCACAGCACATTCTTGAATGGAACGAGGATCCGAATCCTCGACGTCTGCGAAGTGACCAAACCGATCGCCTCGCCCATCCGCAACGCCTATATCGACTTTTCCAGGATGACGGCGAGCCTGGTCGCTGTGGTCTCCGATGTGGTACGCGACGGACGCCGAGTGGTGGGCTACGGCTTCAATTCGAATGGCCGCCAAGGCCAGGGCGGATTGATCCGCGAACGGTTCCGCGACCGCATCATGGAAGCCAGGCCCGAGAGCCTCGTCAATGACGCGGGCACCAATCTCGATCCGCACCAGATCTGGGCGGCAATGATGACCAACGAGAAGCTCGGCGGACACGGCGAGCGGACGGTGGCGGTGGGGACCATCGACATGGCCGTCTGGGACGCGGTGGCCAAGATCGAAGACAAGCCGCTGTTGCGGCTGCTGGCCGAGATCAAGGGGCGGGAGGCCGACCCGCGCGTCTTCGTCTATGCGGCAGGCGGCTATTGCTATCCGGGCAAGGACAACACCGCGCTCAGGGCCGAGATGCGGCGCTACCTCGATCGCGGCTACACCGTCGTCAAGACGAAGATCGGTGGCGCGTCCGTCGACGAGGACCGGCGGCGGACCGAATCCGCCCTCGACGAGATCGGGTCAGAAGCGCAACTGGCCGTGGATGCCAATGGCCGCTTTGACCTGGAAACCGCGATCGCCTGCGCCAAGATGCTGCGTGACTATCCCCTGTTCTGGTACGAGGAAATCGGTGATCCGCTGGATTACGCGCTGCAGGCCGCCGTTTCGGAATTCTACGATGCGCCGATGGCCACGGGGAGAGAACCTGTTTTCACACCAGGATGCGCGCAACCTGCTGCGCTATGGCGGCAGGCGCCCTGACCGGGACTTTCTGCAGTTCGACTGCGCCCTGTCCCACGGGCTGGTGGAATATCTGCGGACGCTGGATGTCCTGCGGCAGTTCGGCTGGTCGCCCTCGCGCTGCATTCCCCATGGCGGACACCAGATGTCGCTCAACATCGCTGCAGGCCTCGGCCTGGGCGGCAACGAGAGCTATCCGGACCTGTTCCAGCCCTATGGCGGCTTTCCCCACGGCGTCACGGTCGAGGACGGCCATATCACGATGCCGGATCTGCCCGGCATCGGCTTTGAGGGAAAATCCGACCTGATCAAGGTGATGCGTGAGCTGGCGGTGTGACGCGGAAGTCGCGTCCAGGCACCTATCGTCAACTTGCCCTCCCAAAGCCTTGGCGCTCACCACGTCGTTGAGCCTGATGTAAGATCGGCCGGCCGGGAAAACGTGGACACCACCTGCTCTGCGTCCCGCAAGAGCACCCCGCAGATCCTGAACCATCCGTCATCCGGGGCTCCCCTGGATGACGGATACCAAACCGGTCGCCGCGCACCGGGATCAGTGGGCGTGGTCATGGCCATGGCTTGCCAGCGCCCCCGCATCCTCGCCCGAATGGTACTCCTGCCAAGCCTGCACCAGAATGAGCTGGGATGAGCGCAGGAACAGGCCGGCCATGATGAAGGCGACGATGAGGTCCGGCCATGCCGATACGAAAATCCAGACAGCGGCGCTCGCCACCATGACCGCGACGTTGCCGATCGCGTCATTGCGCGAACACAGCCACACCGAGCGGACATTGGCGTCTCCATCCTTGTAGCGCATCAGCAGCATGACGCTGGCCAGGTTTGCGGCGAGCGCCAGCAGGCCGATGAAGCCCATGACTTCGGCGCTCGGCACGCCGAGGACAAGGACCTGATACATGGTGGAGCCGAACACCCAGAGGCCCATGACCAGCAGACTCGCCCCCTTGACCAGGGCCGCCGTGGAGCGAACATTGAGGCTCATGCCGATAACGGCAAGGCTCAATCCATAGGTCAGCGCATCGCCGAGAAAATCCAGCGCATCCGCCTGCAGGGCTTGCGACCCGGCCAGCCGGCCGGCTGCCATCTCGATCAGGAACATCGCGGCGTTGATGAAGATCACCGCCCACAGGACACGCTTGTAGGCGGGATCAACACCATCAAACCTGGGATTGCCGGAGCAACCGCAACCCGCGCTTTCGGTGCCGCATGAAGATGCCTTTGATGTGGGCTCACTTGCCATTCCAGTTTCCTTTTCTGATCATGGCGAGATATATAATCTCTCTAGCGACTGTAGGTTCAAGAGGTCTTTTCAGTGTTTTCCATCGGCGAGCTTTCCAAACGTGCGGGCGTCAAGATTCCGACCATCCGCTATTATGAGCAGATGGGGCTGATAGCAGCGCCCGAGCGCTCCGAGGGCAACCAGCGTCGATACACGAAGGAGGGGCTGAAACGCCTGTCCTTCATTCGCCATTCCCGGGAGCTGGGGTTTTCCATCGATGACATCAGAGGATTGCTGGACCTGAGCCAGCATCCGGAGAAGCCGTGCGACGATGCACACGACATGGCCGCACGGCGACTTCAGGATGTGCGCGCAAGGATCGCAAAACTGCGTCGGCTGGAACGCGAGCTCAAACGCATCTCCAGCTGCGAGGCCGATAGCATCGCCCATTGCGCCGTGATCGAGACGCTGGCAGATCACAAACTGTGCGAGACGGAGCACTGAGCGAGCAGGCTTCCGAGCAGTGCCGGTACCTGTATTTCCGCACCCTCAGGTCTGTGCAGCCTTCTCGCTCACCACCTCGTTGAACCGGGTGAAAAACTGGCCGGCGAGTTTTTTCGATGATGAATCGATCAGCCGGGAGCCGAGCTGGGCGATCTTGCCGCCGACCTGGGCCTTGACGTCATAGGTCAGCACCGTCTCGGCGCCGTCCTCGACCAGCTTCACATCGGCGCCGCCCTTGGCGAAGCCGGCGATGCCGCCCTTGCCTTCGCCCGAGATGGTGTAGCTTTGAGGCGCGTTGATGTTTTCGAGCGTCACCTCGCCCTTGAAGGTCGCCGACACCGGGCCGATCTTGACCTTGACCACCGCCGCCAGTTCCGTGTCGGAGGTTTTTTCGAGCTCCTGGCAGCCCGGGATGCATTCGCGCAGGACCTCGGGATCGTTGAGCGCTTCCCAGACAAGCTGGCGCGGCGCTGCGATGCGTTCTTCGCCATTCATTTCCATTGGACATGATCCTCCCTGATTGCCGCCCTATCTATGCAAAGCGAAAACAGCTTTGCCAAGTGGAGATCGGATTGCTATGTCCATTCGACCATGAAATCACGGGGTCATGCCGCCATTTCCGGCCCGGCCTCATCAAGATTGACCAGGATTCTTCCATTTTGGCGGACAAGCGCTCTCCACAGTCCCGACGCGGCGGCCCTTCCAGGCAGGCGGAAGGCAAACCGATGGGCAAGCAGCGCGGCAAGCCCGAACGCGGCGCGGCGGCGAGTGAGAAACCGGCGCGCGCCAAGACGCCGCGACAGGGCGCCCAGCGCCCGGAACCCGCGGCATCCAGGCCGATGTACGCCGCGCCGGTGTTTGACAAGCGCAGCCCCGAGGGTGCCAACAAGCCGCAAGCGCCGATCCGGCCGCTCAACACCCGGACCGGGCCCCTGCCCGCCCAGACCGTGCCGCTGATCCTGGAGACCGGCAACGAGGACGGCTACCAGCTCCTCGACACCGGCGTGAATGCTTTGGGACAGGGCGAGAAGCTGGAGCAATATGGAAGCCTGCGCATTGTCCGGCCCGAAGCCCAGGCCCTGTGGGCGCGCGGCCTGCCCGATGGCGTCTGGGACCGGGCCGACGCCCTGTTTACCGGCGACATGGACGAGGACGGGATCGGGCGCTGGGCCTTTCCCAATGTGCCGCTGGGCGAGACCTGGCCGATGAAATTGCTGGGCGTCGACTTTCACGGGCGGCTCACGTCGTTTCGCCATGTCGGCGTGTTTCCCGAGCAGATCGCCCACTGGCGCTGGATGGCGGACCGGATCGCGGAGAGCAAACGGCCGCTCAAGGTGCTCAACCTGTTCGGCTATACCGGCGTCGCCTCGCTGGTGGCGGCACAGGCCGGCGCCGAGGTCACTCATGTCGACGCCTCGAAGAAGGCGATCGGATGGGCGCGCGAGAACCAGGCGCTGGCCCGGCTCGACGATCGCCCGATCCGCTGGATCTGCGAGGACGCGATGAAGTTCATCGCGCGGGAAGAGCGCCGCGGCAACCGCTACGACATCATCCTGACCGACCCGCCGAAATTCGGCCGCGGGCCGAATGGCGAGGTCTGGCAATTGTTCGAGCACCTGCCCTTGATGCTCGACATATGCCGCGAGCTTCTGAGCCCGAAGCCGGTCGGCCTTGTGCTGACGGCCTATTCGATCCGCGCCTCCTTCTACGCCATCCACGAACTGATGCGCGAGACCATGCGCGGCGCCGGCGGACGGGTGGAATCGGGCGAACTGATCATCCGCGAGAGCGGCAAGCCCGATCCCGACGACTGCCGGGCGCTGTCGACCTCGCTGTTTGCACGGTGGCTGCCGCAATGAGCGACCACCAGTCACAGACGAGGGCTGGCCGGGTCGGCCAGGTCAAGGAGATCACCAGCCTGTCCAACCCGGTGATCAAGGACATCCGCGCGCTGTCGATGAAGAAGCACCGCGACGAGACAGGAACGTTCCTCGCCGAAGGCCTCAAGCTGGTGATCGACGCGATCGAACTCGGCTGGGCGATCCGCACGCTGATCTACGCCAAGGGCCAGCGCGGAAAGCCGCAGGTCGAGAAGATCGCGGCGCTGACGGTGGCCCGCGGCGGGCTGGTGCTGGAAGTCACCGACAAGGTGCTGACCGCCATCACGAGGCGCGACAATCCGCAGGCCGTCATCGCCGTGTTCGAGCAACGCGTCACGGCGCTCGATGCGGTGAGGCTCAGGCCGGACGAGACCTGGGTGGCGCTCGACCGGGTGCGCGATCCGGGCAATCTGGGCACCATCATCCGCACCGCCGATGCGGCCGGGGCCGCCGGCGTCATGCTGATCGGCGACACGGTCGATCCGTTCTCGACCGAAACGGTCCGCGCCACCATGGGCTCGATCTTCGCCGTGCCACTGGTGCGAACCTCGGAGAAGGATTTTCTCGCCTGGTCGAAACAAGCCGCGCCACTGCTCGTTGGCAGCCATCTCAAGGGCAGCGTCGACTACCGCACGATCGGCTACCAGGACCGGCCGGTGGTGCTGCTGATGGGCAACGAGCAGGCGGGCCTGCCCGACACGCTGGCGGACGCCTGCGAAAAGCTCGCGCGGATTCCCCAGGCCGGCCGGGCCGATTCGCTCAACCTGGCGATCGCCACCGGCGTGATGCTGTTCGAGGCGCGGCGGCATTGTCTCGATCTCGGAGACCCGGTCGCATGAGAGAAACTTTGCAGGCCCGTTCGGCGCTGGGCCGGATCATCCTCATGCTGGCGCTGGTGGCCGGTGCGGTCGCGCTCGACCAGGTTATCAAATGGCTGGTCGAAACCAGGCTGCCGTTTCACGAGATGGTGCCGGTGATCCCGATGCTGGCGCTCTACCGCACCTGGAACGAGGGGATAGCCTTCTCGCTGCTGCGCGACATGCCCGACACCTGGCTGCTGGCGCTGACCGCGGTGGTGATCGTCTTCGTCTCCTATCTGTGGTGGCGCAATCCGCCCGGCCGCCCGATTGCCCATTTCGGTTTCGCGCTGATCATCAGCGGCGCGCTCGGCAATCTGATTGACCGGGCAGTCTATGGCCATGTCGTCGACTACATCCTGTTTCACACCGAGACCTGGTCGTTCGCCGTGTTCAACCTAGCCGACAGTTTCATCAGCGTCGGCGCCGCGATGATCGTTCTCGATGAGCTGATCGTGGCCATCAAAGACCGCAAAAGCCGTAACTGAAATCCCGTCTCAGGGAACCCGGCCTTGATCTTGCGCCCGGGGCGGGTCAGTCTGGTCCCACACACTATGAGGAGCTTCCATGCAAGACCGTTTCAAGGGCATTCTGCTCACCCGCGACGAGAACAAGGTGATGTCGGTCAATGTGACCGAGCTTGGCCTTGAGGACCTGATGGACGGCGACGTGGTCGTCGAGGTCGAGTGGACCACCATCAACTACAAGGACGGGCTGGCGATCACCGGCAAGGGCCCGGTCGTGCGGCGCTGGCCGATGGTGCCCGGCATCGATTGCGCCGGCACCGTGGTGCATTCGGAGAATCCCCGCTTCAAGCCCGGCGACCAGGTGATCCTGAACGGCTTCGGCGTCGGCGAGACCCACACCGGCGCCTATGCGGCCTATGCCCGACTCAAGGGTGACTGGCTGATCCCGATGCCGGAAGGCATGGATGGCCGCTCGGCGATGGCGATCGGCACGGCGGGCTATACCGCCATGCTGTCGGTGATGGCGCTTGAACGCCACGGCATCACGCCCGCGCGCGGCCCGGTGGTGGTCACAGGCGCCAATGGCGGCGTCGGCACGGTGGCGATCGCCCTGCTCGGCAAGCTCGGCTACGAGGTGATCGCGTCGACCGGCCGGACCGAGGAGGCGGATTTCCTGAAAGGCCTCGGCGCATCGGAGGTCATCCACCGCGATGAACTGTCGGGCCCGGCCAAGCCGCTCGCCAAGGAACGCTGGGCCGGCGGCATCGACGCGGTCGGCAGCCACACGCTGGCAAACGTGCTGTCGATGACCTCTTACGGCGGGGCGGTTGCGGCCTGCGGCCTGGCGCAGGGCATGGACCTGCCTTCGTCGGTGGCGCCGTTCATCCTGCGCGGCGTCTCGCTGCTGGGCATCGATTCGGTGATGGCGCCGCTCGCGCTGCGGCAGGAAGCCTGGTCGCGGCTGGTGCAGGATCTCGACATTGCCAAGCTTGAGGCGCTGTCGAGCGAAGTGGGCTTCGACGGAATCGTCGATGCGGCGCACGCCATCATCGACGGCAAGATCCGCGGCCGGGTCGTGGTCAATATGAAACAGACAAATGCGTGATCGTTAAAATTCGACGCTTTTGACAAAAACTTTGCTTACCGGGCCCGTGATATCACGGGTCCATGAGCACAGAACCGCGACGTCTTCAGGACGCACTTCGACAGGCCCTGAGCGACTCCCTGGACCGGCCCCCGAGCCAGCCCACGAGCCGGACCGTGGCCGCGCCTCAGCGGACGCCGGAGGTCATTCCGTCGGTGCACTATCCTGTTCCTGGCGCGTTGGCGCATGGCGACCGCCGGGACGCCGGCCCTCAGGGTTCGGCCTCCGGGGCGCTGTTTGCCGTCTCGGCCGCGATGGCGGCGACGGCGCTCTCGGTGGCGTTCAACGCGCCGGCGCTGCTGCTTGCCTCGGTCGCAGGCCTGGCGGTCTATGCCGCAACGCCCCTGCTGCAACGGTCGGTCAAGCACGCCCCACCGGGACATCCGGCCCGCGCCATGGCCGAAAAGGCGGCACTGGCCGAACGCAACATCGACCGCAATTGGGAACTGGGTGAGTTTTCCGGGCAATTGGCCACGGTTTTCGATGCGCTTGGCGACATGGTCACCGCCTGCAATCTTGATGGCCGCATCGTCTATGCGAACGAGACCTTCCGGACAGAGACGGGATGCGACAATCCGGCCGGATTGACGCTTGCCATGGCGGGAATCGAACCGGTGGAAAATGAAACAACCGGCGCCCGCGAACTGGTGCTGGGCGAAGGCGACAACCAGACGATCTGGACCTGGCACGAAACCGCTTCGCGCGACCCCTCGTCCGGGGAATTGTTCGTCAATTGCATCGGCCGCAATGTCACCGCAGCGCGCAAGGCCGAAGCCGAACTGGTCGAGGCGCGGGAAAAGGCGGAAGCGGCAAACCATGCCAAATCGCGGTTCCTGGCCACCGTCAGCCACGAGATCCGCACACCGCTCAACGGCATCCTGGGCATGACCCATCTGCTCGAGCAGACCGAGACGACGCCCGAACAGGCGAGCTATCTCAAGACCGCGCGCGAATCCGGACAGTCGCTGCTGTCGTTGATCGAGGATCTGCTCGACGTCACCTCGATCGAAGCCGGACGGCTGCACCTGCGCCATGCAGAGGGCGATCTCGAGGAACTGGTTAACGGGGTGTGCGAGCTGATGGCGTCGCGCGCCCATGAAAAGGGCATCGAGATCGCCGTCCACATCGCGCCCGAGGCGCCGCGAAAGATCACCTCCGACATCGGCCGGCTGAGGCAGGTGCTGTTCAATCTTGTCGGCAACGCCATCAAGTTCACCGATAGCGGCGGCGTGCTGATCGAGGTGGGGCGGCAGGACACGCAGCTGGCCTTCATCGTCTCCGACACCGGCCCGGGCCTCAAGGACAGTGACAAGGAGCGGATTTTCAACGAATTCGAACGCGCCGACAACGGCCCGACCCGCAAGCAGGGCGGCGCCGGTCTCGGCCTGTCGATCTCGGCCCGGATCGTGACGGCGCTCGGCGGCAGCATCGGGGTCACCTCAAGGCTTGGCCAGGGCAGCACCTTCCAGTTCTCCGTGCCGGTCAGGGAGCTTGCCGAACCCGAAGCCGGCAAGCCGGTGCAGGGGCCGCTTGCCGATCGCACCGTGCTGGTGATCGCGCCCCGCGGCCCGGTTTCCACCGCGCTGATGTGGACCATCCGCGATCTCGGCGGCATTGCCGAGACCGCCGACAATGCCGACACCATGACAACGGCGCTCGCCCGGCTCCACCGCTCGGGCGGGCCGCTCAGCGACATCATTGTCGACCGGCGGCTCGCCGACCGCGCCGAGGCGCTGCTTTCGGCAGCACCGGCGGCGTTCGCGACCGGCGTTGCCCGCACCCTGGTGATCGCGCCCGAAGACAGCCGGGATCTCGGCAGCCACGCCGTTCATGGCGCCGACGCCTGGCTGGTGCGGCCGGTGCGGCGGGAATCGCTCATCAATGTGCTGACCCGGCGTGACGACCGGGATGACCGCGACAGGCTCAGCGCCAAGCAGCGCCCCGCGGTGCTCGAACGCGGCTCGGACACGCCCACGCTCGATATTCTGCTGGCCGAGGACGACCCGGTCAACGCGCTGGTGGTGCGCAAGATGCTGGCCCGCCAGGGCCACCGGGTGACACTTGTCGAGAACGGCCGCGACCTGGTCTGCGAAGCCATGGAGCGTCCCGGCGGCGTTCCCGGCTATGATCTCGTCATCACCGATCTGTCGATGCCGGAGCTCGATGGCCGCAGCGCGATTCTCCAGATCCGCGCCGAGGAGGCGGCGGGCCAGCTTTCGCGACTGCCGGTGATCGTGCTGTCGGCTGATGGACAGGCCTCGACCCGCGACAATCTGCTTGCCGCCGGCGCCGACGGTCACGCCGAAAAGCCGGTCGATCCCGACTGGCTGTTGCAGCTTGCCACCGTCACCGCACGCAAGAGATCGCGTGCCGGAGCCTGACCGGCTGCACTGTGAGAATGTGCATGTCCGGTATCGCTCAAAGGTCTCCACTGCGCGCTGGATACAGCAAAACACGGAAATACCTTGATGCGACCATATACGGGATGGCAAATGTCACTCGGATGTCGCAGAATCATGGTTGAATTCCGCCATAACCCAAGCGGGAGAACGCCCATGGAAACGCACGTGCAACGGCCCTTGTCCAAGCCCTTCCTCGCACCGGTCGCGAAGTTTCGCCCGGCGACCCCGATCCTCGGCCGCATCGGCTCGCTGGAAGTGCGGTTGGCCGCTTCGCTGAGCGAAGTCGAGGCGGCGCAAGCGATCCGTTACCGAGTCTTTGTCGAGGAAATGGGCGCGCAACTTCCCGCCGAAGCGATGATGCAGAAGCGCGACTATGACACCATCGACCGCTATTGCGATCATCTGGTTGTGCTTGATACCGCGCTCGCAGGCGATACCGAGGAGCAGATCGTCGGCACCTACAGGCTGCTCAGGCAGGAAGTGGCGGCGCGCCATGACGGATTTTACTCGCAAAGCGAGTTCGATGTCATGGACCTGATCGGGCGCAACCCCGACAAGCGCTTTCTCGAGCTTGGCCGCTCCTGCGTGCTGCGCGAATACCGCACCCGCCGGACGCTGGAAGCGCTGTGGCAGGGCAACTGGGCCTATGCGCTCGGCCATGACATCGACGTGATGTTCGGGTGCGCCTCGTTTCCGGGCGACAGGCCCTATGCGCACGCGCTGGCGCTGTCGTTCCTCAACCAGACGGCGGCCGCCAATGCAGACTGGAGCGTCCGCGCCATTGCCGGCCGCGGCCTGTCGATGGACATGATGCCGGTCGAGGCGATCAATCCGCGCGCGGCGATCGCCGCGATGCCGCCTTTGGTCAAGGGCTACCTCCGGGTCGGCGCGCTGGTCTCATCCGAGGCGGTGGTCGATCTCGCCTTCCGCACCACCGATGTCATGGTGATGCTGCCGGTCAAGCAGATCAACGACCGCTACATCAACCACTACGGCGCCGACGCCTCACGGTTTGCTGCGTAGGCTGAATACCGGGCATCGCCAGGCTCAGCTCGCCGCGTTGTAGGCGGCAATCGCCGCCATATTGACGATGTCGGAGTCTTTCGCGCCCATCGAGACGATCTGCACCGATTTGTTGAGGCCGACGAGCAGCGGCCCGATGACGGTGGAGCCGCCCAGTTCCTGCAGCATCTTGGTCGAGATCGAGGCAGAGTGGAAGGCCGGCATGACCAGCACATTGGCGGTTCCGGAGAGACGGCAGAACGGATATTGCTCCATCACCTGCGGATTGAGCGCCACGTCGGCGGCCATTTCGCCGTCATACTCGAAATCGACCCGGCGCTTGTCGAGGATCCTGACCGCCTCGCGCACCCGCTCGGAGCGTTCGCCGGTCGGGTGGCCGAAGGTGGAATAGGCAAGCATCGCCACCCGCGGCTCGTAGCCGAGTCGCCGCGCCATGCCGGCGGCCTCCACTGCGATGTCGGCCAGTTCCTCGGAATTGGGCATGTCGATCACCGCCGTGTCGGCCACGAACACGGTGCGGCCGCGGCACAGCGCCAGCGACACGCCGATGGTGCGGTGACCGGGCTTGACGTCGATGCAGCGCAGGACATCCTCAAGTGCCGTGGAATAGTTGCGCGTGGTGCCCGTCACCATGGCGTCGGCGTCGCCCAGTGCCACCATGCAGGCGCCGAAGTGGTTGCGGTCGGTGTTGATCAGCCGCTGGCAGTCGCGGTGCAGGTAGCCTTTGCGCTGCAGCCTTGCATAGAGGTAATCCGTATAGGCCTCGACCCGGCGCGACACCCGGGCGTTGACGAGTTCGATGCCGGGCCGGTCGAGGTCGATGCCGGCATGCCTGGCGGTCTCGCGCATCTGCTCCTCGCGGCCGAGCAGGCACGCCGTGCCGAGCCGCTGGTTCACATAGGAGACGGCGGCGCGCATCACCTGCTCTTCCTCGCCCTCGGCGAAGACGACGCGGCGCGGATGGCGGCGGACGCGCTCGTAGAGACGCTGCAGGGTGGAGGCGATCGGGTCGCGCCGGGCAGACAGTTCCTGCGCATAGGCGTCCATGTTGAGGATCGGTTTCTGCGCCACGCCCGACTCCATCGCGGCCTTGGCGACCGCGACCGGAATGGCCGAAATCAGGCGCGGATCGAACGGCACCGGGATGATGTATTGCGGGCCGAAGCGCGGACGCACGCCCTGATAGGCGGCCGCCACGTCGTCGGGCACATCCTCGCGGGCCAGCGCCGCCAGCGCGTTGGCGGCGGCGATCTTCATCTCCTCGTTGATCGTGGTGGCCCGGACATCGAGCGCGCCGCGGAAGATGTAGGGAAAGCCCAGGACATTGTTGACCTGGTTGGGATAATCCGAGCGGCCGGTGGCCATGATCGCGTCAGTGCGAATGCGGGCCACTTCCTCGGGCGTGATTTCCGGGTCCGGGTTGGCCATGGCGAAGATGATCGGATTGGGCGCCATCGAGCGGATCATGGCCTCGGTCAGCGAGCCCTTGACCGACAGGCCCAGCACCACGTCCGCGCCATCGATGGCGTCGGAGAGCAAGCGCGCCGGCGTCTCGATCGCATGCGCCGATTTCCACTGGTTCATGCCCTCGGTACGGCCCTTGAAGATCACGCCCTTGGTGTCGCACAGGGTGATGTTTGCGGGCGCAAAGCCCATCGCCTTGAGCAGTTCGATGCAGGCAATGGCCGCAGCCCCCGCGCCATTGCAGACGAGCTTCGTGGTCTTGAGGTCGCGGCCGGTCAGGTGCAGCGCGTTGATCAGGCCCGCAACCGCGATGATCGCGGTGCCGTGCTGGTCGTCATGAAACACCGGAATGTCCATGATTTCGCGCAGGCGTTGCTCGATGATGAAGCAGTCGGGCGCCTTGATGTCCTCGAGATTGATGCCGCCGAAGCTCGGGCCGAGGAAGCGCACGCAATTGACGAATTCGTCGACATTCTCGGTGTCGACCTCGAGGTCGATCGAATCGACATCGGCAAAGCGCTTGAACAGCACCGCCTTGCCCTCCATAACCGGCTTGGAGGCCAGCGCGCCCAGGTTTCCGAGCCCGAGAATGGCGGTGCCGTTGGAGATGACGGCCACCATGTTGCCCTTGGCGGTGTAGTCGAACGCCCGCGACGGGTCCTCGGCGATCGCCTTCACCGGGACGGCGACGCCGGGCGAATAGGCGAGCGACAGGTCGCGCTGGGTCGACATCGGCTTGGTCGGGTTGATTTCGAGCTTGCCGGGCCTGCCGCGGGCGTGGAAGTCCAGCGCCTCCTTGTCGGTCACCGCGGAAAACGAGCGATCTGGCTTGTCGGTGTCTGGCATTTTTCCATCCCGTTGTGGGCGACCTTGTGTACGGCGCCTCAACCCTGTTGTTTTTGTCCTCGTCCCACCGTTAGGGTGGTTGGACCGGCCTGTAAAGCCGACCATCCGCTGAAGCTTACATCGCAAACCACTGAAAAACCAAGACAGGCCTTTCCCCTTGAACGCCGAAAACCCGCTCCCTCCCGCCACGCTGACGACGGCCCAGCTTGCCACTCCGGAAAGCCGCGCCACGGCCACGCCGATGATGGAGCAGTTCATCGAGATCAAGGCGGCCAACCCGGATTCGCTGCTGTTCTACCGGATGGGTGATTTCTACGAGCTGTTCTTCGAGGACGCGGTCGACGCCTCGCGGGCGCTCGGCATCACGCTGACCAAGCGCGGCCAGCACCTGGGCCAGGACATCCCGATGTGCGGCGTGCCGGTGCATGCCGCCGACGATTACCTGCAGAAACTGATTTCGCTCGGCTTCCGGGTGGCGGTCTGCGAGCAGACCGAGGATCCGGCCGAGGCCAAGAAGCGCGGCGCCAAATCGGTGGTCCGACGCGACGTCACGCGGCTGGTGACGCCCGGAACACTGACCGAAGAGAGGCTGCTCGATCCGTCTCAGTCGAATTTCCTGATGGCGCTCGCGCGCATCAAGGGGTCAAGCGAGGCGCAGTTCGGGCTCGCCTGGATCGACATTTCTACCGGCGCCTTCCATGTCGCCGAGAGCCGTGCGGCGCGGCTGCTGGCCGATATCGCCCGGGTGGAGCCGAGCGAATTGATCCTGGCGGAGAACGTGTTCCACGATCCCGAACTCCGGCCGCTGATCGACCAGATCGGGCGGGTGGCCTCGCCGCAGCCGGCGGTGCTGTTCGACAGCGCCACCGCCGAGGGGCGGATCTCGCGGTTCTTCGAGGTGGGCTCGCTCGACGGCTTCGGCAGCTTTTCGCGCGCCGAACTTGCAGCGGCGGCCGCCGTCATCGCCTATGTCGAAAAGACCCAGATCTCCGAACGCCCGCCGCTCGGCAGGCCCGAACGCGACAGCGACGGGGCGCGGATGTTCATCGACCCGGCGACCCGGGCCAATCTCGAGCTGGTGCGCACGCTCTCGGGCGACCGGCAGGGCAGCCTGATCAAGGCCATCGACCGCACCGTGACCGGCGGCGGCGGACGCAAGCTTGCCGAATGGCTGATGGCGCCCTTGACCGATCCCGGCGCCATCAACGCCCGGCTCGACGGCGTCTCCTGGCTGATGGCCGAACAGACGCTGACCGCGACGCTAAGGCGGGCGCTGAAGGGCGTGGCCGACATGCCGCGCGCGCTGTCGCGGCTGGCGCTCAACCGCGGCGGCCCGCGCGATCTGGGCGCGATCCTGACCGGCGTCAGAGCGGCGGGCGATATTGCCACCCTGTTTGCCGACGGCGACCCGCCCGAGCATCTGGCGCGCGCGGTGACCGCGCTCGAGGCGCTTCCCGCAGAAATCGCCGCGCAGTTCGCCGCGACGCTCGATGACGAACTGCCGCTGATGAAGCGCGACGGCGGCTTCGTGCGCGGCGGCCATTCCCCTGAACTGGACGAGCTGCGGGCGCTCCGCGACCAGTCGCGCCGGGTGATTGCCGGGCTGCAACTGTCCTATGCCGAGGACACCGGCGTGCGCTCGCTCAAGATCAAGCACAACAACATGCTGGGCTATTTCATCGAGGTGACCGCCCAGAACGCCGGGCCGCTGACCGAGGGCGACGCGGCAAGGTCGCGGTTCATCCACCGTCAGACCATGGCCAACGCCATGCGCTTCACCACCACGGAACTGTCCGATCTCGAGACCCGCATCGCCAATGCGGCGGGCGAGGCGCTGGCGATCGAACTGGCGGCCTTTGACGCGCTCGTGCGGCTTGCGGTGTCCCACGCCGACGCGATCAAGGCGGCGGCAGACGCGCTGTCGGTGATCGACGTGACGGCGGCGCTGGCCGAGCTTGCCCAGGAACAGGGCTATGCACGGCCGAGGGTCGACGACAGCCTCGCCTTCGAGATCGTGGCCGGGCGGCATCCGGTGGTCGAGCAGGCGCTGCGCAAGCAGGCTGCCCAGCCCTTCGTCGCCAATGATTGCGATCTTTCGCCGCCCGAGGGCAGGCCCGAAGGCGGCGCGATCTGGCTCCTGACCGGCCCCAACATGGGCGGCAAGTCGACCTTCCTGAGACAAAACGCGCTGATTGCGATCCTGGCGCAGATGGGTTCCTTCGTGCCGGCGGGGGCCGCCCATATAGGCGCGGTCGACCGGCTGTTCTCGCGCGTCGGGGCGTCGGATGATCTCGCGCGCGGGCGCTCCACCTTCATGGTCGAGATGGTCGAGACCGCGGCGATCCTCAACCAGGCCGGCCCGCGCTCGCTCGTCATCCTCGACGAGATCGGGCGCGGCACCGCGACCTTCGACGGGCTGTCGATCGCCTGGGCGGCGGTCGAGCACCTGCATGCGCAAAACCGCTGCCGCGGCCTCTTCGCCACCCATTTCCACGAATTGACCGCCCTGTCGGACAAGCTGCCGCGGCTGCATAACGCCACCATGAAGGTCAAGGAATGGCAGGGCGACGTGGTGTTCCTGCACGAGGTCGGACCCGGTGCCGCCGACCGCTCCTACGGCATCCAGGTGGCGCGGCTGGCGGGCCTTCCCGACGCCGTGGTGGCGCGGGCCCGTGAGGTGCTGGATTTGCTTGAATCGACCGAGCGGGAAAATCCGGCAACCCGGCTGATCGACGATCTGCCGCTGTTCGCGGTCCCGGTGAACCGCGAACCGGCACGTCCCGCGAAGGGTCCGTCCGCATCGGACGCCTATCTCGCGGCTCTCAATCCCGACGACATGACGCCGCGCGAAGCGCTCGAGGCGCTGTATGATCTCAAGCGGCGGCTCGCGGAGCCGGGTCAGGGCTGACTGCCGCCGCTGCCGGTAGCCGAGCCCTTCCACGCGCCCTGCATCCCGCCCCCCCTTGTTGATATTCTGCGCCGCCGTTCCTGCGGGGCGGCCCGATTCAACGGGCAGTCTGCAATTGGTTGCATTTATAATATTTTGCTACTTCAGGTTTATTTTGCCTTTGAGGCATGCTACCATGGCAATGGGTCCGGGCTGTTCGAACCGGTCCCAGATCCAGGTTCATCGAACACAGGGAGCGAAATATGGGATCCAGAGATGCACCGGACCTGTCCCATCTGTCGGGCAGGGACATCGAGAAAGTCGCCGAAGCCATTGGAGCGGGGCCGATCCGCGCGCTGATGGCGAACAAGGAAGCCATCGCCGCAATGAGCGCCGACGACATCAACAAGCTCTCGGAGCTTGCGGCGGCAACGCGGGCCAATTGCGGCGGGATCGGCTGCGGCTGACACACTTGCCTCCGCGGCGGCCGAAATCCATCGGCCGCCGCACTGGATCACCCGTTTTCGAAATGGAAGAGCGTCATGTCCCCTTCGATTCCCAGCGGCACAGCGCCGCAGCCCGTGCCAAATGACGCCGCGAAAGGCCGCTTCACCATCGTGTCCGGGTCGCAAGGCGACTACATCTTCCTGCCCGAGGTCTGCACGATTTTCGAGGCGCCCGGCGCCGTGATCGCGGAACTCGAAGAGTTCCGGTCCGATGCGTTTTCAAAGAACCTGCCTGGCGAGAAACCCTTTGAGGAGGCCGCGCGCAGCTTCTTTGAAAGCTTCATCGAGGGCAAGGAACCGCCGCCCGGCCCTGCGACAAGCGGCGACGCCGGATTGAAGGATCTGGTGCTGAACATCAGCCAGATCTGCAATCTGGCCTGTTCCTATTGCTATGCCGAGGATCTGAACAAATCCAGGAAGATCATGCTCCCCGAGACCTGCCGGGCCGCCATTGACCGGGCGCTACAGCTGTCCCGGGACGGATTGAAGAGCGTGAAATTCCTGGGCGGCGAGCCCGCGCTAGCGTTCCGCGAAATCTGCCTCACCGTCGACTATGTCGAAGAGAAATGCACTGAACTCGGCGTTCCAACGCCATCCTTCGTGATCGTGACCAACGGCACGCTGGTGACCGATGAGATGATCGCCTTCTTCGCGGCAAGGAATTTCTATGTGCTGGTCAGCATGGACGGCAGCCAGAGCATTCACGACAGTCTGCGCCCGTTCTCCGGCGGCCGTGGCTCCTACGCCAGGGTCTCCGACACAATCAGAAAATTCCAGCAATCCGGCAACCCGGTGGCGGTGGAGGCGGTCTACACACGGACCCACTACCGGAACGGTGTCGGCGTCAAGGATGTGGTTGCCCATTTTCTCGGCCTCGGCGTGCGGGAGATGCAGATCACCCTGGCGCTCGGCTCCTGGCACGGCGAAGGCGCCTATGCCGAGATAGAGCAGGTATCCACCGAATTCTCGGAGGTTGCGCGCGAGTGCATCCGGTCCTTCCTGTCGGACGATCCGTTTTTGCTGCGGGGCATCCAGTTCGTCATCGACGGCTTCGTCAACCGCACGAAAAACTCCCATGTCTGCGGCGCAGGCCGGAGTTTCATGGCGGTCAATTACGATGGCGAGGCGTTTCCCTGCTATCTGTTGGAATCGGCCGAAACCTCCTACGGCTTCATCGGCAAGGAGTGGGATCAGGACCGCTACTCGCGGATCTCGAAAAAATTCGTCGAGAACGGAAAGGACTATCACGAGACCTGCGGCAAGTGCTGGGCCAATGAAATCTGCCAGTCCTGCCTCGGCTCCTCGTTCCTGCTCGAGAAAAAGATCGCCAAGCCGCCGGCTTGGTTTTGCGGGGTCCAGAAAACCTTGATCTCGGCGGTTCTGGGCGAAATCGGCGATGCCCTGAACAGCCCGCAGAAACAGAGATTTCTGGAAAATCTTGCCGAATTCCTGCGCCCGCGCCTGTTCGAGGCCTGATTCACCGCCGGTTTCAGCTCACGATTTCATTTTTCCGGTCTGTGTGGCGCAATTTTCAACGCCGGCTGCGCCAGTGTCGGTCCGGACAGAACCCAGGAGACACGGGCCAGGGTGTGCTGATTTTGCGCAGCCGAGGGTTCCAATGGAGCGCCAAACCGCTATTAAGCTCCCTGACATGACCACACGAGCCAGCCAAGCGGAACCATCTCATGAGCAAGTTTGACGTCCTTTGCATCGGCAACGCCATTGTCGATATCATCGCCCGCTGCGACGAGGGTTTTCTCGTCGACAACGCCATCATCAAGGGCGCGATGAACCTGATCGACGCCGAGCGCGCCGAACTTCTGTATTCGCGGATGGGTCCGGCGATCGAGGCATCGGGCGGCAGCGCCGGCAACACCGCCGCCGGCATCGCCAGCTTCGGCAGCCGCTCGGCCTATTTCGGCAAGGTCTCGGCCGACCAGCTGGGCCAGATCTACACCCATGACATCCGCGCCCAGGGCGTGCATTTCGCGACCCAGCCGCTCGACGGCACGCCGCCCACGGCGCGCTCGATGATCTTTGTGACGCCCGACGGCGAGCGCTCGATGAACACCTATCTCGGCGCCTGCGTCGAGCTCGGGCCCGAGGACATCGAGGCTGATGTGGTGGCGGATTCCAAGGTCACCTATTTCGAGGGCTACCTGTGGGATCCGCCGCGCGCCAAGGAAGCCATCCGGCTCGCCGCCGAGATCGGCCACAAGCACGGCCGTGAAATGGCCATCACCCTGTCGGATCCCTTCTGCGTCGGCCGCTACCGCGATGAATTCCTCGAGCTGATGCGCTCGGGCACCATCGACATCGTCTTCGCCAATTCCGATGAAGTGAAATCGCTCTACGAAACCGACGACTTCGAGGATGCGGCGCGGCAGCTCGGCAAGGATTGCCGGATTGCCGTCATCACCCGCTCCGAACTCGGATCGCTGATCCTGTCGGGCGGCGAGCGCGTCGACGTTGCGGCCCATCCGGTCGATGAGGTGGTCGACACCACCGGCGCCGGCGATCTCTACGCCGCGGGCTTCCTGCATGGCTATGCGCAGGGCAAGCCGCTCGACATCTGCGGCAAGCTCGGCAGTCTCGCCGCCGGCCTGGTGATCCAGCAGATCGGCCCGCGGCCGCTGATGTCGCTCAAGGACGCCGCCAGCGAGGCGGGGCTTAACTGAAACTGGTCAGCCGAGGACAAGCGATGCCGTCAATCGAGCTTCTGATCACGTTTTTCATAACCACCGCGGTCTTCGCCTATATTCCCGGGCCAGCCATGTTCTATGCCACGGCCCAGACTCTTGCGCGTGGCCGCATGGCAGGGCTGATGGCCGCGCTTGGGATCCATCTGGGCTGCTATGCGCATGTGGCCGCCGCCGCCGCCGGATTGTCGATCCTGTTTCATGCCGTGCCGTGGCTTTACATGATCGTGAAGCTCGCAGGCGCCGGATATCTGGTTTGGCTGGGCCTGTCGTTGTTTCGCGCCGCTTCACCGGATCAGGCTTCGGAGCCGCGTGTCTTGCCGAAATCCGGGTGTCGCGCCTTTGTCGAAAGCGTGACGGTCGAGATCCTCAACCCGAAAACCGCCATCTTCTTCCTGGCCTTCCTGCCGCAATTCATCGATGCGTCGGCAGGTTTTCCGGTGTGGCTGCAGTTCGCGATACTCGGAACCATCGTCAATCTGATGTTTTCATCGGCTGACATCGTGTGCGTGATGCTGGCGGGCGTGCTGGTGACCCGGCTCAAACAGTCCGGCTCGGCGCAACGGCTCATGCAGCGGATCGGTGGAACGGTGCTTGTCGGCCTGGGCGCCAATCTGGCGCTGCAGCGGACGTAAGGCGTCATTTCCGGTTCAATGACAGGCCGCTTTACATCACGTCTTCCGGAGGACGGCCGGGCCGCGGCTTGTAGGGCCGGAAGGCCCAGCCGTAGCGGATGGCGCCGCCGCGCACGGCGAATGCCAGGATGACGCCCGCGAGCGAGGCCGCGATCAGCGGCGCGCCGATGAGGCTTGCGGCAACAAAGCCGCCGGCGCCGGCCAGCGCCGCCGACACATAGATTTCCGGGCGCATCAGCACCGAGGGTTCGCCCGACAGCAGATCGCGCAGGATGCCGCCGAGCGTTGCGGTCATCATGCCGGTGACCAGCGCCACGACCGGTGACCCGGTCAGCGCCAGGCCCTTGGCGGCTCCCATCACCGAATAGGCAGACAGACCGATGGCGTCGAGCCAGAGCAGCAGGCGGTAGCGCGATTCGACCAGATGCGCGGTGACATAGACAATCACCGCCACGCCGACGCAGACCAGGAGATATGCGGGCTTCTGCACCCAGAACACCGGCGTGGCGCCCAGCACGATGTCGCGGAAGGTGCCGCCACCGATGCCGGTGACGGCGGCCAGAAAGATGAAGCCGATCATGTCGAGCTGCTTGCGCGAAGCGGCGAGCGCGCCGGTGGCGGCGAAAACCGCGACACCGGCATAGTCAAGTCCTTCAAGCAGGGTCATCTGTCAAATCTCCCGCCCTACGCCCCCGGCCTTGGCGACCTCAGGCGTCCTTTTCAGACAGCGGGCTTGGGCCGGGCTCGGGCGCGACGGCCTCTTTCGGGCCGCCCTTGGCGACGCCGACCATGGCGGGCCTGAGCATGCGATCGCCGATCACGTAGCCCGGCTGCACCACGTCCACGACCGTGTTGTTGGGCACATCGGTGTTGGGGACCTCATACATCGCCTGGTGGAAATTCGGATCGAATTTCTGCCCCATCGGCTCAAGCTTGACAACGCCGTGACGCTCCAGCGCCGAGATCATGGCCCGTTCGGTGAGCTCCACACCCTCGATCAGGGTCTTGAGGCCGTTGTCGGTCGCATCATCGGTCTGCTCGGGAACCGCTGCCAGCGCGCGCTGAAGATTGTCGGAGACCTGCAGCATGTCGCGGGCAAAGCCCGAAATGGCGTAGCTCTTGGCGTCCTTGATCTCGCGGGCGGTGCGGCGGCGCAGGTTTTCCATTTCGGCCGCCATCCTGAGGCGCTGGTCCTTGAGGCTCTCGATATCGGCCAGAAGGGCATCCATCGGGTCAAGCCCTTCCGCCTGCATGGGAGTGACTGTCTCGCCATCCTTGGGTGCGGCGTCGGCCTGTGGCTTGGCGTTTTCGTGGCCCTGGCTTTCATCGCTCATGGTGTACTTGTCCTGACTGTTTCCGATTAAAATCTTTAGGAGTTGCCCCGCATATCGACGTTCGGACGGCAAAAATCAAGGGCCTCGTGGTGCGGGCCGGGCAGATGGCTGCCATCTGCCGGGACAAATCGCCCCAGCGGATAAACAGCTTTCGGGCCGACTTTTCGAAACGAATGGCAACCATCCGTTTCGCTCACGCCGCCAGCCTTGGACGCGGCCGATCAGGCGGCGCTATTTGCGCACCAGCCGCGACACCAGCTGCGCAGTGTAATCCACCATCGGCACGATCCGCGCGTAATTGAGCCGCGTCGGGCCGATGATGCCCACGGCGCCCACCACCCTGTCCTCGCTGTCGCGCCAGGGTGCGACGATCAGCGACGAGCCCGACAGCGAGAACAGCTTGTTCTCGGAGCCGATGAAAATGCGCACGCCCGAGCCTTCCTCGGCCAGCGTCATCAGTTCGATCAGGCTTTCCTTGCGCTCGAGCTCGTCAAACAGCAGTCGCAGCCGGTCGAGCTCCTCGCCCGCCGACAGGCCCTCGAGCAGATTGCCGCGACCGCGCACGATCAGGCGGGCCGCACTTGCGCCCTCGCGCGCGCCGGCCCAGGCGGCCAGCCCCCGCTCCACCAGATCGCGCGACAGCACGTCGAGTTCGGAACGGACCGCGTCGGTGATTCGCTCGAGTTCGGAACGAACCTCGCCCAGGGTGCGTCCGGCGAGATGGGCGTTGAGAAAGTTCGACGCCTCGATCAATTGCCCGGCGGTCACCCCGTCGGGCAGCTCCATAACCCGGTTTTCCACCTGGTCGTTGCCGCCGACCAGCACCACCAGCGCCCGCTTCGGGTCAAGCCGGATGAACTCGATATGGCGAATGACGGCGTCCTGCTTGGCGGCGATCACCAGGCCCGCGCCCCGGGTCATGCCCGACAGCATCTGGCTCGCCTCGGTGAGCAGCGTCTCCACCGGTCGGCTCGAATCCTCGGCATGGACCTGGCGCTCGATGGTGGCGCGCATGTCGGGCTGCAGGTCGCCCACCTGCATGAAGGCGTCGACGAAGAACCGCAGGCCCTTCTGCGTGGGAAGCCTGCCGGCGCTGACATGCGGCGCATAGATCAGGCCGAG
Organism: Hoeflea sp.; assembly: GCF_014359905.1. GTDB lineage: Bacteria > Pseudomonadota > Alphaproteobacteria > Rhizobiales > Rhizobiaceae > Hoeflea. The sequence goes on along the minus strand of NZ_JACIYP010000010.1, from coordinate 62,569 downwards.
ATCCTCGAGATCGCTCATCACGTTGCGGATCGAGGCCGGCGACAGCGACATCGGCAGCATGCGCGAAAGCGAGCGCGAGCCGAGCGGATCGCCCGATTCCATGTAGCTTTCCACAAGCGCGCGAAAGATCTCCTGCGAGCGCTCATCAAGCGTTCCGGCAAGATCCGCCGATATGGATGGCGTGTTCATGGTCATCAACAGTGTCCTCAAGGGCTCCGCTGGCCAAGGCATGGAACGGCCTTGGAAGGGTCTATGGAGCCCGCTGCCGGGAATATAGGGGTTTGCAGCGCAGCACGGAAGGGGCAATGCGAAGAGGCGCGCTCGAGCCTTGCCATGCCGGGCAGGGCCGGGCCGGGCCACAGATGAACGCTTTTCCTTTGCATCCTGCCAGCCGCGCCGATAGAACGCGGCAATACGAAAATCAGGAGAGACACAATGCGTCCATCGGGCCGGAAGACAGACAAGATGCGGGCGGTCAGCTTTGACCGCAACGTCTCCAAACACGCCGAGGGATCCTGCCTGGTCAAGTTCGGGGACACGCATGTGCTGTGCACGGCGAGCCTTGAAGAGCGGCTTCCGCCATGGCTGCGCAACAGCGGCAAGGGCTGGGTGACGGCCGAATACGGCATGCTGCCGCGCTCGACCGGCGATCGCATGCGCCGCGAAGCCACATCCGGCAAGCAGGGCGGCCGCACGCTCGAGATCCAGCGCCTGATCGGCCGCTCGCTGCGTGCCGTGGTCGATCTCGAAGCGCTGGGCGAGCGCCAGATCACGGTCGACTGCGATGTCATCCAGGCCGATGGCGGCACCAGGACGGCGGCAATCACCGGCGCATGGATCGCGCTTCATGATTGCCTGAAATGGATGGAAGCGCGCTCCATGGTCAAGGTCGACCGGGTGCTCAAGGATCACGTCGCCGCCGTCTCCTGCGGCATCTTCGCGTCGCAGCCGGTCATCGATCTCGATTATCTCGAGGATTCGGCCGCAGAGACCGACGCCAATTTCGTCATGACCGGATCGGGCGGCATCGTCGAGATCCAGGGCACCGCGGAAGGCGCCCCGTTCTCGCAAGAACAGCTTCTGGAACTGATGGAACTGGCCAAGACCGGCATTGCCGATCTGGTGGCCATGCAGAAGGTGACGGTCGCCGGACCGCTGTGACCCCGATGGCAAACCCGCATCTCAGCAAGATCCTCGTCGCCAGCCACAATGACGGCAAGATCTCCGAAATCCGCGATTTGTGCGGCCCGCTCGGCGTCGAGGTCACCTCCGCCAAGGAACTGGGCCTGCCCGAACCCGAGGAGACCGGCGACACATTCGAGCTGAACGCCGCGACCAAGGCGCTCGCCGCGGCGCGGGCCTCCGGCCTGATCGCGCTGTCGGACGATTCAGGCCTGGTGGTCGATGCGCTGGACGGCGCGCCGGGCGTCTACACCGCCGACTGGGCGACGCTCCCTGACGGCAGCCGGAGTTTCGAGGTTGCCATGCAGAAGGTCGAGGATGCGCTCCAGGCCCGCGGCGCCGTGGGCGATGCGCAGCGCACCGGCCGGTTCGTGAGCGTGTTGTGCCTGGCTACGCCCGAAGGCGAGACGTGCTTCTATCGCGGCGAAGTGTCGGGCGTGCTGGTCTGGCCGCCGCGCGGCTCACTCGGCTTCGGCTATGATCCGGTGTTCAGGCCCGATGGCCACAGCCTCACCTTTGGCGAGATGCCGGCCGAGGAAAAGCACGGCTGGAAACCCGGCCAGGCGACGGCGCTGTCGCACCGGGCGCGCGCCTTCAAGCTGTTCGCGGAACAACGCCTGGGCGTTCCAACCCCGTGAGCCAGGCATCCGATACCGCCGGCGCGATCCTGCCGGGAAGCAATTTCCCCGACGCCATTGCGCCCGATACCGGCAATCCCGGTTTCGGCGTCTATCTGCATTGGCCGTTCTGCGCCGCCAAATGCCCCTATTGCGATTTCAACAGCCATGTCCGCCATGCCGGCGTCGACCAGCAGGCCTATGTCGCGGCGTTTGCCCGCGAGATCGCGACCATGCGGGAGATCTCGGGTCCGCGCGTCATCACCTCGATGTTCTTCGGCGGCGGCACGCCCTCGCTGATGGCGCCCGAGACAGTGGCCGCCATTCTCGACGCCGTGCGCGCGGCCTGGGTGGTGCCGGACGGAATCGAGATCACGCTGGAAGCCAATCCGTCGAGCGTCGAGGCAGGACGGTTCCGCGGCTACCGGGACGCCGGGGTCAACCGGGTGTCGATGGGCGTGCAGGCGCTCAACGATGCCGACCTCAAGCGGCTCGGCCGGCTGCATGACCGGGCCGAGGCGCTGAAAGCCATCGGCCTGGCGCGCGAGATCTTTCCGCGGATGTCATTCGATCTCATCTATGCGCGGCCCGACCAGACCCTTCAGGCGTGGGAAGCGGAGCTCAAGGAAGCCATTTCGCTCGCCGCCGATCACCTGTCGCTCTACCAGCTGACCATCGAGGAAGGCACGCCGTTCTACGGGCTGCACAAGGCCGGCAAGCTGATCGTGCCAGACGGCGAGCTGTCGGCCGAGCTTTATGAATTGACCCGGCAGGTGTGCGAGGATCACGGGCTGCCCGCCTATGAGGTCTCCAACCATGCCCGCCCCGGCGCCGAAAGCCGGCACAACCTCACCTATTGGCGCTATGGCGACTATGCCGGGATCGGCCCGGGCGCCCATGGACGGCTGCTCACCGCGGAAGGCAAGATTGCGACTGCGACCGAGAGAAGCCCCGAGAAATGGCTGGAGCTTGTCTCAGCCAACGGTCACGGCATGATCGAGACCAGCGAATTGAGTGCATCGGAACAGGCCGACGAGCTGTTGCTGATGGGGCTGAGACTGCGCGAAGGCATCGATCTCAAGCGCTGGAGCGCGCTTTCGGGCCGCATCCTCGACGTCGAGCGGACCGGGTTCCTGATCAGCCACGGCATGATCGAACAGATGGACCCCGACCGCATCCGCTGCACCCCCGAAGGCATGCTGGTGCTCGACGCGGTGGTGGCGGATCTCGCGTTCTGAGGGAGAAGGGTCCATTGGGGGAGGCGTCACAAATCTGATCCTCTTCAAGAGGATCCAGCCATTTTGGGGGCGATCAGGCGGGTCACGTCATCGGTGCTCGCAAATCGGCCATCGCCGGCCTCGGCCGGGACGCGAACGGTAACGGCGCTCATGGTCGCCGCTATTCCTGGTTCATTGCGATTGTTTGCGAACCAGGGTGAGCTGACACGCTTCGCATCGGCCAAAGGCGGATCCGCGCCCAGCCCCCTCACCGGTCCGGTTCAGACCAGTCCGTCTCCACCTCCCTGCGGCGGCTGAGCCTGAGCGCAAGGCCCACCGACACGCCGACGCCGATGGCAACCGTCAGGTCGACGAGCACGGTCAGGACGAGCGTGAGCAGCAGCAGCAGGATGTCGCTTTTCCGGCCGCGGGCGTGGGCGCGCCATTTGTGCGGCTCGGTCATGTTCCAGGCGGTGATGATCAAGAGCGCCGCGAGCGCCGGCATGGCGAGATAGCCCGCGAGCGGGGCGGCGAGCAGCATCACCAGCAAGATGATGATGGCATGGACCAGCCCCGCGACCGGGGTCTTGCCGCCGGCCTTGATGTTGGTGGCGGTGCGCGCGATGGCGCCGGTGGCGGGAAGGCCTGTGAACAGGGCCGAGCCGATATTGGCGATGCCCTGGGCCGTCAGCTCGGCATTTGGCCGGTGCTGGCCCTCGATCATCTTGTCGGCGACCATGGCCGAGAGCAGCGATTCGACGCCTGCCAGGAATGCAATGACGAAGGCGGATGGCAGCAGTTCGATCATCCGCGAGGGCGAAAGATCGGGCAGCTGCGGCCACGGCATCTGGCTGGGCAGATCGCCGAAGCGGGAATAGAGCGTGTCGACGGGCAAGGCCATCAGCGCAACCAGGGCGGACCCGAAGCCGACTGCCAGGATGAGACCCGGAAAGCGCGGCGCAAGCCGGCGCAAGGCCACGATCAGGATCAGGGTGACGACCGCGATGGCGAAGGCCGGAAGATTGACGGTTTCGCGCGCCTCCCAGAGTACCGGTATCTTCTCCAGGAAATCAGCGGGGACCTCGGCGACGCGCAGTCCGAGGAAATCGCTGAGCTGGCTGGTGGCGATGATGATGCCGATGCCGATGGTGAAGCCGTTGATCACCGCTTCAGGCACAAAGGCGATCAGGTTTCCGGCCCGGAAATAGCCCGCAACAAGCAGGATGATGCCCGCCATGAAGGTTGCCAGCACCAGGCCGTCATAGCCGTGCTGGGCGATGACCCCGAAGACCACGACGATGAAGGCGCCGGTCGGACCGCCGATCTGGACCCGGCTGCCGCCGAACAAGGAGATCAGGAATCCGCCGACAATGGCGGTGATGATGCCCTTGGCCGGATCGGCGCCCGAGGCAATGGCGATGGCAAGGCTGAGCGGCAAGGCAACCATGGCGACGGTGGCGCCGGCCAGCAGGTCGCTCACAAACAGCGGCCAGCTGTAGTTCTTCATGGTCGTGAGTATTTTTGGCTGGCGCATGGCATGAGCCTATTGTTGAAGTCGAAAATGTCGCTTTGTCCGTCAGTCAAGCGGCGGTGTCATCACTGGTCAGGCACCCTGCGCGGCTTGCCGAGAAGCTAGTCCTGTTCGCCGGACGGAGACGCTGGCGATTTGAGCCGCACGCCGCGCCCGCCCCTGTCGCTGCGGGCGTCATCGCCGATGAGCTCGATGCCTGCCTTGTCGAGCGCCGCCACGACCTTGGTCAGGGTATCAACGATGCCGCGGACATTGCCGTCGCTGGCCTCCATTCGCTGAATCGTCGGCAGCGATACGCCGGCCAGCGCCGCAAGCGTTTTCTGGTCCATTCCCAGCAGCGCACGGGCGGCGCGCAATTGTGAAGCGGTGATCACGGTCTATCCTCTCGCCTCAGCACTTGAGATGAATGTATAATACCCTCATTATGATGTGTAAAGCATCATTGATCACCTGTGATGCATGATGTGACGATAAACGTCGCACGCCTATCCGGCGGCCCGCGCCTCAACCGGCTGACGCAGAAAGCCGGGGATGTCGATTTCAGGCATGGGGCGGGAGTAGAAATAGCCCTGGACCAGTTCGCCGCCGAGATTCTTGAGCACCGCCAGTTCGTCCTCGGTCTCCACGCCTTCGATGACGCAGCTCAGACCCATGTCGGAACTGAGCGCAAGCAGCGACTTGACGATCTTGAAACTCGCCGGGTTCTTGTGCAGGTCGGTGACGAAACTGCGATCAATCTTGATCTTGGTCAGCGGCAGGGCGTGAAGCTGGCTGAGGCTCGAATATCCGGTGCCGAAATCATCGAGCGCAATGCCACAGCCGAGCCCCTTGAGCATGTTTATGGCGGTCTTGGCCTGGACGAAATCATACATCATCGCGGTTTCGGTGATCTCGAAATCAAGCCGTTCGGGATCGATGCCGCTTGCCATGATGATGCCGACGATGGCCACCGCGCCATCCGACGTGCTGATGTCATGGGTGGACAGATTGAAGGACAGGCCGACCTCGTCCGGCCAGCGCGATGCCGAGACCAGGGCCTTCTTGAGCAGCACGCGGGTCAACTGACCAATCAGGCCGATCCGCTCGGCGACCGGGATGAACTGACCGGGCGGCAGACTCCCCAACGCCGGACTGGTCCAGCGCGCCAGCGCTTCAAACGCCACTGTCCTGCCGCTCAGAATATCGACGATCGGCTGAAAGACCACGTCTATCTCATGCTCGAGATCGGCCGTGCCGAGCGCCTGTTCGATCCGCTTCTCCTTCTCGATCTCGGCAACATGGCTATTGGCGAACAGCACGGCATGGCCGCGGTTGGATCGCTTGCCCTGATAGAGCGCATAGTCGGCCCGCTCATAAAGATCGTGGGCGCTCTCGGCCATTTCGGGATAGGCGGCGAAGCCGATCGACCCCGAAAGCTGCACGGTTGCTTCCATCAGCACGAAAGGATCGCGCAAGGCCTTGCAGATCTCCTCGCCCAGCGCCAGCAACTGTTCATCCCCTGGACAATCGGCAACCGTCAGGGCGAATTCGTCTCCGCCGAGCCGGGCGATCCGGGTGTTGTCTTCCATGAGCGACGCCAGGCGGCGACCGACCTCGACCAGCAGATCATCGCCGATCTTGTGGCCGTAAAGATCATTGACCGGCTTGAAGCCATCAAGATCGATGATGCCGACGGCGAGACGGCCTTCGCCGGCCTCGGCGAAGGCCGTCTCGAGAAGGGTGAAGAACTGGCGGCGATTGGGCAGGCCGGTGAGGCTGTCGAGGTTGGCGAGCCGGAAATTCTCCCTGCTGACCGTTTCGAGCTTGCGCCGGGCGCTCACCGCGCCGGCAAAATGCCGGAACTGCACGGTCACCACCATCAACAGGGCGATAGACACCAGCACCAGATTGACCGCCATGCCCGCAAACGCCGCAACGCCGGCCAGGCTGAACCACATCACGAAGCCGGCGTTGATGACAATCGCGGCGATGAACGCCGCCGATGGCAGTTGCTGCAGGCAGATGATGACGCCAAGACCGGTAATGCCGATGAAAAAGGCGATATTGCCCTGCAAATGAGCATCGCCATAGGGGAACAGCGCCAGTGCCCAGGTCGTCAGCGTGACGGAGAGGATGAGGGCAAACCGGTTCGTCTGCTTCAACGCCTCGTGCGCCGCCTCGGCCATCGGCACCGTATGCCTCGCCCGCCACCAGACCAGGAGGCGCGCGCCGCATATGATGGTAAAGCCGACGGGAACATGGATGGCCAGCCATGCCGGGGCAACCTTCATGAAGTTTACGGCCAACGCCCAGGCATTGATTAGCACAATCGAATACATCAACGGCACCTGACTCGAAAACACCGCGAATTGAGCCTTGAGCAGATCCGGATTGCCGCCATGTATCGATATAGGACGGGACAGGTTCTTAAGGATTGATCTCAACATACGTTGCAGCCGTGACCTTTGATAAACTGAGATTGCCGACAATAACCGGTCAACAGTATATGTGAGCAGTTAAGTTAGAGTTTCGATCGCGTAGGTTGTATTTCTTGTTTCGGCTCAGCAGAAAGCCCTTCGCCGAGGCCGGCCCTGGCCGGCGCAGCCGGCAGTCCTGATCCGGGCGCTCGATCCGACTGGCTGAAGCTGCCATTCACCGCGCGCGTCAAATCCCAGAAGCCGCTCGATCTTGCCCGCATAACTCTGCTAAACCCGATGCCACTGAAACCCGGGCTTGGCTGACACGGCCAGGCGGTGGAGCGGACATGACACGCAAGACATCACAGGCTGCCGACAGCGCGCGCAATGCGGCGGAAACTGCTCCGCCGGCGCGCAGCTTCCGCATTGGCGCGCATGAAATCCCCGCCCGGCCGCTCGAGCCGGGGCTCTACCTGGTGTCGACCCCGATCGGCAATCTGGGCGACATGACGCTGCGCGGGCTGGAAACACTGGCCGGCGCCGACCTCATCGCCTGCGAGGACACCCGGGTCAGCCGGGTGCTGCTCGACCGCTACGGCATCGCCACAAGGCCCTACGCCTATCACGAGCACAATGCCGAGCGCGCCGGGCCGAAGCTGATGGCGGCGCTTGAAGCCGGCAAGAGCGTGGCGCTGATCTCGGACGCCGGAACGCCGCTGATTTCCGATCCCGGCTACCGGCTGTCGCAAAGCGCGATCGCGGCCGGGTTGCCGGTGATCCCGATCCCCGGGGCCTCGGCGCCGATGGCGGCGCTGGTGGCCTCGGGCCTGCCAAGCGACGCCTTCCTGTTTGCGGGCTTCCTGCCATCGAAAGACAAGGCGCGGCGCGACCGGCTGGCGAGCCTTGCCGCAACGGAAGCGACACTGATGTTTTTTGAAAGTCCCAACCGGATCGCCGCATGCCTTGCTTGCGCTTCCGAGGTGCTGGGGGCCGACCGCCCGGCGGCCGTGTGCCGGGAACTGACCAAGGCCTTCGAGGAGGTGCGGCGCGGCACGCTGGGCGATCTGGCGGCGCAATATCAGGGTGAAAGCGTGCGCGGGGAAATCGTGCTGGTGATCGGCCCAGGCTCGACGCCGGAACCCTCGGACGAGGATGTCGAGGCGGTGCTTGCCAAGCTTGCCCGGGACCTTCCCGCCGGCAAGGCTGCGACCGAAGCGGCGCGGCTCACCGGGCAGCCGCGCAAGGATCTCTACCAGCGGCTCCTCGCCATGAAGGTCCGCCCGACCAGGGACGAGGCGTGAGCCCGGCCGGCAAGCTGGACCGCAAGCGGCGCTTCGAGCGCAAGGGCCGCCGCGCCGAATGGATGGCGGCCCTGGCGCTGATGCTCAAGGGCTACAGGATCGTGAGCTTGCGCTACAAGACGCCGGTGGGCGAGATCGACATCGTGGCGCGCAAAGGCGATCTCGTAGCCCTCGTCGAGGTCAAGGCGCGCCGCGACCTGATCTCCGGCGTCGATGCCGTGAGTTATCCGGCGCAACGGCGGATCGCGGCGGCAGGCGCGCTCTATATCAGCCGCCAGCCCGATTCGGCGCACCTGTCCTGGCGCTGCGACATCGTCGTGGTCAGCCCCTGGCGCTGGCCCCGGCATCTGGAGGATGCGTTCTGAAGGCCACGGAGTCCGTCGCTCCGATCAGCGCACTCACCCGAGCGGACGCGCCACGAAACCGGCAATTTCAGCGGTCAGCTCCTGATCATGCCCGAGCCAGAGGTGCCCGCCGGTGGGATAGATCACCAGCCGGGCGCCGGCGATCCGTCCGGCGATGATCCGCGCCGTCTGCGCCGTGCCGAACCGGTCATCCTCCGTCGACACGACCAGGGCCGGCGTTTCAATTCTTGACAGATCGATATCCGCGGGACTGCCAGCCATCCTTCCGTCCTGGGCCATGCCCTGCCGGCGTCTGCGGATCGGCGCCAGCTCATCCAGCACCATGTAGGCCCGGTCCCGTTCAGATGCTGAGACAGAGGCGAGAAGCGCCGGATCCGTCGCGAGCAGCGTGCCGATCAACTGGTTTGGCGCCAAGGTACGAACGGCCCAGAACCAGCGGTCCGATGACAGCAGCCTTCCCACCAGAACCTGCTGAAACCGGGTGAATTCGACGGGATCGCGGTTGCTCAGATTCATGGCCGGAACCAGCAGGATCAGGTGCGAACAGCGGTCCGGATGGCGCAGCGCAAACCAGGCCGCGGGCAGCGCGCCGGCGGAGCCGCCGGCAATGGGGATCCGGTCGATGCCCAGATGATCGAGCAGCGCCGCAAAGGCATCCGCCTGGTTTTGCGGCGACGGATCGGCCGGAAAAAAGCTGCGGAGATAGCCAAAACGCGACGGCGCGATGACCTGGAATCCGCTGGCGATCAGTCCCCCGCCAAAGCGCAGGCCCTGATCAAAGCCGCCGCCGGTGCCGTGCACCATCAGCAAGGGCTGGCCGCGGCCCTCGATAGCATATTCAAGCGGCCCGAACCGCGTTGTCACCAGGCTGCTTTTCCTGGCGATCCGCGCGATAGCGGCAGCCATCGCCGCATTATAGGACCCGATCGCATAGCCGCCGCCAAACGCCGCCGCCAAAGCGGCTGCGGACCCGACGACAATGCTGCGGCGAGACAAGGACATTTTGCGCCACTCCATCCAACAGCCGCAATCTAACCGGGATCGGCGGTTTGGCGTTGATATGGCTCAAGACGCCGGACGAGTCTCAGGCCTGAACAGACACTCCGTTGCCCGAAACACCCGACTGTCTCATGAACTGCCCTGGCGGCACACCGGCATGGCGGCTGAAAGCCGTGCTGAAGGTGCTCGACGAGCTGTAGCCGATGCGGCCCGCCACTTCGTCAAGCTGGTGGAAACGGGCTATGCCCCGACAACCCGCTTTGCGCACAACACCGCCATTCCGGTCATCGATCTCATCCGCGAAACCTATGCGGCTTTCGCGGGGCAGGTCTTCGCGGGCTTTGCCAATCCAGTCCTGACGACAAGGGAAAGCGGCGTGGCCGAAGCCGTCTGGCGGGCCGCCAACGACACCTCCGACCGGCTGCGCGATCCGGCCGGCGCCGACGCCGTGGCGCTGGCGCAAGCCGGACGACCGGACGGGCGCCGGTCATCGGCCATACCCATGATTGACGCCCCCGCTCCCCAAATCCCTCCCTTCCCCCGTTGCAATCTGCCCCCCTCAGCGCCTATGTGAGTTCCTCAGATTGGCGGAGACACCCTACCCATGAGCAAGATCAAGAATGTCGCGGTCCAGATGGACCATGTGAGCTCGATCAAGATTGCCGGCGATTCCACCTTCGCCATGTCGCTGGAAGCGCAGAACCGCGGCTACAAGCTGTTTCACTACACGCCGGACCAGCTGTCGATGCGCGACGGGGTTGTTCAGGCCATTGCCGAGCCGATGATCCTGCGCGATGTCGAGGGCGACCATTTCGAGCTCGGGCCGCAGGAGAAGATCGACCTGTCAACGATGGATGTGGTGCTGTTGCGGCAGGATCCGCCGTTCGACATGGCCTACACCACCTCGACGCATCTGCTCGAGCGGGTGCATCCGAAGACGCTGGTGGTCAATGACCCGGCATGGGTGCGCAATTCGCCCGAAAAGATCTTCGTCACCAAATTTCCAGACCTGATGCCGAAGACCCTGATCTCGCGCGACCCGGCGACGATCAACGCCTTCCGCGCGGAAGTCGGCGACATGATCCTCAAGCCGCTCTACGGCAATGGCGGCGCCGGCGTGTTCCATATCAAGCCGGATGACCGCAACATGTCGTCGCTGCTCGAAATGTTCGCGCAGATGTACCGCGAGCCGTTCATCGCCCAGGAATACCTGTCCAAGGTCCGCGCCGGCGACAAGCGCATCATCCTGATCGACGGCGAGCCGGTGGGCGCCATCAACCGGGTGCCGGCCGAGCATGATTCGCGCTCCAACATGCATGTCGGCGGCCGCGCCGAGCACTCCGAGCTGACCCCGCGCGAAGAAGAGATCTGCGCCCGCATCGGCCCGTCCTTGAAGGCGCGCGGCTTCATCCTGGTCGGCATCGACATCATCGGCGACCTCATGACCGAGATCAACGTGACCTCGCCGACGGGCTTGCGCGAAATCCGCAATTTCGGCGGGCCGGACATCGCGGCACTGTTCTGGGACGCGGTCGAAAGCAAGCGGGCGTAAGCGGGCGCGCAACACCTTTCCGAGGCGCCGCACGCCGACGTCCCGTCCTATCTCCGACACTCGCGCCGCGGCCGGCCCGCGGTGCGAACCGTGCCGTCCCGAAATGTTCTCCCTCTACAACCTGATGCAACCATATTCCCCTTTGTGGTGCAATTGTTGCCAGATTGTTCTTTTTTACTCCGCATACCGTGCTTCACTTGACTTGATCGCGCATAACGGGAATTTTTCGCCATCCCGGCGCGGCGTGACGGGCACGATTTCAGGACAAGGGGCCGGGAACATGGTTGCGCGGGTCAGTACGGTTTCGTTCCAGGGCATCGAGGCGGTGCCGGTCGATGTGCAGGTGATGATTGCGCCGGGCAAGGTGGGCATGCATATCGTCGGCCTGCCCGACAAGGCGGTGGCCGAAAGCCGCGAGCGGGTGCAGGCGGCGCTGCACGCCTCGGGACTGTCGCTGCCGGCCAAGAAGGTCACCGTCAACCTGGCGCCGGCGGACCTGCCCAAGGAAGGATCGCATTTCGACCTGCCGATCGCGCTGGGGCTGATGGCCGCACTCGGCGCCATACCGGGCGATGCGCTCGACGGCTATGTGGTGCTGGGCGAGCTTTCCCTCGACGGCACCATCGCCACCGTGGCGGGCGCGCTGCCTGCGGCGATCGGGGCCAATGCGCTTGGCAAGGGGCTGATCTGCCCGGCGGGCAGCGGCCCGGAGGCGGCCTGGGCGGGCGAGGACATCGATATCATCGCGCCGCGCTCGCTGATCGCCATCGCCAATCATTTCCGCGGCACCCAGGTGCTTGCTCGGCCGGTGCCGGCGATGCGCGCGGCGCCCCTCAACGTGCCGGACCTCGCCGAAATCAAGGGCCAGGAAACCGCCAAGCGGGCGCTCGAGGTGGCGGCCGCCGGCGGGCACAATCTGATCATGGTGGGACCGCCCGGATCGGGCAAATCCATGCTCGCCGCCCGGCTGCCCTCGATCCTGCCGCCCTTGTCGGCGCCCGAGCTTCTGGAAGTGTCGATGATCCATTCCATCGCCGGACAGCTTGCCGGCGGCAAGCTGTCGGACCGGCGGCCGTTCCGCGCACCGCATCATTCGGCCTCGATGGCGGCGATGGTCGGCGGCGGCTTGCGGGCGCGACCGGGCGAAGTCTCGCTGGCCCACAACGGCATCCTTTTTCTCGACGAGTTTCCCGAATTCACCCCGCAGGTGCTCGATTCACTCCGGCAACCGCTCGAGAATGGCGAGAGCGTGATCGCGCGCGCCAATCACCGGGTGAGCTACCCCGCCAATATCCAGCTGATCGCGGCGATGAACCCCTGCCGTTGCGGCATGGCGGGGGAACCGGGCCATAGCTGTTCGCGCGGACCGCGCTGCCAGGCCGATTACCAGGGGCGCATTTCAGGGCCGCTGATGGATCGCATCGATATACGCATCGACGTTCCCGCGGTCAGCGCCCAGGACCTGATCAAGCCGCAGCCGGCGGAAGGCAGTGCCGATGTCGCGGCCCGCGTCGCTGTGGCGCGGCAGATCCAGCAGGACCGTTTCCGCACGCTCGGCCGGCCCGACATCCGCACCAATTCGCAATGCTCGACCTCGCTGGTCGAGCAGGTGGCCCGGCCCGACGCCGGCGGCCAGTCGCTCTTGAACGATGCGGCGGAGAAACTGAGGTTTTCGGCGCGCGCCTATCACCGCATCCTCAAGGTGGCGCGCACGCTGGCCGATCTCGACGGCGCGGAGAGCGTCGGCCGGATCCACCTGGCCGAGGCGATCTCCTACCGCATGGCCACCGAACGGGTGTCGGCGGCAGCGTGAAGCGGAGACGATAGCCGCTTCGTCTGCGCAGGTGCCGGCGCTTCACAGAGCTTTGCGCGGGCAGTCCTCCCGCGCCCCGCGGAAAGACGGCACGCCGTCATGTGCTGCGGTGCGGCCATGGAGGCCTGTGACCGAACGCAGCGGCTCCTGCATTTACGGGCATCGGGCAGCGCCGGCGCAAACACCAAAGCGCCGCGCCTCCCAACGGAGCACGGTGCTTCAAGTGCTTGATGGAAGATCTCAACGCAAACCATCGCTCGGGACCTCGGACCCACCGCTCGGGTCGAGAGGAACTCACCCCAACCCGTCGAACAGCGCGGTCGAGAGGTAGCGTTCGGCAAAGGACGGGATGATGACGACGATCTGCTTGCCTTCGTTTTCCGGACGCCGGCCGACCTTGATCGCCGCAGCCAGCGCGGCCCCCGAGGAGATGCCGACCGGCAGGCCTTCGAGCCTGGCCACCTTGCGGGCCATGGCGAAGGCCTCGTCATTGGTGACCGTCTCGATCTCGTCATAGACCTTGGTGTCGAGCACGCCCGGCGCAAAGCCGGCGCCGATGCCCTGGATCTTGTGTGGACCCGGATTGCCGCCCGACAGCACGGGGGAATCGGCAGGCTCGACGGCAACGATCCTGACGCCGGGCTTCTTCTGCTTGAGCACCTGGCCGACGCCGGTGATGGTGCCGCCGGTGCCGATGCCCGAGACCAGGATATCGATGCCGCCCTTGGTGTCGTTCCAGATCTCTTCCGCCGTGGTCTTGCGGTGGATCTCCGGGTTGGCTGAATTCTCGAACTGCTGCGGCATCACCGAATTCTCGATCTCGCCCAGCAGTTCCTCGGCCTTCGCGATGGCGCCCTTCATGCCCTTGGGGCCTTCGGTGAGCACCAGTTCCGCGCCCAAGAGCGCCAGCATCTTGCGGCGCTCGACCGACATGGTTTCCGGCATGGTCAGGATCAGCCGGTAGCCCTTGGCGGCGGCCGCGAAGGCGAGCGCAATGCCTGTGTTGCCCGAGGTCGGTTCGATGAGCGTGGTCTTGCCCGGCGTGATCCGGCCCTCGGCTTCCAGCGCCTCTATCATGGCGACGCCGATGCGGTCCTTGACCGAGGCGATGGGGTTGAAGAATTCCAGCTTGCCCATGAGCTCGGCATTCACACCCTCGGCTCTCGCGAGCTTGGACAGGCGCACGATCGGCGTGTTGCCGACGGTGTCGATGATCGAATCGTAGATACGGCCGCGGCCGGGCGTTTCAGCGGAAAATGCTGACATGGCAATGCTCCTTGTTTGCCGCGAAGTGTAGCGGCGCGCGGCGCTCTATGCCAGTCATCGGGTCAAGGCGCGCGGCCCAGAATCGCTATTTCATTCTATTATTTCGCCCATTTCCGGAATCTGATTCCTCCATCGAAGGTCGCGGGATCACCGGACAAGAAATCCTTCCGCCAGCGGATCATCCTCCTCGACAATGAATTCGCACCGGCCGGAATAGTAGGCGCGGCCTGCGACCGTGGCGGTGATCGCCCGATGCGGTCCGGACCGGGTAACCGAGGAGACGCGGCCCGAAAACCGGCTGCCGATGATGCTGAGGAAGATCCGTTCCTGGCCCATGGCGATCTGACCGCGGGCATGCATGGCGGCGAGCCTTGCGGTGACGCCCGAGCCGGTGGGCGAGCGGTCGACCTGGCGGTCGGCGAAGACGCAGACATTGCGGGTCGGCTGTTCGGACCAGGCGTCGCGGCCGTCAGTCAGGATCGTGCCATAGAGGAAGGCCAGGTCATCCGCGTCGGGGTGGCTCAAGGGAACGGCGGCCTGGGCCGCCCGGGTGAGGCTGTCTGCTGCGTCAATGAAGGCAGTGATCGGATCGCGGCCGAATTTGAGGCCGAACTGGCGGGCATCGGCCAGCGCATAGAAGGCACCGCCATAGGCGATGTCGAAACTCACCTTGCCCCAATTGCCGATGGTCAGCGCCTTGTCCCGGGCAAACAGGAAGGACGGCACGCTTTCGAAGCTGACGTCTGCCGGCTTGCCGCCCTGCATGGTGACCTCGGCGCGCACCATGCCGCAGGGGCATTCGATGCTGACCACGGTCACGTCGTCGCCGGCCTTCACCAGCCCCTGATCCACCGCGTAGCGGCCAAGCGCGATGATGGCGTGGCCGCACATGGTGGAATAGCCCTCATTGTGCATGAACAGCACCGCAAGGTCGGCGCCGGGCAGATCCGGCTCCACCAGCAGCGCGCCATACATGTCCGTGTGGCCGCGCGGCTCGAACATCAGGATCTTCCTGAGATGATCGAGATGGTCGCGGACATAGGCGCGTTTTTCCAGGATCGTGCCCTTGGGCAGGTCGGGATAGCCACCGGTCACGATCCTGAGCGGCTCTCCGCCGGTGTGCATGTCGATGACGGTGAGCGCGCCGCTCATTGCGCCCCGGTCGAGCCGAAACCGCCGGCGCCGCGCGCGGTGTCGCTGAGCGCCCGGTGCACCGTGACGCGGACCTGGACCACCGGCGCAACGACCAGTTGCGCCACGCGCATGCCGCGGCTCACCACGAAGGGCTCAGTGCCGAGATTGGCGAGGATGATCTTGACCTCGCCACGATAGTCGCTGTCGATGGTGCCGGGCGAATTGAGGCAGGTGACGCCGGATTTGAGTGCGAGGCCCGAGCGCGGCCGGACCTGGGCTTCATAGCCGTCCGGGATTTCCATGATCAGGCCGGTGGGGACAGCGAAGCGGCCGCCAGGGGCGATCTGCAAGGGTGTGCCATCCTCGACCGCGGCGCGCAGATCCATCCCCGCAGAACCCGGCGTTTCATAGGCCGGCAGTTCCAGGCCTTCGCCATGGGGCAGGACAATGACACGCAGTTCGGGGACCCGCAGTTCGGGGCCGGACGCCGGAGCGTCATGGGGGGCGTGTTGAGGCAGGCGATCGGGATGGGTCATGGATCAAGCTTTCACCCTTGGCGGGCCGCGGTCAATTGCATGGCGGGCCGCAAGCCGCTAGAAGGCAAGCCAATCAACAGGAATTCGCCACCGATGCCCGATACAATTGCCGAGGAAGTCGCGCGCCGGCGCACCTTCGCCATCATCTCGCACCCGGACGCCGGCAAGACGACGCTGACCGAAAAGCTGCTGCTGTTCGGCGGTGCGATCCAGCTGGCGGGCGAGGTCAGGGCCAAGAAGAGCCGGATCCAGACCCGCTCGGACTGGATGAAGATCGAGCGCGAGCGCGGCATTTCCGTGGTCACCTCGGTGATGACGTTCGAGTACAAAAACCATGTCTTCAACCTGCTCGACACGCCGGGCCACGAGGACTTCGCCGACGACACCTACCGGACGCTGACGGCGGTGGACGCGGCGGTGATGGTGATCGATGCGGCCAAGGGCATCGAGCCCAGGACGCTGAAGCTGTTCGAGGTCTGCCGGCTCAGGGACATTCCGATCATCACCTTCGTCAACAAGATGGACCGCGAGGCGCGCAACCCGTTCGACATTCTCGACGAAGTGGAGCAGAAACTGGCGCTCGATTGCGCACCGATGACCTGGCCGATCGGACAGGGCCGGAGTTTTGCCGGCACCTATCATTTGGGCAAATCGGCGATCCGGCATGGCGACACCGAGATGGAGCTGACGCCGGTCAACGGGCCGGAATCGGATGCCGTGGCGGGGCTGCTGCCGGAAAACGAGCGCGAAACCTTCATCGAGGAGGCGTCGCTTGCCGTCGAGGCCTGCAAGCCGTTCGATCTCAAAGCCTTTCGCGAAGGCCATCTGACGCCGGTCTATTTCGGCTCGGCGCTGAAGAATTTCGGCGTGCGCGACCTGATCAACGCGCTCGGAGACTATGCGCCGCAGCCGCGCGCGCAGGTTGCCGACACCCGCACGGTGGAGGCCACCGACCCGAAGATGACCGCCTTCGTGTTCAAGATCCAGGCCAATATGGACCCCAACCACCGCGACCGCATCGCTTTCGTGCGGGTCTGCTCGGGCACGCTCGAGCGCGGCATGAAGGCCAGGCTCGCGCGCACCGGCAAGCCGATGAGCCTGTCGGCGCCGCAGTTCTTCTTTGCCTCGCAGCGCCAGATCGCCGACACCGCCTATGCCGGCGACGTGGTGGGCATCCCCAACCACGGCACGTTGCGCATCGGCGACACGCTGACCGAGGGCGAGGCGCTGGTGTTCCAGGGCGTGCCGAACTTTGCGCCGGAAATCCTGCGCCGGGTGCGACTCGAGGACGCGATGAAGGCGAAAAAGCTCAAGGAAGCCTTGCAGCAGATGGCCGAAGAGGGCGTAGTGCAATTGTTCTCGCCCGAGGACGGCTCGCCGGCCATCGTCGGCGTGGTCGGCGCGCTGCAGCTGGACGTGCTGAAGGAGCGGCTGTCTGCCGAATACGGCCTGCCGGTGAGCTTCGAAATGGCACGGTTCTCGGTCTGCCGCTGGATCTCGTCGGCGGACAAGAACGATCTCGAGCGGTTCGTGACCAGCCATCGCGGCGACATTGCACGCGATCTCGACGGCGACCCGGTGTTTCTCGCCGCCGACCAGTTCTCGCTCAGATACGAGTCGGATCGCTGGAAGATGATCGACATGGTGGCGATCAAGGAATACCAGGTCGCCAAGGCGGCCTGAACGACGGCTTCGGACCATGCCGGGGCAGCCCGGCTGGCCTAATCGGGAACATTTCGCTTGCGCCTGCGTTGAGGGACTAACCCCTCAAGGAGGCTTATATGCAAAATTCCTATGTTCGTTTCGGCGCGATGATCCTCACCTCGACGGTGGTGATGTTCGCTCTGATGTATCTCAACACCTTTGAAGCGGGCCATGTCTGGTTCAGCCAGACCCGGATGTGGATGGCGCTCTACATGGGCGCGGCGATGGCTGTGGTGATGCTCGGGTTCATGCTCGGCATGTACACCAGCAAAAAGCTCAATATCGCGATCCTTGCGCTTGCCGTGCTGGTGTTTTCGGTCTCGCTCTATCTCGTGCGCAGCCAGGACACCATCGGCGACCAGGCCTGGATGAAAGCGATGATCCCGCACCATTCGATCGCCATCCTGACCAGCTCGCGGGCAAATCTGTCCGACCCGAGGGTGCGCGAACTGGCCGACGGGATCATCGAGGCGCAACGCCGGGAAATCGCCGAGATGGAGGCGCTGATCGCCGATCTGAACGGCGGACCGGCGGCGACGCCCGAGATTGACGGCAAATAGGCCATTCCACGGCCCATGCCCGCGACCACCCCCAATTTGCGAGGACACATCATGGCTCAGACAGCGCAGCTTTACCGGATGGTCACGGACGAGCACATCTGCCCCTATGGGCTCAAATCCAAGGATCTCCTTGAGCGCAAGGGTTTTTCAGTCGAGGACCATCCGCTGACGAGCCGCGCGGAAACCGACATGTTCAAAAACAAGCACGATGTCGAGACCACGCCGCAGACCTTCATTAACGGCGAGCGGATCGGCGGGTTTGACGAACTGCAGGACCATTTCGGCGAGGACAAGCATGATCCCGACGCCACCAGCTACCAGCCGGTGATCGCGATCTTTGCGGTCGCGGCGCTGATGGCGCTGGCTGTGAGCTGGGCGGCGTTTGGTTCGCTGTTCACGGTGCGCGCGGCCGAATGGTTCATCGCCATCTCGATGTGCATCCTGGCGATCCAGAAACTCCAGGATCTGGAGACCTTCCAGACGATGTTCATCACCTATGACCTGCTGGCGATGCGGCAGCTGCGTTACGCGAAAGTCTACCCCTTTGCCGAGGCGCTGGCTGGTATCCTGATGATCTCGGGGGCGCTCACATGGCTGGCCGCGCCGGTGGCGCTGTTCATCGGCACGATCGGCGCCGTGTCGGTGATCAAGGCGGTCTATATCGACAAGCGCGAACTCAAATGCGCCTGTGTCGGCGGTGGCAGCAATGTGCCGCTGGGCTTCATCTCGCTCACCGAAAACCTGATGATGGTGGCGATGGCGATCTGGATGCTTGGCAAGGCAATGTGAGGCGCGGCGCCGTCATAGACTGCATTGAAAACGCCGCCGGGGCCGGCGTGCCAGCGCACCGGTTCCTGTGTGAGGCGAGGCCCACGGGCTAGGCCCACCTCGACCCGACCGGCCCTCGCCGCCCACCGGCATGATCCTTTCGCAAGCGCCTGGCCCACGGGTGCGGCCCCCATTCGCCAAACCTCACCGCCTCCCGCCGGCCCGGGCTCCGTCAGCCCCGTCCATTCGTTTGGACGGAAGAGGAGGCCAGTATCGCGCGGCGCAAATGGGTGGAGAGAAAAGTAGGAGGATTTTTATTCAGGATGGCCAATTTCGGCGGAAAGTTGGCGTTGATACCGAGCTGTGCGAAAGGCCGGCTGCTGACTGTTATTCACTGAATAGATGCCGATTCTCCTCAGTAGTGGGGAGGCAACTGGACAACTGATTCCATGCCATGAAGCACTCCGGCACCATGCATGGCGATGTGGGCTCCAATGGGAGCGAGCGGGCTCCGGGTCAGCACGAAGCTCAGCGTCAGGAGCGTATTGCCGACTATGGGAGCGAGCAGGCCAATCCCCCGAAACTCGGCGTAGCCCAAGTGGTAAGCGCCTGCGATGACCGCACTGGCAGCGATGGCCGCCGCGCCCCGCAAAACCAATTCGGTCCAAGATGCCTCAGAGTGATGCACCGCTCTGACGCAAAGCACCGGAAAGACGTTGAGGGAGAGTGCATCAACCAGACCGTAGATCAGGCCGAACCAAATCAGCGCCCAGACGAGTTCCAGCCCCGACGGCGAAGCAGATTCCGGTTGGCCCAAGACGTTCAGGACAACATAATAACCGAACACTGCAGCCCCAGCGATACCCAGCCCCCACCTGTGGGTGAAGACCGACCAATGCGTACCGGAGGCGCGCCGTAAAATAACGACAAAAGCGCCTATGATGATCACATACGGTACAATGTAGACGGCCCGTTCCAGCTGCAGCCAATTGGAGAAGAAGAACGGGATCGCAAAGCCGATGGCGGACGCAGCGACAATCCAAGCTATTGAGGTCAGGAGGCCAATCTCTCCGGCAACAGCGCCACGTGTTTCCGTCGACTCACTCTGCGACATCACGATCTTCCTTCTGTTCCGGACAGATAGGCACTATGACCAAATGCCGCTCGAACCTCATTGACTCCAATCAACTGCGAAGCACGACAACGAAGAGCCGTCTCCCACGCGGGCAGATCCCGTTTTGTCCGCCGACAGAAAATCGAGCAGTTTCTAGCGGCGTTCGTCGAACATCTGTTTCAATACTGCCAGACTGGCCTGTTCTTCAGCGAGCAGTTGCGTGACCATGAGGCGCTGTGGATCATTCAGTGCGTCGGTTGGCCTGCGACAAAAATGCTCGATATTGAGCTGTGCGCCCGGAACCAACCCCCCGCCTCCCGCGTTTCTCTGCCAAATGAAGGAGAAAACCATGCGTACCCGAACCATGATTGCAGCGATGATCGCCCTGCCAGTCAACGCGGTTATCTTTGGCGCCGGCGCCATCGCCGTTCTGTCGATCCCGGCTCTGGCCGAACAGGCCAAGTACCTGCTGCCTGCAGTGATTGTCGGCGGCTTCCTCGTGACGTTCCCCGTCGCCTGGGTCCTGGCGCCGCGCTTGCGCGCCCGGTTCAACTATCCCGAAAGACAGCGCAACGCCTGAGGCTCGGGTCGCAGAGCAGCGAAGCCGCGTCCGGACCACCCGTGCATCAGGCGCCGAGCCACAGGCTTGCCGCGCCTGCCGCGATGACCGCCGCATAGACAGCGCCGACACGCAGACCGAGCCCGGCAGTGCCTGCGACGAAGCAAATGATGCCCTTGACCACTGTGTTGACCGAGACCGCGATGAAAATGGCGAGCATGCCTGTTTGGGCCGCCAGATCCTCCGAGACCAGGCGCGCCATCGAAATGGTCAGCGCATCGACGTCGGTCAGGCCCGAAAGCGCCGCTGCGGCATAGACCCCGGCTGTCCCGAGCCACGCGCGCAAATAGTGGACGCCCAGCAGCACCACCGTCAGAGCCGCACCGAACAGCACGGCCGTCTTCAGCTCCAGAGGGTTGGAGATGCCTTTGACCTCATCCTCTGCAGCAGGCTCGCCGCCGCCGAGCAAATGGATCAGTGTCGCCCCGATCAGCCCGGTCGCGGCCATCACCGCCATCGGCGGCGCCAGAGCCGCGAGCAGGGCCGGATGAAACACCCCCACCAGCACCAGGATGCGCAGGAATGTGATTGCGCCTGCGACAACGATGCCCGCCGCGGCGACTGGAACGAGCGCCGGGCGCTCGCGCGCCATCCGCGCCAGCACCAGCGTCGTCGATGTCGAGGAGGCGAGCCCGCCGAAAAATCCCGTCATCAGCATGCCGAGGCCGGCGCCCGCCAGCCTTATGCCGAGATAGCCCAGGAAGGACAGGCCTGCTACCACCACGACCGCCCACCACAACTGGTAGGGATTGAAGGTTCCGCCGGGCCCAAAACCCTGGTCGGGCAGCAGCGGCAGCACAACGACGGATATCAGCCCGAGCTTGACCACCGCATCGAGTTCAAGCCGGTCGATCCGCGCCACAAAGCTGTGAAGCCTTGCCTTCATGGTCAGAAGAAAGGCCGCGACGACTGCACTTGCCGCGACCGGGGCCATCTCTCCCAGGACCGACGCGGCGCCTAGCGCAAAGGTCAGCAAAAGCGCAATCTCGGTGGTCAGGCCGATGTCCTTCTCGCCCTTCAGCTGCACATAATAGCTGACGGCCAGCAAGGCGCCGATGGCGGCAAAGGCCACGGCGAGCACGACGGGCGATGTGAGGGATGAAAGCCAGGCGGCGATCCCGCCCAAGAGCGCCGCCAGCGCAAAGGTGCGAATCCCGGCAATCCGCGCGCCCTCGGACTGCTTACGCTCATGCCAGCCGCGTTCAAGCCCGAGCAGAAGCCCGATTGAAAGCGCCAGGCCAAGACGGGCGAAGATCTCCATGTCATCCATTGCGGCCATGATGGTCGATTTCGGCTGCAAGCGCCAGTGTGCAATGACCCTGTGCGGCCTGGAGACGTGACGGGCTCTCCCCTGATTTGAAATCCCCGCCCGCCGGTGTAAACCCGGACTCCAACTCCTCTCCTACGCCGGATCTCCGTCATGAAAGCCATTCTCTACGAAGCCTTTTCTCAGCCGCCGAAGCTGGTCACCCTGCCGGATCCGGCGCCGGAGCCGCATGGCGTGGTGGTGCGGGTGGGGGCGACGGGCGTGTGCCGCAGCGACTGGCACGGCTGGGTGGGTCACGACCCGGATATCGCGCTGCCGCATGTGCCCGGCCACGAGCTTGCGGGCACGATCGAGGCGGTGGGCCGCGAGGTCAAGCGCTGGACCGTGGGGCAACGGGTGACAGTGCCGTTTGTCGGCGGCTGCGGGCACTGCTCAGAGTGCCATGCCGGGCACCAGCAGGTGTGCGACCACCAGTTTCAACCGGGTTTCACCCATTGGGGCTCGTTTGCCGAGTTCGTGTCGATCCACCGGGCCGATCTCAACCTGGTGGCCCTGCCCGAGAGCCTGGATTTCGCCACGGCAGCCAGCCTTGGCTGCCGGTTCGTGACCTCGTTTCGCGCCGTGGTCGACCAGGGCCGTGTGTCGGCGGGGGAATGGGTGGCTGTGCATGGCTGCGGCGGCGTCGGGCTGTCGGCCATCATGATCGCCGTGGCGTCGGGCGCCAATGTCGTGGCGGTGGACATTTCCGACCGGGCGCTGGGGCTCGCCCGCGAGCTGGGGGCAGCGGCCGTAGTCAACGCCCGGCAAGTCGAGGACGTCGCGGGCGCGGTGCGCGACGTCACCCGCGGCGGGGCGCATGTGTCGATCGACGCGCTCGGCTCGGTCGTCACCTGCGTGAATTCGATCAACAGCTTGCGCAAGCGCGGCCGGCACATCCAGGTGGGCCTGATGGCGGGCGACCACAGCCTGCCGCCGGTGCCGATGGGGCGGGTGATCAGTCACGAACTGGAGATTCTGGGTAGCCACGGCATGCAGGCGCACCGCTATGGCGCGATGATGGCGATGATCGAGACGGGAACCCTCAAGCCCGAGCTTCTGGTGGGGCAGCGGATCACGCTTGAACAATCGATCGACGCGCTGATGGGCATGGACCGGTTCGAAGGCGTCGGCGTGACGGTGGTGACAAAGTTCTGAGACGCGCGGCGGGTGGCCGCGGCACGGGAAGCCCCCTCTCCAACCCTGCCGCAGGGGGGGAAGGGCTTGATCCGGTCAATCACTCCATTCGCTGCCTTGCCAATCGCGCAGCCTGGCAGCGCACAGGATGCCGGCGTCCCCTGCCCCTTGCGAAGAGGCTGCTCGGGCCGTTGCAGCTGCAAAAGTAAGTCGTAACTTACAATATCACCACCTTACGCCGCCACCTCGGCATCGAGCCTTGCGAGGCCGGATCTCAGCGCTGCGATGCAGGCGGGGTCGAAGCCCGTGCCGGCGTCCGCGTCGAGGATGGCGAGCGCCCTGGAAATCGGCATGGCGGCGCGGTAGGGGCGTTCGGCCGACAGCGCGTCAAACACGTCGGCGACGGTGAGGATGCGCGCTTCCAGGCAGATCTCGTCGCCCTTCAGGCCATAGGGATAGCCCTTGCCGTCGAGCCGCTCGTGGTGGGCGGCGGCGATGGGCGCGATGTCGTGGAAGGCATGGACGCGCCTGAGGATGGCTTCGCTCTGGGCCGGGTGACGGCGGATCGAGGCCCATTCGTCTGCGTCGGGCTTGCCAGGCTTGTCGAGCACCTGGTTGGAGACGCCGAGCTTGCCGAGATCATGCAGGAGTGCCGCGCGCCTCAGCCATCGGCGGTGATCGGGGCCGAGACCCAGTTCCTCGGCGATCATGTCGGTGTAGAGCGTGACGCGGTTGGAATGGTCGGCGGTGAACGGGCTCTTGGCGTCGACCACATCGGAGAAGGCGGCGGCGATGTCGTCGAGATAGTCCTCGTCGACCGGCTCGGACTGCTGCGCCGGCTTCATCGCAAAGACGCGGGTCGCGATGTTCGGCGAACCGAGCATTTCCCAGAAATCGGGCGCGGCCTGGGCGGTAACGAAGGCCGAGACCAACGCAGGGTCGAACCACGTGCCGGAGCGCGCCTCGATCTCGCGCAGCGCGGCAGCGGCGCCGTTATCGGTGCGGAAGACATCGATCACCTGGGCCATCAGCGTGATGCGCGAGATCAGCGGTATCTGGTCGCCCTTCAGGCCTTCGGGCTTGCCGGTGCCGTCCCAGTGCTCGTCGAGGCTGCGGATGCCGTCCTGCACGGCCTCGGAGAACCGCATCTGCGCGGCGATGTCGGCGCCGCGGTGGCAGCGGGTCTCGATCAGGCTGCGCGAGATCTCGCCGCCGTTCTGCAGGATGTTGACGATGGCGCGGATGCGCTCGGAGAGGCCCGATTCAAGCCCGGTCCTGGCAAAGACGAAGCGCAATGCCGAGGACAGGCTGCCGTCGATGGTCTTGAATGCGCGCTTGAAGGAAATGTCGTCGGCGAGGTAAAGCTCGCAGATCCGCGCGGCGTTGCTGGAACAGCCGAGATCCTTGAGCAGCAGCGTGTAATAGAGATCCTTGAGCACCTCGTCGGTGAGTCCCAGCGCCTCGCCGATGCGGGTGCCGATAAAGGCGCAGCGGATGCAATGGCCCTCGGGCTGTCCCTCGGTGATGTCGAGCGCATAGCTGAGCGCCCCCAGCAGATCGGCCAGCCTGAAGGCCGCCGGACGCGCGGGCTTGGCGAGGGTGAGGTACAGGCTGGGGCTCATGGGGCGTCTCCGGTGTCCAGACCTGCCTAACATCTGCGGCTTAAGAAGGGTTTACCGGGGATGAGTGCGCGCGGATGACGACGTCTGCTGCGCGGGTACGGGCAAGGAGGACCTTCGGCGAACGATCCAGCGCCGGCTTGACGAACACCCCCGATCGGCCTATCCCTTATGTGGGAATCCATCTCATATAGGGGATCAAACGTGCAAACGACGCTCAACGAAAGGCTGGCGGAACGGCTCAGGCAGATCCGGGTGTCGCGCGGCTGGTCGCTCGAGGCCCTGGCGGAGAAGAGTTCGGTCAGCCGCTCGACGCTGTCGCGCATCGAGAATGCCGAGGTGAGCCCGACGGCGGAGACGCTGGGAAGCCTGTCGAGCGTCTACCAGATGAGCATCTCGCAATTGCTGGCGCCGATCGAGACGCCGTTTTCGCCGCTGGTGCGGCGGGGCGAGCAGACCCAGTGGAGCGATCCGGACAATGGCTTCACACGCCGGATCGTGTCGCCGCCCAGCGGCGGGCTGTCGGCGGAAGTGGTGCAGTGCGCGCTTGCGCCGAACCAGCGGATTTCCTATTCCGCGCCGTCTGTGGCGGGGCACGAACACCATCTGGTGCTCTTGAGCGGGATCCTGGCGGTGACGCTCGGCGACGAGACCCGGGTGCTCGAGGCGGGCGACTGTCTGCGCTATCAGCTCTACGGCCCGTCGCGGTTTCAGACCGGGGATCAGCCGGCATCCTACCTGATCGTTCTTGTGTGAGGTGCCCGATGACCCGCATTGCCATTCGTGCCCTTACAACAGACGAACTCGACGCCCATGCCGAGGCGCTGGCGCGGATCATGGCGGAGACCGTCTCGGAGGGGGCGGCGATCGGCTACATGCAGCCGTTTACCGTCGCCGACGGGCTTGCCTTCTTCACCACCCAGGTGTTCCCGGAGGTACGCGCCGGGCGGCGCAGGCTGCTCATGGCGGAGCTTGACGGCGCGGCCGCGGGGTCGGTGCAGCTGATCACCGCACTGCCGCCCAACCAGCCGCACCGCTGCGAGGTGGCCAAGATGATGGTGGCGCCGGCGGCACGGCGGAACGGCATCGGCCGTGCCCTGATGCAGGCGGTCGAGGCGGAGGCGCGGGCCGCCGGAAAAAGCCTGATCACGCTCGACACCCGCACCGGGGACCGGGCCGAGCCGCTCTACCGGGCGGCGGGGTTCGAGACCGCCGGCGTGATCCCGGGCTTCGCGCTCGATCCCGACGGCCGTGCGCTGCACGCCACGACCTATATGTTCAAGGCGCTGTGAGCCCGGGCTTCCGGCCCTGCGGTTTCCTGAACCGGGGTGCCGCCCAGCGCGGCGCCGGGGCAAGGTTTGCTCCCGGTCAGCTGCGTGGGCGGCCCGAAAGCTGCGACATTTTCACTCCTTAGAGGCGCTCTAATTCATACCTTTTGACTTCACTTTTCGTCGGTTGCAGGGGAATTCAACGGGCTGTGACAGCCCGGACCTCCATTCACACCAGATTGGCATTGCCGTGCCGACCACATCAGAGACCTCGAAGCCGCTTGTGAAACTCGGACAAGGGCGGCGCAGTTTGCGCGGCGTCGTGGTGCAGGTGGGGAGCACCGCTTCGGGCTCTCCGAGCCAGGCCTTCGAGCTGGAACTGGAGAAGCGGCTGCTGGAGATCGGCCTGGTCGAGGGCGCGCAGGTGGAGATCCTGCACGAGGGCTTCATCGGCCGGGATCCCATCGCCGTCAGGGTCGACAGCGTGTGCGTGGCGCTCAGGCGGCACGAAGCCAATGCGGTGATCGTGGCGAGCGAGACCCCCGAGCCGCGTGTGCTGGCGGGAGGATGATGCGATGCTCGACACCCTTGCCAGGACCTATCGCGTAGCCTTTGCGGGCAATCCGAACTGCGGCAAGACGGCGTTGTTCAATGCCCTGACCGGAAGCCGCCAAAAGGTGGCCAACCATCCCGGCGTCACCGTGGAACGCAAGGAAGGCCAGTTCACCACGCCGGAAGGACGGCAGGTGACCGCCATCGACCTGCCCGGCGCGCATCCCGGTCTACACGCTGATCATCGGGGCCTTCATTCCAGGCCGGATGGTGGCCGGTATCATCAATCTGCAGGGGCTGGTGCTGTTTTCGCTGTACCTGGCAGGCATCGTCAGCGCCTTCACGGTGGCCTTCGTGTTCCGGACCATCGTCTGGCGCGGCAAGAGCGAGCCCTTCATCATGGAACTGCCAAGCTACAAGCTGCCCATGCCGCGCAGTGTGATCCTCGGCGTGGCGCAGCGCGGCCTCATGTTCTTCCGCCGGGCCGGCACCATCATCCTGTCGATGATGATCCTGATCTGGTTTCTCTCAACCTTTCCAGGCGCGCCCGAAGGCGCTGCCGATGCGGCGATCAATTACAGTTTTGCCGGAATGATCGGCCATGCGCTGGAACCGCTGCTGGCGCCCATCGGCTTCAACTGGCAGATCGGCCTGGCGCTGGTTCCCGGCCTTGCGGCGCGCGAAGTCGCGGTCGGCGCGCTGGCCACTGTCTATGCCATTGGCGGCTCGGCGCTCGACGACGCCTCGCTTGGCGCAACCCTTGCCGGACAATGGCCTGTGGCCACCGCCCTGTCGTTGCTCGCCTGGTACGTGTTCGCGCCGCAATGCTTGCCGACACTGGCCGTGGTGCGGCGCGAGACCAATTCCTGGCGCTGGCCGGTGCTGATGTTTGTCTACATGATGGCGCTCGCCTATGGCGCGTCCTTCGTGGTCTACCGGACCGCCCTCATGCTTGGAGCCTAGGCCATGATGGACGCAATCCTGACCTATTCCCTGGTGGCCCTGGCCGCACTGTATGTGCTGCGGAAACTCATCCTTCCGGCAACGGTCAGGCGGCGCATCAGCCACGGCCTGAGCGGGCGAACCACGCCCTGCATAAGCGACCAGCAGGCCGGCCAGTGCCCGGCCGGGTGTTCAGGCTGCACGCTGGGCATGCCGCGAAAGCGGAACTGACGGCACAAGGGGCCGGATTGACCTCACCCTGCTATTGCCGCGGCGTATCGCCGAGTATGGCAAGCGCAAGCGTTCCGGACGCATCGTGGTCCGTATGCGAGACTTCGGCCTGGACGGGCTCGCGATTTGCCTCGAGCAGCTTGCGAATGGTGGCGAGGCCGGGCAGGGCGTCGGTCATGGTCTGGCGATCCTGGTCGCTCAGGATATGGTTGAAGGTTCGCGCCGCGGCTTTGATCGCCTCCTCGCAGAACACATGCCCGGCGGCGGTGAGGAACACCTGCTTGGAGCGGGCATCGAGCACGCAGGGCCTGGTTTCGATGAAGCCGCGTTTTTCCAGCACCTGGATCGAATGGCTGATCGTCGCCTTGGAGACGTTCATGGCGCCGGCGAGGCTGAGCGGCGTGACGCCGTCACCCGTCCGCACTAGATGCAGGACAATGGCAAAGTGTGACGGGTGCACGCCGTCAGGCAGCATCTTGCCGACCAGCGTCGTGCACAGCTGGTCGATCTTGCCGATCTCGCTGAAAAAAATATAGCCGTCGCCAGGCTTGTACATGGCGTTCATTCCGTCACCTCTCACCACATTCGGCCGCGATCGGCCTGACAGGCAGCCTTGAACGGACTGTCAGTGCTGCGGCCAAGCCTCGCCCCTATTTGACCCTTACGGCTCGTCCAACGCAAGCGGAGATCGGCAGTCTTCAACGGTTACGACCGGCACAGGGACCGCATTCTGCGGCCCTTGGGCCGAGACAGGCTTGGGCGGCAAGCCCCGGCAGGGAGGTGGCTCAGCCCGGAACGCGCTTTATGCCGGACAGAGTCCAGGGTCGTTGTTTTCGTTTGCCTTTTCCGGAGTACCGGGATTCCACTCTTGCCGGACACCCTCTGGAGGAGGGTCGCCTTCCAACCGACGATGTGGCCGTGACGCGCGCCTTCGCTCATGACTCTCAGCTGATGCAGGCTGATTTCGGCGCCGCCGGGAATGGGCGACGGCAAACACAAAAATGCCGGGACGAATCCCGGCATTCTGGCAGTTCACGCGGATCGGGGCGGGCTCTAGTGCGCCGGCTTGATGAAGGTGCCGTTCTGCAGCTCGGTCACGGCCTGGATCAGTTCGGCGCGGGTGTTCATGACGATCGGGCCGTGCCAGGCCACAGGCTCCTTGATCGGCTTGCCGGAGACCAGCAGGAAGCGGATGCCTTCGTCGCCCGCCTGCACCGTGACCTCGTCGCCGGTGTCGAAGACCACAAGCGTGCGGTCGCCCGACATGTCGCGGATCTGGATCTCCTCGCCCTCGACTTCCTTCTCGACCAGCACGCCGAAGGGTTTCGAGGCGTCGCGGAAGGTGCCGGAGCCTGCGAAGATGTAGGCAAACGCCGAGCGGTAGGCATCGACCTTGAAGGTCTTCCTCTTGCCCGGCGGAACCGAGATGTCGACATAGGACGGCTCGGCGGCGATGCCGTCAACCGGGCCGCGCTTGCCCCAGAACTCGCCGCAGATGATGCGGGCTGCGGTGCCGTCGTCATCGATCTCGACCGGAATGTCGGCGGCCGTGACGTCCTGGTAGCGCGGCGCGGTCATCTTCATCGACGAGGGCAGGTTGGCCCAGAGCTGGAAGCCGTGCATCTTGCCGGCGAAATCGCCCTTGGGCATTTCCTGGTGCATGATGCCGCGGCCGGCGGTCATCCATTGCACGTCGCCCGCACCCAGCGTGCCGGTGTTGCCGAGGCTGTCGCCGTGCTCGACGGTGCCGGCCAGCACATAGGTGATGGTCTCGATGCCGCGGTGCGGATGCCAGGGAAAGCCCTTGAGATATTTCTCGGGGCTGGAGTTGCGGAAATCGTCAAACAGCAGGAACGGATCGGTGAGCGAGGGATCGTCGAAACCGAAGGCGCGCTTGAGATGGACGCCCGCACCTTCGAGATGCGGGACGGCGGTGGATTCATGACGGACGGGCCTGATGGACATGGTGGTCTCCTCAGTGTCGGACCGGCGACAGGGGGCCGGTAATGGTTGCGTTGGTGCCAATGTAGCGGCCAGGCGGGCCTGTTATAAGGGGCCGCATGGAAACGGATTGTTCAGTTTTGCGAGGCTTTGGCGGCGCGGCCCGGCTCGGCCGGTAAACCGTGGAGACCTGGGCGGAGGTGCTGCGTTGACCTTTCGGCACGACAAAGGAGACGCAGATGGCCATCAAGATCGATTCAAAACTGGAAACCGAAATGACGCCGGACGAGGTCTCGAAGCACCAGACCCTGAGCCGGGAGGAGAAGCGCGATCGCCTCAGCGCCATGAAGTTCGAGCTGGAACGCCAGTCGGGCCGCGGAACCGCGGATCTCGATCAGGTCGAGGCGCGCATGGCGGCGATCAACGCGGCGCTGGCGCGGACAAAGCAAGAATAGGCGGTCTCCGGCACGCTGTCTGGCGCCGCGTCCGCGCGCCCGTTCATGCGGTGGCGGCATTTACCTTTGTGAAAACAGCAAGCCGTATGATAAACGAACTGCATCACCGGATGCACACAACCGGAGCAGATAGAAACACATGTGCCGCTGGGCCGCCTATCGTGGAACCCCCATCCCGCTCGAGCAGATCGTCTCGGCGCCGGGCCATTCGCTGATCGAACAATCGCACCGGGCGACCGAGGCCAAGACCGCGACCAATGGCGACGGATTCGGCATCGCCTGGTATGGCGAGCGCCCGGAGCCGGGGCTCTACCGCGACGTGCTGCCGGCCTGGTCGGACTGCAATCTCAAATCGCTGGCGCGGCAGATCCGCTCGCCGCTGTTCCTGGCGCATGTGCGCGCCTCGACCGGCGGGGCGACCAGCCGCGACAATTGCCATCCCTTCGTGCACGGCACCTGGTCGTTCATGCACAATGGCCAGATCGCGGGGTTCGAGCAGATCCGGCGGCCGATGGAAGCGGCGCTGTCGGACAGGCTCTACCAGGCCCGGCACGGCACCACGGATTCGGAACTGCTGTTCCTGCTGGCGATCGAATTCGGGCTCGAGACCGATCCGGCCGGCGCCTTCGGCGCGGCGATCCGGTTTGCGCTGGCGGAAAGCGCACGCGCGGGGGTGCGCGAACTGGTGCGCTTCACCGCGGCCTTCTCCGACGGGGAGACGCTCTACGCCATCCGCTACGCCACCGATGCCTACGCGCCGACCCTCTATTCCGCGCCGACCTGCGGCGGCACCGGCCATTGCCTGGTGTCCGAACCGTTTCACGACACCGACACCAAGTGGCACGAGATCCCGGCAGGCAGTTTCGTCACGCTCACGGCATCGGGCATGAACTCGAAGCGGTTCGAACCGCTACAAAGCCAGACCCTGGACATTGCCGAGGTCGCCTGACGGCGAACGTGCGCTGAAGACAGCCGTGGATGCCCGTCCGGCGGCTTGAGACCTGGCTCGGACTTATGTTCTGCGATTGCCGTGGTCGCTTATGGCGCAAGCTGCCATTCAACAACCGCCCGTTTTGATGCTGCGCGGCCCGTTTGACCATCCATTCGTGCATCGCGCAGCATTTTCGACGAGCGGATGGCGGCAGAGTGGACGGGGCCGACTTTCACATGTCTGGATAGTTTAAGCGCGGGCGCTGTTTGCGCCCCGCACCTGTCTTGCTTTCTGTTCGTGGGCCGCGTTAGGCACGCTCTTCATCCGGAGCCACAAATGTCATGCCCACTTCCTCCGCGATGGCCAATACTGATGGAATATCCGGCTCGCCAGGTTCCGGCAGTTCGGTTTGGCCCTCGGGAAGGGGGTGTCCGATTCCGGTAAAAAACCGGTCGTGCATCTGCCCGGGCGCGTTGATGATCAAGAGGCGGGCCGGCTTGTCTCCAACAGCTTGAAACGCGTGCACGGCCCCATCGGGAATTGCAACGTGATCGCCTGGGCCAGCCAGGACTTCCTTGCCATCGACCATGAAACCGATCTGACCATCGACAACAAAGAACGACTCCGTCTCACCCGCGTGGTGGTTCGGTGGCGCGCCTGCACCAACGGGTACAAGACATTCGACAAAGCAGAACTTGTCCATCGTCTCGGACGGAAAGGCGTGAAACTTCATGAGTATATTCAAAACGTTATAGGTGCGAGGGCGATCTTGCATCTTGATCCTCCTTTGTCTGATCGTCGAAACTGATCGCAGCCTACCTGCACCCCGTTAATCTGTTAAATCGATAGATTATATGATAGCGATTATCATGACAAATTTATCTACTTTCGATCTGAACCTTCTGCGCGTGCTGGATGCTCTGCTGATTGAGCATTCAACTGTCAGGGCGGGTGAGCGTTTGGGCCTATCCCAACCAGCCGTATCTGCAGCGCTGAAAAGGCTTCGCCTCTCTCTCGGGGACGAGTTGTTCTTTCGCAGCGGTCAGAAGCTCGAAGCGACGGAGTTTGCTCTTTCTCTGCAAGAACCTCTTCAAGACGTCTTGAGCCGTATCGAAGCGCTGATCCGCGCGCAAGATGCGTTCGATCCGGCGACCGCAGAAAACAGATTCCGGATTTCGGGCAGCGATTTCTTTGCTGAAATGCTCATGCCCGCCTTGGCCGAATACCTGACAGCGCATGCTCCTTCGTTGCGTGTTCACCTGGTTGATTTGGTCCCCGACGACCGTGTCGACGCCATGGCAAGCCAAGACGTGGATTTTGCTTTGCTGCCGGAAACGCCGTTGCCGGAATGGGCAGAAGGCAAACCGGTTTTCAGCTCATCATTCTCTGTGATTGCCAGGAAGGCTCATCCAAGGACAACAGAGCGTGCACTTGCACATGGCGATGTCATGCCGCTCGACCTCTTCTGCGAATTACAGCATGTCCTGTTTTCAACAGAGGGTAATCCCAAAGGTATCGGGGATGAGGCACTTGCGAGGATCGGGCGCGAACGCAATGTGGTGATGACCCTGCCGGTTTTCTCCGGAGTTTACCGCGCCGTCGCCAGTTCGGACCTCATCGCCTTGCTTCCATCCGCGTTCGCACATCGCGTTTCCAAATCAGCAAATCTCAATGTGTTCGAGCCCCCCATCCTCGTCGATCCGGTCCGCTTGTGTTTGATTTGGCATCGTCGGTTTTCAAACAGTCCGCCTCACCAATGGTTAGGAAGCCGGATAGCTGAGCTCTTGCACCCCTTCAGCGCTTGAAGTAAATACACGTCTGCAGATGTGCTTCATGTGTCGACGTCAGGCTGCAATCCGACTTGCGGGGGCGCAGGGGACAGCCCCGAGATTGCGCCTATCGAATGGCTTCGGCTCTCGGCTGCAGCCAGCGTCCGCTTTCCCAGCTTAGTCGCCAAGCCATCATCGGCGTTTTCGGCCCTTTGCTGACATTGTCCTCACCCGCCGCGGCGCAGCTCCACCAGAGCGGCCATTGGTAGATCGTGCAGCATTCTAGCGGGCAAGACTTAGGTCTGCGGCCAAGCTGCCGCTTGGGGCAAGAACGGCAGCGAATGCTTTTATGAAGGCCCCACATCACTCATATTATTTAGACAGCCACCGCTACGGTCACGACCGCTGGAATTGGCACATCCCATAGAGGTCCCTGTCCGTGCTTTTCCAGTACTTTTGAAACAACAGCAGCTCGGATAGCGGCCGCATTCGCTGACGGTTGCGGACGCAAGAGAGCACCGCCTCTGGCTGTTCCCTCAAGAAAGAAATCATAGGGTGCGCCAGGGTCACTCACGTGCCACTTGGACGCGACAATAGTTTGACGGCAATTGGTAAATCCGGCCGTCTCGAGAACGGAAAAGGCCAGCGTGGGATCAGCATAATCCGTCGCACCCGGCCCCGGAGGTAAGGCAATCTCTGGTGACCCATGTTGACCTATAGCGCCAAAAACATAGCCAAGAGCAGTGTCAACTTCTGGCCCACACCACACAGAAAACGCCAGCCGACCGCCAGGACGCAGAACACGGCGGGCTTCCGCCACTACTTTCGGGGGGTCCGGTACGTGCGGCATCCCAAACCCAATTGTCACAGCGTCAAATGACTGATCTTCAAAGCACAACGCCATCGCGTCGCCTTCTACAAACAGAGCCTCTGGAACCGCTGCCCGCGCCATCTCAAGCATGGCAGGTGAGAAATCAAGTCCAGTGACCTTAGCTCCTGCCTTGAGAAGGCCCGCTGCCACGTTGCCTTGGCCGCAGCATAGGTCGAGTGCATTGATGTCAGGACCGGCTCCGACGGCCTCAACCAAGGATGGAACAACCATGTCCGCCGCTTTGGCAAACACCTTTGCATAGGATTGTGCCACATCGGTTTTGGCCCACTCGCGTTTCTCAAGTGCGGCGAACGTGTCCGGTTCATGATATTCGGGCACCCGTATCCCCTGCCATCTGCGCCTCGCAATCAAAATCCAGATCAGACGCCATGTCAATGATCCGCCCGATCCGCCACTATGGACCTGTTTGCCGATGAACCTCATCGGGTGGAAGTCGCAGGCTCCACTCCAACCAGCGGGGACCGCGCCATCCAGTCCTGCGCCGAATCCAGCAGATGTCTGGGGCCGTCGAGGAAGATGGACCTGGCGTCAACGGCATCGCGAACGGTGACGTCCCCCAACCAGAGCGCGATCAGGTTCGCCAGCGATGCCGTGAGGTAGATGTCCACGGCATGGCCGGGGTCTTCGGGGCAGAGGTCGATGGCGTCGCCATTCGCAATCACCCACCATGTATTCAGCTCAGACCGGTCCGAAATCTGCACGAGGATCACCGTTTCACCGTCCGGCAGACCCTGGGTATTCAGGGTTCGGTGAAAATCCCACATGAACCCTCCGAGATCACAATCCTGGGCTGCGATACTGCGTTTGCGCCAGCGCATGCCCCAGACGGCCATGTTCTCGACAATGGGGCCAAGTTCGCGGCCACATCGCGTGAGCTTGTATTCAGCGGCCTGCCCGGTCGGGACGGTCTTTCGAATGATGATCTCCGCGGCCTCCAGCGTCTTGAGCCGCTTGCTGAGAATGGACGGCGACATGCGCGGGATGGCTTTCTGAAACCGGCTGAACCGGGTCGTGCCCAGAAACAGCTCTCGCAGCAGGAGCAAGGTCCATTTGTCGCCCAGTATCTCTGCGGATGCCATAGCCGGGCACAGGCTTCCCGATTTGTTTTTGGCTTTGTGCTCCATCGATCAAGACTACGCGCCGGCCGCGTCCCTGACTACTACGGATCTTGTAGTGGTTTGCTACGCATGGAGAAGTATGCGTCCTCATCCGGCGCGCGCACTGTGTGGACCGGCCCGGGTTTTCGGGGGATTTCACAGGGAAAGGAGTTCGCCATGAACCGATTCATCACGCACGGCCTGGTTCAGCGCGATGTAGACGGCCCGGGGTCCGGGCGGGGAGCGGTCAAATGACGATGGACCGCACACACCTCGACCAAATCCGGCCCTTCACCGGCGGGACGCCCATTGCAGTTCTCGAAAGGCAGATGCCTCTGCGCAAGCACTATCATGATGCCCCCGGGTCTGCCTGGGTGGTTGATCGCGCCCATACCGTGGACGCCGAAGTTCCCGCGAAGCACCCCATCCATACGCATGTCGTCTGCGGCGAAGGCATTCCCGTGGATATTCCCGTCTCCGTTCACGCGGCCGTGGGAGGCGAAAGCGATTTCCCCTGCCCAGGGGAAATCCTCGCCGCATCGCTTGCAAGCTGTCTTGATACCGCCATTCGCATGATTGCCAATCTGAAGTCGATCAAGCTGGCGCATCTCGAAGTGCGGGTTGGTCTTGGTGCAGATGTACGGGGGACCTTGATGACCGGAGAAAACGTTCCAGTCGGCTTTCAAACCGCGAGCATCGAGGTAGAACTGAAGACCGAAAGCGCATTGTCAGACTTGCATCTGAACGCGTTGCTCGATGCCGCGGAAAGGAGTTGCGTGATCCTGCAAACATTGCGCGCTCCGCCGGACGTGCAGATCAAGAGGCGCCTCGGAAACATCGAGAATTCCTAGAACCACTGAATGTCGGAAGCATTCGTGTCATCAGGACAGATTCTCCGCCAGCGGGTGGGCGACCTCGCCCTTGCTCAGATCCGGCCAATCCTCGACGCCAGCCTTCGAGGCGATGAAATCGGCGCCCTTGCGGGCAAGCTTGGCCTGGGCATTGGCGATCACGCCGGCATTCCTGCCTCCCCCTTGAGGGGAGGCAGGCGATTGACCGCCCAAAGGGCGGGCAGAGCCGGTGGGGGTGAGCGGTCGTGACGGTCCATGCCAGCGCTCGCGGCCAGCTCCCTACCCCCACCCGGATCAGCTGCGCTGGCGCTTGCTTCTCCGACCGCCCCTCAAGGGGGAGGTTGGGGACCCGGGGCGCTGCCTTGCCAGCTAGAAGGCCGCGGCGATTCGCTTCGCCAGCCGTTCGGCGACCTCGGCCTTGCTCAGATCCGGCCAGTCCTCGACGCCGTCCTTCGAGACGATGCGGACGCGGTTGCGGTCGCCGCCCATGATGCCGGTCTGGGGCGAGACGTCGTTGGCCACGATGAAATCGGCGCCCTTGCGGGCGAGCTTGGCTTGCGCGTTGCCGATGACGTCGGCGGTTTCGGCGGCGAAGCCGACCACGATGCGGGGCCGGTTCTGGTGATGGCCTATGGTCCTCAGGATGTCGGGGTTCTCTGTGAGTTGGAGCGGCGCGGGACCCTCGCCCTCCTTCTTCTTGATCTTGTCGCCGGCGGCGGTGGCGACGCGCCAGTCGGCGACGGCGGCGACGAAGACGGCGATGTCGGCGGGCAGCGCCGATGTCACGGCGGCGAGCATGTCGGCGGCGCTTTCCACCCGGACGACATCGACCCCGGCCGGATCGGGGATGGTCACCGGACCCGAGACCAGCGTGACGCGGGCACCGAGCCGGGCGAGGGCGCCGGCGATGGCGTGGCCCTGCTTGCCGGACGAGCGGTTGGCGATGTAGCGCACCGGGTCGATCGGCTCGTGGGTCGGGCCGGAGGTGACGATGGCGGTCCTGCCGGCAAGCGGCTTGGGCGCATCGTCGAGCAGCGCCCCGATCGCGGCGGCGATGTCCAGCGGCTCGGCCATGCGGCCCTCGCCGGCTTCGCCGGATTCGGCCATTTCGCCTGACATCGGGCCGATGAAATGGACGCCGTCGCGCCTGAGCGTTTCGACATTGCGGCGGGTGGCGGGATGGGCCCACATCGCCGGGTTCATGGCCGGCGCGACAAGAACCTTGCGGTTGGTGGCGAGCAGCACTGTGGAGGCGAGGTCGTTGGCCAGGCCATGGGCGAGTTTCGCCATCAGGTCGGCCGTGGCGGGCGCCACGCAGATCAGGTCACAATCGCGCGCGAGCCGGATGTGGCCGACATCCTGCTCGTCCTCGCGCGAGAACAGGTCGGTGTAGACGTGATCGGCGGCAAGCGCGCCGACGGCGAGCGGCGTCACGAACTGCTGCGCGGCCGCCGTCATCAGCGGCCGCACGGACGCGCCGCGGTCGCGCAGGCGGCGGATCAGGTCGAGCGACTTGTAGGCGGCGATGCCGCCGGAGAGGATGAGCAGGATGCGTTTGCCGGCGAGGGGCTTTCCGACCGTGGACAGGGGCGAAACCGCCATGTCTTCGCGCGGCGGCAGATCAAGTTCGACACCGCCAAGCGGCTCGACCACGGCGCGGCCACGATTGTAGAACGATCCACGTGCCGCGTCGTCTCCATGATTTTCACCGGCTTCATCGCCGCCTTCGAGTTCGGTCAGTATGACCCGCATTTCCTCTTCCATGGATCGGCCGTTGCGCGCGGCGCGCTCACGCAGCCGCTGCTTCGCGGTTTCATCGAGATTTCGGATTGTCAGGCTTGCCATGGACTACTCGCAGAGACACAATGATTTCATTGCAATCATATTTCATGATGATCTGCTGCCGTGCAATCCCTTAATCGCGTTCGAGCGAAATGGCAAAAGGGGCGAGCAACGGGAAAATAGGGTGAAACCGCGATCGGCGCAGTGCACCGCCTCACAAAGAATGAAGCAATGCCTCCACGCTTGGCTTGGCAGACTGCGGTTCAGGAAATTTTTCCAAGCTCCATGGACACGCCATGGCGGGCGGCGCGTTCGCGCAGGGCCTGCTTGATGGAATCGTCGAGATTGCGGATGGTCCGTGTTGCCAGGGAGCCTCCTCGTCGACGGGTTTGATCGTGACTGCAATGCAGGCATTGCATGCAGTGCAGTCAAACGCGGCTGACCACCGGCGCATCCGCCCATTTGCCCGGGCGGCGGGCCGCGACAGGAGCTGTCTTCCGAAGCGGACAGACAACCCGGCACCTGGCCGGGTTGTCCAGGTCTCGTGCGCTCAGGCCGCCTTGACGATCTCGACGACTTCGATGTCGAACACAAGGTCCTGGCCGGCCAGGGGATGGTTGGCGTCGACGGTGATTTCCTCCGCCTCGACGGCAGTGACGACGAGCGGCACCTGCCCGCCATCGGGCGTGCGGGCCTGAAGCTGCATGCCTTGCTGCGGCTCGATTTCCGGCGGCAGGGCGTTGCGCGGAACCTTCTGCACCTTCGCCGAGTCATGGGCGCCGTAGGCCTCTTCGGCCGGAACGGTCACGGTCTGCTTGTCGCCGACCTTCATGCCCTCGACTTCGCGGTCAAGACCGCTGATGATCTGGCCGGCGCCCACCTGGAATTCAAGCGGCTCGCGTCCCTCGGAACTGTCGAACCTGGTGCCGTCTGTCAGTTTGCCGGTATAATTGATCCGCACGGTGTCGCCGGATTTGGCCTCGCTCATATGTGTATCCAATGCTTGTGTCTGTCCCGGCGCGTCCGTGCTGTCACGGATCGGGGTGCGGCTTGCATCCCGCTGCCGGGTTTCCTGCCCTGACGGCGCAGATGCTGCCGTCGGCGAATGTTGGCCCGGCGCTTGATGGCCGAACCAGGCGCCAGTTTGCGGGAAACGGGCTCGAATTGCAAATCCGGCGGCGCGCTCCGGCCTCATCGCCGTGCCTGCTCGTCCCGACCCGGCCCATCCGGGCCTGGCCGATCCGGCCGGCATCACCGCAGCCGCAGCGTGTGGGTGGCGTCGGCCTCGTCGACCGTGTGGAAGCCCAGATGCTCGTAGAAGGTCCGCGACGCCGGCGTGGCGCGCAGGCGGACGCGCGGGAACCAGATGGCGGCGCCGTCAAGCGCCTGCGCCACCAGCGCCTTGGCGACGCCTGCATGGCGATGGCCGCGATCGACATAGAGATGGCGAAGGCGGCCGACATTCTCGTCCGTGAAAGGATCGCGGCACAGGCCGCAGAAGCCGATCGGCCGGTCGCCCTCGAAGGCGCCGATCAGCCGCGCGCCCGGGCCGTCGAAGCGGTTTTCGCCCAACCTCCAGTCTTGCAGCATGCGCTCGACAAAGGGATAGCCGTCTTCCCAGGCTTCGTCGGCCAGGGGGTGCATGTCGGTGTCATCGAGAGAAATCGGGCGGTACGAGACCATCCCTACCATATGGGGTGGAGGGCAAGCGCGATCCAGACCATGGCCGCAGCTATTATCCACAGCGCCACGCGGCCCGAGCGGGTGTGGCGGCTTCAGTTCACCGCGAATTGCAGCCAATCTGATTTTGGTTATCCTGTCCGATACAAATTTTTGGACAATTGTGGAGCATTGCACTGATGAAAAGTGTTGAGAACTTCGGTAAATATGGAGAAGCTGCAATCAAAGCAGCGAAGGCACTGCAAAACACGAAGTCTCGGCAAACCCCTCAAGAAGCGTGGGTGCAAGCGGCCAAGGACATTTGGCCGGACAAACCTGATTCGACAGAACCAAATTATTCACGAATGAAACCCTGCCCCAAGAATGCATTTCTGGGGCTTTGCGAAGAAGGAAAAATTATCGGTGTCGAACAAGGAACCTACGCGCACCCTTCTGCCAAAGGTGATAACAAAAAATACGCTCTAGTAGGCCTAAACTTAATCACCGAGACGCCTAGATTGGCGAGTAATCCACCTGAACTTTGGCAATCTGTCAGTAAAAAATTAAATATCAATACGGCTTATCCCGTTAGCTCCGGCACCCCAATATATGGTGCAGCTTCCGGCTGTATGAATCGCGTAATTTGAAGGCAGATTTCACCTTATCTGAGTCGCGGGGAGGTTCCGAGAGGGGATAGGGAGCATTGCTCGGTCGAGGCCGAATAAGCTCGCTGCTGGCTCAATGAGTAGCGTACACGAAGGCCGACCGTGATTTGGCCAACACTGGTCGCGGCGGCTTGTTTCGCCGATAGACGCGTGGTTCTGGCGCGACATAATCGGGGTCAAGCAGTCTCTCCGCAAAGACACTGGGGACACCGTTGGCGATAGCCTCAAGGTAGGCCTGGCGGCGATCCAGCTCGGTCCCACCCCGCACCCGCTCCATGAGCGTCTTGAGGACCGGCGGCCTACCGACGATGTCACGGAGGCTGGCATGGCCGACCTCGTTGCCGATGGCAACGAGACTGTCGAACGCCGCGCGGTACTGCCGTCGACGGTTCCAGCGGAAGACGAACTCCTGGAGGTAGATGTTGAGATGACGGCGACGGACGCCATGATAGACACCCATCATCCAGCGCTTCATCAGTGAGAAGACGCGGTGTATGCGCTTGAACCAGAGATGAGCGGGCAGTTTGCCAACGACCTTCGAGGCGTGATTGCGGTCAGGAATTCCCTGGTAGGCTTGGTTGCCGTCGGTGAAGATCGTCGTGTGGGGATTCGTGTTGCGCAACACGAAGGGATGCAGGGATTCCCTGCCGTTGGTGCGGATAGGTTCAAGGCGGATGCGGCCAGACCTACCTTCGTCGCGCCATTCCACCGCCCCGATGATGTTGAGCTTTCCGATGGGGCTGCGGCCCTGTCCGCCGCCCACGGGCTCGTCCTTTGTCCGGAAGGGAATGCTCGTCTCGTCGATCTCGACGGTCTCTTCGTAGCCGCCCAACTTCTCGCGGTCGGGATTGACCATAGCCAGACGCAATTTGTGCAGGAGGAGCCAGGCGGTCTTGTACGAACCGATGCCCAGCTTGGCCTGGAGCTGAAGTGCTGAGATGCCGTTCGAATGCGTCGTCACCAAGTGCGCTGCCAGGAACCACTGCCGCAGCGGCAGGTGCGTCTTGTGCATGATCGTGCCAGCGATGACGGAAGTCTGCTTGCGGCAAAGGGTCAGTTCGCCGTCCTCGTCAGCCTTCTCTCCACCGCACTCCCATACCCACGGCTTCGACCGCAGCTTCCAGCCCTTAGTCGATCCGCAGTGTGGGCAGACGAAGCCGTCGGGCCAGCGCTTCTTCGCCAGATAAGCGGCACAGGCGTAGTCGTCAGGAAAACGCAGTTGAAACTGCTCCAGCGAAAGCGGGCGGTCGTAGCGCCATCTGAAGACAGACTGGTGGGCCATTCGCCCCAATTAAACCAGGGCGTGTGCCTTGGCGAGAGTCCGGAGCCAGAACCTCAAGATATGGTTAAACCGGAGCTAGCGGGATAAGCCGTATATCAATATATCTCACAATTCACAAATGCACGTTGTCTGCGCATTATCTAGTCTTGGATACATAAAGAACGGTTAGCTATTCTACTGCGAAATGGAACCGGAAAATACTCTCCTAAAATACTCCTAAATCCTAAATTGCCTTTAATTTAATTACCAAAGCGGATGCAGCGCAAGCGCGATCCAGACCATGGCCGCAGCTATTATCCACAGCGCCACGCGGCCCGAGCGGGTGTGGCGGGCCTCGGCCTTGCCGATGGCGTCGGATGTGGCCTCGTCGAAGCGCAGGCCATGCTCGGCCATGTCGCCCAGTTCCGTGGCGAAGCGCTCGGTGCGCACGGCGAGATCAGGCAGGCGCTCGGCCAGCCGCATCGCCGCGATGGCGCCGGCCTTGAGATCGCCGGCGATGCGCTTGGGGCCGAGATTGTCGCGGATCCAGCTGCCGACCACCGGCTCGGCGGCCTTCCACATGTTGAACTTCGGATTGAGCGTGCGGGCAACGCCCTCGACCACGACCATGGTCTTCTGCAGCATGACCAGCTCGGGCCGCGTCTGCATGTCGAACAGTTCCGTGACCTCGAACAGCAGAGTCAGCAGCCGCGCCATGGAAATGGTTTCGGCAGGCTGGCCATGGATCGGCTCGCCGATGGCGCGGATGGCCTGGGCGAAGCTCGCCGGATCGTGCCGGGCCGGCACGTAGCCCGCCTCGAAATGCACATCGGCCACGCGGCGATAGTCGCGGGTGATGAAGCCGTAGAGGATCTCGGCGAGGAAGCGGCGTTCGGTCTTTCCCATGCGGCCGACAATGCCCATGTCGACGGCGACCACCATGCCGGCCGGGTCGACGAAGAGATTGCCCTGGTGCATGTCGGCATGGAAGAAGCCGTCGCGCAGGGTGTGGCGCAGGAACGACTGGATCAGCATGTCGGCAAGCAGATCGAGATCGTGGCCGGCTGCACGCAGGCCGGCGACATCGCTCATCTTGATGCCGTCGATCCATTCCATGGTGACCACGTCGCGTCCGGTGCGCTCCCAGTCGACCTTGGGCACACGGAAGCCGGGATCGTCGCGGGTGTTCTCGGCCATTTCCGACAGCGCCGCAGCCTCGAGCCGGAGATCCATTTCAAGCCGCGTGGTCTGTTCGAGCGTCTTGGTGATTTCGACCGGGCGGAGGCGGCGCGAGGCGGGAATGAACCGCTCCTGCAGCTCCGAGATCAGATAGAAGACCTCGAGATCCTGCTTGAAGCGCTGGCGCACGCCGGGACGGATGACCTTGACGGCGACCTTGCGGGACCCGTTTTGATCGGTGATCCCGGCGGGATGGACCTGGGCGATGGAGGCGGCGGCGACGGGGGGATCGAAGTGCGAGAAGAGCTCGGCCACCGGACGTCCGATCGAGGCCTCGATTTCGGCACGCGCCAGCGATTCAGGAAAGGTCGACATCCGGTCCTGCAGGCCCGACAGGTCCTTGGCGATATCGACGCCCACCACATCGGGCCGGGTGGCGAGAAACTGGCCGAGCTTGACCCAGGAGGGGCCGAGCCGGTCGACCGCGCGGGCGAGCCGGTCGGTGCGCTCGACCTGCCTGGCGCCGCGCTTGGCGATCAGCCCGGCGAGCCGGTGAGCAAACAGAAGCGGACCGGACAGCTCGTCGGCGGGCAGCGAAGCGACCACACCCTCGCGCACAAGGATGAACCCCGCCCGCACCAGGCGGAGATAGGAGACGAGGCTTGCCATGCTGCTTAGATCTTCCAGGCCGAATGCAGCGCCGCAATGCCGCCGGTGTAGTTGGTGTAGTTGACGCGCGAGAACCCGGCACGCTCGATCATCGCTGCAAAATCCCGCTGGCGCGGAAACTTGCGGATCGATTCGACCAGGTACTGGTAGGGTTCGGCTTCGCCGGCGATGGCCTTGCCCATGGCCGGAATGCCGTTGAACGACCAGGCGTCATAGACACGATCGAGCAGCGGCATGTCGACCTCGGAAAATTCGAGGCACAAGAACCGGCCGCCGCGCCGGAGCACGCGGTAGGCTTCGCTGAGCGCCTTGTCGATATCGGGCACGTTGCGAATGCCGAAGGCGATGGTGTAGGCGTCGAAGCTTGAATCCGCAAAGGGCAGTTCCTCGGCATTGGCTTCGACGAAATCGAGATTGTCCGAATAGCCCTTCTTGGCGGCGCGCTCGGCGCCGACGCCCAGCATCGAGCCGTTGATGTCAAGCACCGTGCCGGTGGCCTGGCGATCGGAGGCCGCGACGATGCGGAAGGCGATGTCGCCGGTGCCGCCGGCCACGTCGAGAAAGCGGAAACCGGGGCGGCGCGACGGATTGAGGCTTGCAACAAGCGCGTCCTTCCAGACCCTGTGCATGCCCGCCGACATGACGTCATTCATGATGTCGTAGCGCTTGGCGACCTTGTGAAAGACGTCATTGACCAGAACCTGCTTCTCGCCATCGGCCACGGTGCGAAAGCCGTAACTGGTCTGCATTCCGCCATCGGTGGATACGCGCTGTTGTGACATCTTGTGTTCCTGCATTTCTTCCAGACAATTGACAGCCCAAGCCACCCGCTCATCCAGGATCCCGGTCAGGGGCCTGGCATGGTCGGTCTTGACCATAGCGGATCGGGCCGCTCCGCGCTATCCAGGCAAAACTGCCCAGCCTGCGGCAAAGCGCACCGCCTTATAGGTCAGGCTTTGCAATATTGCCACCGGCGACCCTACGGCGCAGAGGCGCTGCAGGGGGGTGATTTGATGCATGGACGTTGTCGTTCAAATGAATGTATTTGAACGCGACCTGCATGAGAACGGCGTTAGCAGAGACTGCCAGGAGACCGCATGCCCGAACTGCCCGAAGTTGAAACCGTTCGCCGCGGCCTTGAGCCGGTGATGGAAGGCGCGCATTTCACCCGCGTCGAGCAGCGACGCGCCGACCTGCGCTTTGCCTTTCCGGAGGGTTTTGCGGGCCGGCTCCAAGGCAGGCGGGTGATGTCGCTCGGGCGGCGGGCCAAGTACCTGCTGGCCGATCTCGACGACGGCATGGTGCTGATCTGCCATCTTGGCATGTCGGGGTCTTTCAGGATCGAGGCCGAGGGAGAGGGCTCACTCAAGCCCGGCGCCTTTCACCATGCCCGCTCTAAAGATGACCGGCACGATCATGTGATTTTTCACATGGAGGGCCCGGCGGGCCTCGCCCGGGTGATTTACAATGATCCGCGGCGATTCGGCTACATGGATCTGATCGCGCGGACCGGGCTTGCGGAGCATCCCTGGTTCAGGAGCCTTGGCGTGGAGCCGACCGGCAACAGCCTGGACGCCAGCGATCTGGCGCCGCGGCTCACAGGAAAGAAAGCGCCGCTCAAGGCGGCACTGCTTGACCAGCGCATCATCGCGGGTCTCGGCAATATCTATGTCTGCGAGGCCATGTGGCGCGCCGGACTGTCGCCGCTCAAGCCGGCGGGTCGGCTGGTGGGCCCGACCGGCAAGCCGAAGGCGCCGCTCGGGCAGCTGACACTTGCGATCCGCGCCGTGATCGGCGAGGCGATTGCCGCTGGGGGCTCGTCGCTGAGAGACCATATCCGCACCGACGGGACACTGGGGTATTTCCAGCACGGGTTTTCGGTCTATGACCGCGAGGGAAAGGCTTGCCCCCGGCCCGGCTGTGGCGATACGGTCCGGCGCATTGCACAGAGCGGGCGCTCGACCTTTTATTGCCCGCGCTGCCAGAAAAACTGATCCGGCCCGGGAACCCATCCTTGAGAGATGAGTTCAACCTG
The DNA here is from genome assembly GCF_014359905.1 of Hoeflea sp. Lineage (GTDB taxonomy): Bacteria > Pseudomonadota > Alphaproteobacteria > Rhizobiales > Rhizobiaceae > Hoeflea. The sequence continues at coordinate 17,657 of NZ_JACIYP010000010.1, read as the reverse complement.
GCCCCATAAAGGAGAGAGGCGATGGCGCTCAAGACGCTGAAGACTGAGACACGCGGCCGGGTGGCCATCATCACGCTCAACCGGCCCGATGCGCTCAATGCGCTCAATTCCGAACTGCTGAGCGAGTTGCGCGAGACGCTGGCCCACTATGGCGGCGACGACAAGATCGGCGCGATCGTGCTGACCGGCTCGGACAAGGCCTTCGCGGCCGGCGCCGACATCAAGGAAATGCAGTCCAAGGACTATGTCAGCGCCTATATGGAGGATTTTTTCGAAGGCTGGAGCGCGGTGGCCGGAACCCGCAAGCCGGTGATCGCGGCAGTGGCGGGCTATGCGCTGGGCGGCGGCTGCGAACTCGCGATGATGTGCGATTTCATCATTGCCGCCGACAGCGCCAAATTCGGCCAGCCGGAAATCACGCTCGGCGTCATTCCCGGCATGGGCGGCACCCAGCGGCTGACCCGCGCGGTCGGCAAGGCCAAGGCGATGGATCTTTGCCTGACCGGCCGGATGATGGACGCCGAGGAGGCCGAGCGCTCGGGCCTCGTCGCCCGCGTGGTGCCGGCGGGTGAACTGCTCGCGACCGCCACGAAGGCGGCCGAGAAGATCGCCGGCTTCTCGCTGCCGGTGGCGATGATGGTCAAGGAATCGGTCAACCGCGCCGATGAGGTGCCGCTGAGCGAAGGCTTGCGCTTCGAGCGGCGGCTGTTTCATTCGCTGTTTGCGACGGAAGACCAGAAGGAAGGCATGGGCGCCTTCGTCGACAAGCGCAAGGCACAGTTCAAGCACCGCTGACGAAATGCACCGCCGGACCGGCACCAAAACCGATTTTCGCGTTGACGCAAGCCGCGATACCCGGTATAGGCCCGCCATCGAATGGCAGCTTTCGGGCTCGCCGTGGTTTTCTCGCATTCCGTCTGTCGAAGCGACATCCCTCGCAAGAGGCGCTTTCCGGCCGGAACAGAGCATGTGACACTTGAGAGGCATTCATGGCCAATACAACTTCGGCGAAAAAAGCGACCCGCAAGATTGCCCGCCGCACTGACGTCAACAAGGCACGCCGTTCGCGTGTCCGCGGTTTCCTCCGTCTCGTCGAGGAAGCCATCAGCTCCGGCGACCAGGCCGCTGCAGCCGCAGCGCTGAAGGCAGCCCAGCCCGAACTGATGCGCGCCACCAGCAAGGGCGTGGTTCACGCCAATACGGCGTCGCGGAAGATTTCCCGGCTGTCCAACCGGGTCAAGGCGCTGAGCGCCTGAACCGCTGAAAAATTCGTTTGACGGCTAAAGGCCCGGCTTGTCCGGGCCTTTTTCGTTTTGCCCCAATGGTTTGCGTCAAACGTGGCCAAAGCCTGCTCCAAGTTTGTCACGGCTCCGTCACAGTCACAGTTTTTATTGTTTTTATTCAAAGCCTTACGAGAGGTCCACGATTCTCTCCGGCTCAAATGGACCAGATTTTCCGGGCAGGCTGTCAATGCCCTAAATTTAATATCCAACACTTCTTCAAGGGCGCAAAAAGCCCGAAGCCACGAAAAGGTAATGAATCCAATCGACTGTTGAAAACCCGCGCTGAGGGCTTTTTTCAACCTGCGCGAGTCAAGCCCCAATTCGTTACTTTTTCGTAAATAAGCTGCTTGATCTGACCCTCTCATCCTGCCTAAATAACCCTCGACAAGGGGCACGGAGCCAGGCGGTTCCAGGGGCGTTTGCTGCAAGTTCAGCAAGTGTTGTCTCATCCGCAACTTGGCGCGTGGCACATCTGTCAGGCAAACTCTGAAATAAACCTTCGGTTGCAAGGGCGCTCTGCCGCCCTGCTGTGGGGCATTGGCCGCCTGAACTCCTGTTCTGGCGGATCGGGGAAGACTTGTCTCATCGGCGATACGAGGTCGCCGGCGGGACGTTGAATGGAGGGACATGGCGGCGGGGCGGCCGCAGGCGAGACGAACGACCAGAACGGGCGGGGCAATACCCCCGACCTGAGGCGGCCATCATGACGATGGCCTGAATGCGGCAACAGGGATGACCAGCGGCGATGCAAACACACATGACGACAGCGCGTAAAGCGGCAGAATGGGGCGTGCAAGCCACCGCCCAACCGCTTGGCAACGATGTTTGCCCGACCACTGACAAAGGGGCGGACATGAACAAGAACACTCAGGCCTTCGATCGGGTGACGGCGCGTCTGAAGGCGCAGGTCGGACCGGAGGTCTTCACCAGCTGGTTCGGTCGGCTGAAACTGCAATCGGCTTCAAAAAGCGTGGTGCGCCTCTCTGTGCCGACGGCTTTTCTGAAATCCTGGATCAACAACAAGTATCTCGACCAGATCAGTGCGCTGTTCCGCGAAGAGGACCCCGACATCCTCAAGGTGGAGATTGTCGTGCGCTCGGCGAGCCGCGCAAATCCCAATGTCGCCGCACCGGAGCCCGACAGCCCGGCGCAGGTGAACCAGGCAGCGGCACCGGCGCGCAAGGAGCAGCACCTGTCGGTCAAGGGCGTGGGCGCGCATCTGTCGACCTTCGGCAAGAGCCACCAGCCCGCCAATGCGGTGATCGGCTCGCCGCTCGATCCGCGCTACACGTTCGAAAGCTATGTCGAGGGCTCATCCAACCGCGTGGCGCTGGCCGCGGCCAAGACCATCGCCGAGGCCGGAACCGGCTCGGTGCGCTTCAACCCGCTGTTCATCCACTCCAATGTCGGACTGGGCAAGACCCATCTTCTGCAGGCCGTTGCCGCAGCTGCCAGCCGGCACGCCCGCAATCCGCGCGTGGTCTATCTGACGGCGGAATATTTCATGTGGCGCTTTGCCACCGCGATCCGCGACCATGACGCGTTGTCGTTCAAGGAATCGCTGCGCAATATCGACCTTCTGGTCATCGACGACATGCAGTTCCTGCAGGGCAAGTCGATCCAGCACGAATTCTGCCATCTCTTGAACATGCTGCTCGATTCGGCCCGCCAGGTGGTTGTCGCCGCCGACCGCGCCCCGTGGGAGCTGGAATCGCTCGATCCGCGCGTCCGCTCGCGGCTGCAGGGCGGCGTCGCCATCGAAATCGAGGCGCCCGACTACGAGATGCGGCTCGACATGCTCAAGCAGCGCATGGCCATCGCCCAGATCGAGGATGGGACGCTCGACATCAGCGAGGAGATTCTCGCCCATGTGGCGCAGAACATCACCGCCAGCGGGCGCGAGCTTGAAGGCGCCTTCAACCAGCTTCTGTTCCGGCGCAGTTTCGAGCCCAATTTGACGCTCGAGCGCGTCGACCAGCTTCTCGGCCATCTGGTCAATGCCGGCGAGCCAAAGCGGGTGCGGATCGAGGACATCCAGCGGGTGGTGTCACGGCACTACAATGTCTCGCGGCAGGAACTGGTATCCGACCGCCGCACCCGCGTCATCGTCAAGCCGCGGCAGATTGCCATGTATCTGGCCAAGACCATGACGCCGCGCTCGTTTCCCGAAATCGGCCGCAGGTTCGGCGGGCGTGACCACACAACCGTGTTGCATGCGGTACGCAAGATTGAAGGCCTGATCGGATCGGACACCAAACTCGGCCATGAGATCGAGTTGTTGAAGCGGCTGATCATCGAGTAAACCGCCCGCCCTTCGGATTATCCCCAGAATCCCGGTCCGGCCCGAAAGGTCCGGGCCGGTTTTTGTTGCATATCAGGGGCATAATCTGCCATTTTGCACGCCCGGGCGCACCGCACAGTTGCGGCGCAACATTGCCCAGGCAGGGCATAAGCCTGACAAGACAGAATTTGAAAGGCCCTCGCGTTCCCGTGCGGGCCCCAGCCAAACGGTAATCAGATCATGCGTGTCACCCTCGAGCGTTCCAATCTCCTCAAGTCGCTGAACCACGTGCATCGCGTGGTCGAGCGCCGCAACACGATTCCGATCCTGTCGAATGTGCTGCTCAAGGCGGAGGGCGCGACGCTCGACATGAAGGCGACTGACCTCGATCTCGAGATCACCGAGGCGACGCCGGCGATGATCGAGCAGGCGGGCGCCACCACGGTGCCGGCGCATCTGCTCTACGACATCGTGCGCAAGCTCGGCGACGGCTCGGAAGTGCTGCTGGCCACCAACCCCGACGGCGGCTCGATGACGGTCGCCTCCGGCCGGTCGAAATTCTCGCTGCAGTGCCTGCCGGAATCGGATTTTCCGGATCTGACCGCCGGCGCCTTCACCCACACTTTCCGCCTGCCCGCGACACAGCTCAAGATGCTGATCGACCGGACCCAGTTCGCGATCTCCACCGAGGAGACCCGCTACTATCTCAACGGCATCTTCATGCATTCGATCGAGAGCGAGGGCGCGCTCAAGCTGCGCGCGGTCGCCACCGACGGCCACCGCCTGGCGCGCGCCGATGTCGATGCCCCGGCTGGCTCCGAGGGCATGCCGGGCATCATCATTCCGCGCAAGACCGTGGGCGAGCTGCAGAAGCTGGTCGACAATCCCGATGTCACCGTGACCGTGGAAGTGTCGGACGCCAAGATCCGCTTCACCATCGGCTCGGTGGTGCTGACCTCGAAGCTGATCGACGGCACCTTCCCCGACTACCAGCGGGTGATCCCGACCGGCAACGACAAGGAACTGACCGTCGACTGCCAGACCTTCGCACAGGCCGTCGACCGGGTGTCGACGATCTCGTCGGAACGCGGCCGGGCGGTGAAGCTGGCGATCGCCGACGGACAATTGACGCTCACGGTCAACAATCCCGATTCGGGCAGCGCCACGGAGGAACTGGCCGTGGGCTATGACCGCGATCCGCTTGAGATCGGCTTCAACGCCAAATATCTGCTCGACATCACCAATCAGCTGTCGGGCACGGATGCGGTGTTCATGCTCGCCGATCCCGGCTCGCCGACGCTGGTGCGCGACACCGCCGGCGACGACGCGCTCTATGTGCTGATGCCGATGCGGGTGTAAGGGCTCTTTTCTTCTTCACCGCAAAGGACTGCCAGCCGCAGCGCGGTTGCGCGGAGACTTGCATGGCCCCAAGGGTACATATTCAACGACTGAAACTTGCGGGTTTTCGCAATTATGCGAGCCTGTCGCTGGAGCTTGACCAGCGCCATGTGGTGCTCGCGGGCGACAATGGTGCGGGCAAGACCAATCTGATGGAGGCGCTGTCGCTCTTGACGCCTGGCCGGGGGTTTCGCCGCGCAGCCTTCAGCGACCTGATCAAGGCCGGCTCCGCGCCCGAGGCCGGATTCAGCGTCTTTGCAGGCCTCGAGGGCATGGCCGGGCCGGTGGACATCGGCACCGGCGTCGACGGCGGCGAGGAGGCGGGCGCGCGCCGGGTGCGGATCAACGGCGCGCCGGCGCGCTCGACCGATGCGCTGCTCGAACATCTCAGGCTGTTGTGGCTGACGCCTGCCATGGACGGGCTTTTTACGGGGCCTGCCGGCGACCGGCGGCGCTTTCTCGACCGGCTGGTGCTGTCGGTCGATCCGGCCCATGGCGGACGGGCGCTGAACTACGAGCGCGCCATGCGCAGCCGCAACCGGCTCCTGTCGGAAGGCCGGGCGGACCCCACCTGGCTCGACGGGCTGGAGGCGCAGATGGTGGAACTCGGCGTGGCCATGGCGATGGCGCGCGACGAGGTGGTGAGCCTGCTTTCCGGCCTGATTGACGACACCCGGGCCTACAGCGTGTTCCCGGCGGCAACCGTGCGGCTGGAGGGATTTCTCGAAGACCAGGCGCTGCCCTCGGCCGGCGACAGGGAAACCGCCTTCGCCGCGCTGCTGAGATCGGGGCGCGGCCGCGATGCGGCGGCCGGGCGGACGCTCGCCGGACCGCACCGCTCGGACCTGATCGTGCATCACCGGGAGAAGGCGATGCCGGCGGCGCTGTCCTCGACCGGTGAGCAGAAGGCGCTGCTGATCGGCATCGTGCTGGGACACGCGCAACTGGTGCGGGCCATGACCGGGCACGCGCCCATCCTGTTGCTCGACGAGATCGCCGCCCATCTTGACGAAGGCCGCCGCGCGGCGTTGTTTGACCTGATCGAGGCGCTCGACTGCCAGGCCTTCATGACCGGGACCGATGCGCAGATGTTCGAAAGCCTGGGATCGCGCGGCCGGATCTTCACGGTGGCGGATGGCCGGGTGACGCCATACCAGGAGACCGACCATGGATGAGGCGCCGCTGAACCCCGACGAAGTGGCGCGCTATGCCCGCCATATCGTGCTCCGCGAAATCGGCGGCAGCGGGCAGCAGAAGCTCAAGGCCGCCCGGGTGCTGGTGCTGGGCGCGGGCGGGCTCGGCTCGCCGGTGCTGAGCTATCTCGCGGCGGCTGGTGTGGGCCTCATCGGCATCGTCGACGACGATCGGGTGTCGCTATCGAACCTGCAGCGCCAGATCCTGCATGACACCGCCCATATCGGGCTTGCCAAGACCGAGAGTGCGGCGCGCGCGCTCAAACGCCTCAATCCGCACACAAGGGTGGTGACCCACGAGACGCGGCTGACGGGCGAAAACGCCGTCGATATCCTCACGGCCTATGACATGGTGGTGGACGGATCGGACAATTTCGACACCCGCTATCTGCTGGCCGACACCTGCGAGCGGCTCGAGATCCCGCTGGTCACGGCGGCAGTCGGGCGCTTCGACGGCTCGGTCACGGTGCTGACGCCCTATGACACGCAGGCCGACGGACGGCCCTGCCCGCGGTTTCGCGATCTGTTTCCCGAAGCGCCGCCGCCGGGACTGGTTCCCTCCTGCGCCGAAGCCGGCGTCGTCGGCGCGCTGACCGGCGTGATCGGCACTCTCGAGGCGATGGAGGTGATCAAGCTGATCACCGGCGCGGGCGAGCCGCTGATCGGCCGGCTGCTGCTCTATGACGGGCTGGCGGCGAGCTTCCAGACGGTTCGGTACAGGCGCAGGGTGTAGGTAGGGGACAGTTTACTTTTGCCCCTCGGGGGTTGCGCGCTGTTCGAGGTGAGCGGGGCAAAAGTAAACTGTCCCCGACATCAAATCTAGTTCCTCAGCGGCAGAACGCGGTCGGGGGGGCGGTGGCCGTCGAAGAAGGTGCGGATGTTGATGATCACCTTGTCGCCCATGTCGATGCGGCCCTCTATGGTGGCCGAGCCCATATGCGGCAGCAGCACCACCTTGCCTTCGGTGGCGAGCTTGACCAGACGCTTGTCCACCGCCGGTTCGTGCTCGAACACGTCGAGCCCCGCGCCCGACAGGCGGCCATCCTTCAGCGCCTTGATCAGCGCATCCTCGTCGATGATGCCGCCGCGCGCCGAATTGACGATATAGGCGCCGGGCTTCATCAGCTCGAGCCGGCGGGCGGAGAGAAGATGAAAGGTCGCGGGCGTTGACGGGCAATGCACCGAGACGATGTCGACGCGCGCCAGCATCTGGTCGAGGCTGTCCCAATAGGTGGCCTCTAGCTGGTCCTCCGTGGCCGGATCGACGCGGCGGCGGTTGTGGTAGTGGATCGACAGGCCAAAGGCCTTGGCGCGGCGGGCCACCGCGGTGCCTATGCGGCCCATGCCGATGATGCCCAGCCGCTTGCCGCCGATCCGGTGGCCGAGCATCCAGGTCGGCGACCAGCCCTTCCAGACGCCGCCGGAGCCGACGATGATGTTGGCGCCCTCAGTGAGCCGCCGCGGCACGGCCAGCATCAGCGCCATGGTCATGTCGGCGGTGTCCTCCGACAGGACATTGGGCGTATTGGTGACGGTGATGCCCTTTTTCTGCGCCGCGTCGATATCGATGTTGTCGACGCCATTGCCGAAATTGGCGATCAGCTTCATCTGCGGGCCGGCCTGCTCGATCAGCGCGGCGTCGATCCTGTCGGTCACGGTCGGAACCAGCACATCGGCTGCGCGCATGGCGGCGACCAGCTCGGGCTGGGTGCGGGGTTCATCGGTGATGTTGAGCTCAGCGTCAAACAGCTCGCGCATGCGGGTCTCGACGGCATCCGGCAGGCGGCGGGTAATGTAGACCTTGGGTTTTTTTCGGTTTTGCATCTTCTTGAGGTCCGGCGTTGAGAGCTCTTTAACCAAACTCGGCGACTATGGCGGGTGCGTTATGCTTTTTCTAACAGACCCTCCGGCGATGACAATCCAAAGCGGCCGGATTGATGTTTAAAAAGCACCGCAACGCCCTGCGCGCCCGATCCGGCTGCGCCCGTTGCGACGCCCGCGCCTGACCCCGATCCGCCTTCCGAAAAGGCGAAAGACAGGGGCCGGGCCTTTGAATATCAGCGGCGCCGACTCCCTGGCGCCCGAACCAAAAGGTGTGAGTCATGCGTCGCCTTTCCCTTTTTGCAGCCGCCTCCCTGGCCGTCAGGGGCCTGGCTATCACGGGCCTGGCCATCACCGGGCTTGCTCTGAGCCCGCTGCTGGGCCCGATGCCGGGCACCGGGCTTGATACCGGATCGGCAGCCCATGCCCAGACCGCGGCCAAGGGGCCGAGCGGCCTGCCGCTGCCGCGCTTTGTCAGTCTCAAGGCCAAGCGGGTCAATCTCAGGATCGGCCCGGGCCGCGATTATGCGGTGGCGTGGCTCTACACCAGGTCCGGCGTGCCGATGGAAGTGATCCAGGAATATGACAACTGGCGCCGGGTGCGCGACGCCGAAGGCACCGAGGGCTGGGTCTATCAGTCGCTGCTTTCCGGCGACCGCACCGCGGTCACGGCCCCCTGGATGCGCGCCACCGGCAAGCAGGAATTCATCAACATGCACCGCGAGGCCCGCGCCAACGCCAACATTGTTGCCCGGCTGGAGCCCGGCGTCGTCGTCGAGGTCAAGGCGTGTGACGGCGACTGGTGCGAGGCGCGCGCCGAGGGCGTGGACGGGTGGGTGGCCCAGGACGAAATCTGGGGCGCCTATCCGGGAGAAGCCTTCAAATAGCACTCACGTGTCCCGTGCCAAAAGGGTGCGGCAACATATCCCCGCGCTGCCCGGCGGGTCGTCATCGGACGTTCATGAACACATGGCAAGGCCTCCGCGGGGATATGTTTCCTCTCCGCTCGTACAGGAGGTTATTGTGACCAGGGCAGGAATTGATTTTTCACGTCGTCATTTTTTGAAATCGGGCGCCGTCGTCGGCCTGACAGTCATGTCGCCATTTCTGACGTTTCGCGCCGGCGCCGCCGCTGAGGGCGAGTTGCAGATGGTTGCCGCAACGCCGAACCCGAATGGCGCGTTTGAGCGGCTGTTTCTGCTGAAGGGCGATCCGTTTTCCGGCCCCATCAGCACCATCATCACGGCCGAGGGCAATCCGGTACCGGAATCGTCCATGGCGGCCGGAGAGCGCCGGGTTCTGCGGCTGATGCATTTCAATGACCTGCACAACCACCTCACCGACACCCACGGGAAAAAGGGCGACACGCACCGGCTGTCACAGATGGTCAAGAAGGTTCGCGAAACCAAGGCCGCAGCAGCGGAAAACGAAGCCGTGCTGTTCATTTCCGGCGGCGACGACCACACCGGCGCGGTGTTCGACGAGCTGCTGGGCTGGTCGCCCGAGGGCTTCGTCGCCGATCCTGCCTATCGCAGCTATTCGGCCGCAGGCATCGATATCGCCGTGCTCGGCAATCATGAATTCGACCGCGGCTGCGCAGTGCTGAAGACGGGTCTAGCGGACGCGAATTTCCCGGTGCTGTCGGCCAATGTTCATGGCTCGAAGTTCATGGCCATGAACGAGGATTATACCTGCGCGGCGATTGCCGAGGTGAAGGGCCTGCGCATCGGCTTTATCGGCCTGACAACGGCGGTCGACACCCGCGTCGGCCAAGACTCAGACCCGGATCTGACCGTTTCCAGCCCGGTCGAGGCAATCCGCAACGTGCTGCCGGCGGTAGCCTCGGTTTCCGATGTCGTCGTCATCCTGTCGCATTGCGGCTACGGCTCGGGCAATCACATGAGCGGCAAGGCCGCGACCAACCGGATGATCGGCGAAGGCGACTTCGACATCGCAGTCGCCGCCGCTCCGCTCACAGACAAGCCGATTGTGCTGATCGGGGGCCATTCGCACACGCGCCTGAATGCCGAAGGCATCGATCCCGACAACATGATCGAGGGCGTGCTTCTGACCCAGGCGGAAGCCAACGGCGCCTATCTCGGCGAGATCGCGATGTCGATCGCCGCCGACCAGGGCCGCAAGGACTGGTTCTCATCGGTCAGCCTGCATCCGGTCAAGACCCGCGACGACCGGGTTGCCGCCGACGATCCGAAATACAAGGATCTGGAGCATAACGGCGACTATGACGCGGCGTTCGAGGCGGAGCACATCGCGCCGCTGCTGGCAGCCCTTGACGAGAAGCTCACGGAAGTCATCGGAACCGTCGAACAGGGAGACCTGGTGTCGACCGAGCGCACCATTGCCGATCGCTATATCCGCGAATGCGCCATCGCCAACTTCATGAACGATGCGCTGGTGGAGCGGTCGGCGACTTTCGCCAATGGCCGGATCGACATCGCGATGTTCAACGCCACGGGGCTGTCGGCCGGCATCGGCGAGGGGCCGCTCACCTTCAAGCAGTGGTTCGACGTGATGCCCTATGCCGACAACGTGCATGTGGCGACCATGACCGGCGCCCAGATCCAGGAGATGCTCGACAGCAACGCCAAGCGCATCCTGCGTCCGGAGGAACTGGCCAATTCCGACATCAAGCTCGAAAGCTTCGTGTCGCGCGGCTTCCTGCATTTCTCCAAGGGTATCCGCTACCGCGTCGACTACGGCACTTCCGCAGCGGACGCTCGTGCGGTTGATGTGGAGGTCAACGGCAAGCCGCTCATCGAGCAGATGGACAAGAGCTTCACCGTCGCCTTCAACACCTACATTTCATTGGGCGGCTTTGGTGAATCCTGGAACGGCAAACCGATCGGCGGCGGCGTCGCAGGCGATATCCCGAGCATGGATCTGCGCCAGCTCACCTATCTGCACACAGGCCTGGTGTACCGCAACGAAATCATCGCATTCATTCGCGATGCCGGCGTGGTGTCGCCCAAGACCGGCGTGGTGCTGGACGGCCGGCTGCAGACTGCCAACGCCTGATAAAAGACCATGGGCTGGCCGCATCCGGCCAGCCCATGGGGTCTTCAGACGAGATTAGGGGCGCCGCCCTCGCGCCTCAGAGAATACGCACAGCGCCTTTCGAGGCGCTGCTGGTCATGGCGGCGTAGGCCTTGAGCGCAGTCGAGACGGCGCGCTTGCGCGGCTTTTCCGGCTGCCAGCCTTCGGCTTCACGCTTTGCCCGGCGCTCGGCCAGAACTGCCTCGTCAACGGCCAGATGAATGCTGCGGTTCGGGATGTCGATCTCGATGAGATCGCCGTCCTCGACCAGGCCGATGGTGCCGCCTTCGGCGGCTTCGGGCGAGACATGGCCGATGGAGAGCCCCGAGGAGCCGCCGGAGAAGCGCCCGTCGGTGACCAGCGCGCAGGCCTTGCCCAGGCCCTTGGACTTGAGATAGCTGGTCGGATAGAGCATTTCCTGCATGCCGGGTCCGCCGCGCGGGCCTTCATAGCGGATCAGCACGACCTGGCCGGGCTTGACCTTGCCGGTGAGGATGTCGGAGACGGCGTCATCCTGGCTTTCGAAGATCTTGGCGGGGCCCGAGAATTTCAGGATCGAGTCGTCGACGCCCGCGGTTTTGACGATGCAGCCATCCTCGGCCAGGTTGCCGAACAGCACCGCCAGGCCGCCATCCCTGGAGAAGGCGTTCTCGACATTACGGATCACGCCCTCGGTGCGGTCGAGATCGACGCTGGCGTAGCGGCGCGACTGGGAAAACGCGGTCTGGGTGGGCACGCCGCCGGGCGCCGCGCGATAGAAATCATGCACCGCCGGATCGTTCGACTGCACCACGTCCCATTTGCGAAGCGCGTCCGCCATGGTCTTCTCGTGAATGGTGCCGACATCGGTCTTGAGCAGGCCGGCCCGGTCGAGCTCGCCCAGGATCGCCATGATGCCGCCAGCGCGGTGGACATCCTCCATGTGCACGTCGGCCTTGGCCGGCGCGACCTTGCACAGCACCGGCACCTGGCGCGACAGCCGGTCGATGTCCGCCATGGTGAAGTCGACCTCGCCCTCATGGGCGATGGCCAGCAGATGCAGCACGGTATTGGTCGATCCCCCCATGGCGATGTCGAGCGTCATGGCGTTCTCGAAGGCTGCGAAGGAGGCGATCGAGCGCGGCAGCACGCTCGCATCGTCGCCCTCGTAATGCTGCCGGGCGAGGCCGACGATGGTGCGTCCGGCTTCGCGGAACAGCCGCTCGCGGTCGGCATGGGTGGCGAGCGTCGAGCCATTGCCGGGCAGCGCCAGGCCCATGGCCTCGGCCAGGCAGTTCATCGAATTGGCGGTGAACATGCCCGAGCAGGAGCCGCAGGTCGGGCAGGCGGAGCGCTCGATCGCGGCCACGTCGGCGTCGCTGATGGAATCATCGGCGGCGGCGACCATCGCATCGACCAGGTCCAGCGCCTTTTCGGTGCCGTCCTCGAGGATGACCTTGCCGGCTTCCATCGGGCCGCCGGAGACGAAGATCACGGGAATGTTGAGCCGCATCGCCGCCATCAGCATGCCGGGCGTGATCTTGTCGCAGTTGGAGATGCAGACCATGGCGTCGGCGCAGTGGGCGTTGACCATGTATTCGACGGAATCGGCGATCAGCTCGCGCGAGGGCAGCGAATAGAGCATGCCGTCATGGCCCATGGCGATGCCGTCGTCCACCGCGATGGTGTTGAATTCCTTGGCGACGCCGCCGGCCTTCTCGATCTCGCCGGCGACGAGCTGGCCCAGATCCTTGAGATGGACGTGGCCCGGCACGAACTGGGTGAAGGAGTTGACCACCGCGATGATGGGCTTGCCGAAATCGCCGTCCTTCATGCCCGTCGCCCGCCAGAGGCCGCGGGCGCCCGCCATGTTGCGGCCATGGGTGGATGTTCTCGAACGATAGGGCGGCATGAAACTCTCCTCTGTGCTCCCGAAACAGATCTGTCAGGGACGCTGCACGCGAACCTGACAGTGTGGGCAAGCTAGTAATGGGAAATCGGCAGCATTTCCAGCGCGTTCTGGCCTAAGCCGGCGGCGGAGCGGTTGGCGGGAGCGCAATCAACGAAAAGACGCGGCCTAAGCCGGGCTTTCGGCTCGACGCTGCTCAGCGCTTTCGGCGGACGCGGATCACCACGTCGACATGGGTGATTTCCATGCCGGCGGGAGCCTCGGGCAGGTTGGCCACGGAAATATTGCCGACGGGGATGTCGAGCACCTGGTTGGCGCCCTCGACCACGAAATGATGGTGGTCGGAGACATTGGTGTCGAAATAGGTCTTGGCGGTCTCAAGCGACAGCACCCGCAGGAGACCGGCCTCGGTGAACTGGTGCAGGGTGTTGTAGACGGTTGCCAGCGAGCAGGAGACGCCGACGCCGACGGCCTCTTCATGCAGTTCCTCGGCGGTCAGATGCCTGTCGCCCTGGGCAAACAGCAAATCCGCAAGCGCCACGCGCTGACGCGTGGGGCGAAGGCCTGCGCCGCGAAGGCGCAGGGCCGAATCGCGGTCGGCGGATCTTGATGTGTGGGCGCCGGGCATGATCAGATGGGTCCAAACTGCAAATTTCGTTTGCTCCATATAACTTTTGTGCGGTTTGCTTTCAATAGACCCCCTTCGGGTAGTTTCCGTAACGTCGCCTCTTTCACTCGCTGGCCTCATCCGGTATTCGGAGATGCCGCACGGGCCGGTTTCGTTGTCGTGCGGGGCTGTGCTAGCCTGCACGGCGACAGAAATGGAAGCCGCGCGGAAGACGGCGAAACGGGAGACGCATCGTTCATGGTCGACAGGCAATCGAGCTACACCTACGAAGACATTCTGACCTGCGCGGAGGGCGAGCTGTTCGGACCCGGCAACGCGCAACTGCCGTTGCCACCGATGCTGATGGTGCACCGGATCACCGACATTTCCGAAACCGGCGGCGAATTCGACAAGGGCTATCTGCGCGCCGAATTCGACATCACCCCGGACCTGTGGTTTTTCCCGTGCCACTTCAAGGGCAACCCGGTGATGCCGGGCTGCCTAGGCCTCGACGGCATGTGGCAATTGACCGGGTTCTATCTCGGCTGGCTCGGCGAAAAGGGCCGCGGCATGGCGCTGTCGACCGGCGAGGTGAAATTCAAGGGCATGGTGACCCCGGACGTCAAGCTGCTGGAATACGGCATCGATTTCAAACGCGTGATGCGCGGCAGGCTGGTGCTCGGCATCGCCAATGGCTGGCTCAAGGCCGATGGCGAGACGATCTACACCGCCACCGATCTGAAGGTTGGCCTTGCCAAGGACAAAACCGCCTGACACACCGCTCGGCAAAGGCGCCACAAACCGGCGTCATGAGAATTCAGGACCCTCCACCAGAAAGGGCAACACCATGAGACGAGTCGTTGTGACGGGAATGGGGATCGTATCCTCCATCGGCAACAATACCGACGAAGTGACCGAATCGCTGCGCCAGGCCAGATCCGGCATCAGCTTCAGCCAAGATTTCGCCGACCACGGCTTCAGGAGCCAGGTCTGGGGCGCGCCGACGCTGGACCCGACCGAGCTGGTCGACCGCCGCGCCATGCGGTTTTTGTCGCGCGGCGGCGCCTGGAACCATGTCGCCATGAAACAGGCGATCGAGGATGCGGGCCTCACCGAGGACGAGATCAGCCATGAGCGGACCGGCATCGTCATGGGGTCGGGCGGACCGTCGACACGGACGCTGATCGAGGCGGCCGACATCACCCGCAAGAACGGCAGTCCCAAGCGGATCGGGCCGTTCGCAGTGCCGAAATCGATGTCGTCGACGGCGTCGGCGACACTTGCCACCTGGTTCAAGATCCACGGCGTCAATTACTCGATCTCGTCGGCCTGCTCGACCTCGGCGCATTGCATCGGCAATGCGGCGGAACTGATCCAGTGGGGCAAGCAGGACATGGTCTTCGCCGGCGGCCACGAGGATCTCGACTGGACGATGTCCAACCTGTTTGACGCCATGGGCGCGATGAGCTCGAAATACAACGACCAGGCGGCGACCGCGTCGCGCGCCTACGACATCAGCCGCGACGGCTTTGTGATTGCCGGCGGCGCGGGCGTGCTGGTGATGGAAGAGCTCGAGCACGCCAAGGCCCGCGGCGCCAAGATCTATGGCGAACTCACCGGCTACGGCGCGACATCGGACGGCTACGACATGGTGGCGCCGTCCGGCGAAGGCGCGATCCGCTGCATGCGCCAGGCGCTTGCAAGCGTCGAAGGCCGGGTCGACTACATCAACACCCACGGCACCTCGACGCCGGTGGGCGATTCCAAGGAGATCGGGGCGATCCGCGAGGTGTTCGGCACCGACATGCCGCATGTGCAGTCGACCAAGTCGCTGACCGGGCATTCGCTCGGCGCCACCGGCGTGCAGGAGGCGATCTATTCGCTTCTGATGATGAAGGAGAAGTTCATCGGCGAAAGCGCGCATATCACCGAACTCGATCCGGAATTCGACGGCGTGCCGATCGTGCGCCACCGCATCGACAACGCACAAATCGACACCGTGCTGTCCAATTCGTTTGGCTTCGGCGGCACCAATGCGACGCTGGTTTTCCAGCGGCACGACCGGTGAGCGGCGCGAGCATCGTTGGGGGAACCAGCATGGACGGACTGATGAAGGGCAAGCGCGGGCTGATCATGGGGGTCGCCAATGACCACTCGATCGCCTGGGGCATCGCCTCGGCACTGGCGGCGGCAGGCGCGGAACTGGCGTTCACCTACCAGGGCGAAGGCTTCGGGCGGCGGGTCAGGCCGCTGGCCGAAAGGCTCGGCTCGAAACTGGTGCTGCCCTGCGACGTCGAGGACATCGCAACCGTCGACGCCGTGTTCGAGACGCTGAAGACCGAATGGGGCCAGATCGACTTCGTCGTCCACGCCATCGGGTTTTCCGACCGCAACGAACTGAAGGGCCGCTATGCGGACGTGACCACGCGGGCCAATTTCTCACGCACCATGGTGATCTCGGCCTACTCCTTCACGGAAGTGGCGCAGCGCGCAGCACCCTTGATGACGGAAGGCGGCTCGATCCTGACGCTGACCTATGGCGGCTCGATGCGGGTGATGCCCAACTACAACGTCATGGGCGTCGCCAAGGCGGCGCTCGAAGCCATGGTGCGCTATCTCGCCGCCGACTACGGCCCGGACGGCATCCGCGTCAACGCCATCTCCGCGGGTCCGGTGCGCACCCTCGCGGGCGCGGGCATCGGCGACGCGCGCGCCATGTTCTCCTACCAGAAAAAGAACGCGCCCTTGCGCCGCACCGTCGACATCGGCGACGTCGGCAAATCCGCGCTCTATTTGCTCTCGGACCTGTCGTCAGGCGTGACCGGCGAGATCCATTACGTGGATTCGGGGTTCAACATCACCTCGATGCCGGTGGTGTCGGAGCTGAACAAGGCGGATGAGGGGTAGCATCGGGCCCTCAGGCACCGGCGGAAATGGAAGCCTCGGATCGGAAGATCCGGGGCTTTTTTGGGTCGGTTCGCCCGACCATCCGCCAGGGCTCGGGGCGTTCGTCGCTGCTCACTCCTCGAAGACCAGCCCGTCGGGATCGGCACCGAGTTCCTTCAGTGCATCGTTGATGCTCTCGACCATTCCGTCCGGGCCGCAGACATAGAAATGCTGTTCGGTGTTGCCGATCAGCCGCTCAAGCATCGGCTTGTCGATGCGGCCGTGCTCGAAGCCGTTCTTCTTCTCCTCGGAGAGGACATGGATCACCTCAAGCCCGTCCATGGCGGCAAACTCCTCCTTGAGGATAATGTCGGCTTCGCGCTTGTTGGCGAAGATCAAGCGGTGGCCGGAGATTTCGCCGCGCGCGGCCAGCATGCGCAGGATGGCAATAAACGGGGTGACGCCCGCCCCGCCGGCGATGAAGGTGCCCCTGCCCTTGTATTCAATCGTCCCCCAGGCATCGCCGACGATGAAACTGTCGCCGACGCGCATCTTGCCGATCTGCTCGGTCAGGCCGTCATGGTCAGGATAGATCTTGATGGTGAACTGCAGGTCATCCCACTCGGGCAGCGCCGTGAAGGTGAAGGGATTGTCCGCATCACGCCAGCCCTGCTTGTCGATCCCCACTTCCGCCGCCTGTCCGGGCGTGAACTCAAACCCTTCCGGCTTCTCGAAGGTGAACTGGCGGACATTGTGGGTGATGTCGTCGATTTTGGTGATGGCAAGCGTATGGCCCATGGATGTGCTCCCTTTTGGTGTTGCAAGGGCAATGCATGGGGGCGGGGAATTGTTCCGGATTCTGCGAAGCACTAGTCAGCTTGGAAGGGGATGCCGTCGGTATGACATGCTCTGCCAATTCCTGCCATGATTGTGCATAGGAGAACTGGTCATGGCTGAAATGGCTTCGATGAATATATCCCTCCCTGCACCGATGAAGGGGTGGGTCGAGGAGAAAGCCAACTCAGGGCAGTACAGCAACACGAGCGACTACGTGCGTGACCTGATCCGGAAGGATCAGGAGCGGGATGCCCGGATTGCGCGAATACAGATGCTGGCGGATGAGGCCAGGGCAAGCGGAGTTTTGACGAACTCCACGCAGGACAATCGCGAGGGAGCGCGGCGATTGGCCAGTCTCGACCTATAGGCTGACAGCACTCCAATCCAAGGACTTGTCCTGCACCCCGAA
>NZ_JACIYP010000001.1 GCF_014359905.1 Hoeflea sp. | reverse complement strand
CTTCGCAATATTTTTAATAATCGGCTTTGAAAAAATAAAATACTTCAATATTAATTCAAGTTTTTTTAGAGTATAATTATTCATTATTAATTTTCGCTTTATTAGTGATAGAAAGTGAACTGATAATGGGTGATAAACCTTTAAATTAATAAAAGTTTTACTGTGTGAATTCTCTTAAGTATAGCTTTTTGCAACTTCTAGAACACATTTCTAGGGCTTATTGCACGTCAATGCGAAATTCGCAATGACGATCAAGGACGGAAAGCAGCTGTTCCTGCGCCCAAACCGAGTATCAGCTTCGGGCCGAGAGTGTCACCGAAAAACGGTGTTGCTATTGCCCGCATTGAATCTGGCCCGAAAGCCGCCGCAGGTACCGCCTTCACACGGCAGGGGTCACAGGTTCAATCCCTGTCGCGCCCACCATTTTCTCTGTTAGATTTCAATCACTTGCCGCGTCATTCTGCATTGCGCTATCGGCACCATTCGGCACGGAACGGCAGAACATGGCAGGAACGAGCGTGGAAAACGCGTGGACTTTGTTCCCGGCATGTTCGCCGGAATCACGACGCCGGCCGGCCTCACCGCTCCCGCCATCTGTCCAGTGCCGGGATTGGCGCGTCGTTGCTGATGACGGTCTTGCTGAGGCTGATCATCACCGCGCCGCCGCAGGCCCGGCATTTGAACCGGGCGCCCACGTAAGGCCGCGCTGGCGGACATTGGGTCAGATCGATATCCCTGTGCACGCTGCAGGCGCGGCAGTGGCCACTAAGATTGTAGCCGTGGCGGATGAGATCGGCGAAGGTCTTCATGGTTCGGGGCCTGACGTGACATTTTCTGATCGGCCCCGCTGAGATGGTTCGACGATTCACTCAGGCTTGGCAAGCCTTTCCTCGATCGAGATGCCCTCGATCCGCGCCATATCCAGCAGATAGGCCAGCATATCGAAGCCTTCGTCCTCGGAAAGACGGATCAGCCCCTCGATCGAGCCGCGGATGAACCGGAGACGGTCCAACTGCTGTTGCAATGTTGTGCTAGCTCTCGCCATTGTATTGCCCCCGCTCACGCAGTGGATCGTACCACGGCCCAAGTCCAACGCAAAAACCTCCCGCCTCGGATTCAGTAGAATGCCGAGCCTGGGCGCGCTGCTGGACGCATCAATCCTCGTTCTCGTAGCCGTCTGCGTCCACGAACCGCTGCTCCTCGGGAATGTAGCGCTTGCAAAAGTAGAGCCCGCGATGGTCACCCGCCGCCCCGATATACCTCACGAATCCGATTAAATAGAGCGTGTGGCTCCATCCGTCATGCTTCTTTTCGAATCCGTTTGGAACAGTGGATTGTATGGATCGCCATTCAGCTGCGCCTCCTGGGGGGATAACCCCACCAGCATTGAGGGCAAGCCATTTGTCTTTGGCTTTCATACGGTAATACATGAGGTGCATCGGGATTATGCCGTTGGCGGCCCAATAGAACATACAGTCGCTATCTTTAATGGTTGCAGCGTATCGGCCATAGTTGACTGCAAAAGCCCACCCCGCAATCTGCTCTCCAGCCTCGAACCCCGGGAGGTCACTGACTTTTGTTTCAGGTCCACCCTTCCGATACACAACAGGCCTTGTGATCTTGAATCGAGGAGGATTAGAGAGTTTAAGGGCAGTCTCGGCATGCTCCGCTGCTCGTACAGCAGCTCTGTTCGCCCAGACCATGAGAAAGAGCGTTATAGAGACCAACAACGCCCCAACCCATTCTGCAACGATTGGCTTGCTCGCAAGCTCTAAAAATGATTGTGCGAAGTCACTCGTATTCTGCTGGGCAAGCAGATCAGCCCCCTCGCCTTGCTGCGCACCCGTTATTGCCATGCCATGCGCCTCCCCGCTCGCCTCCTCCGATCATAGCACGACCCAGGAACAACACAAAAAAGCCCCGCGCTCCATTGGAACGCGGGGCTGGTTCTCTCGATCATCATGTCAGAAGGTTTGCAGCCACCCTGACCTGTGAATCGAGACGGTGCACAAAGCCGGTTTGCCCCGGTAGGCATCAGCCGCGGAATGCGGCGGATAGGGTCATGCGGGCGAGAAGCCCACATAATACTGGCGGCCAAGCTCGAACGCTTCAAGCGCGGCGGGGTTGGTGATCGTCATCTTGATCTCGCCCTGAGGGGTCCATTTCGACCACTCCTTGTTGTCGTCGTCATAGACAGGCCCCAGCACCACCTCGCCGGCCTGTTCCGCCTTCGGATCGCCGTTGTGGTGGTTGATGATCTGCTTGACGAAAAACTTCGCACGGACTTTTGCCATCAGTCTCTTCCTTCTTGGTTGAACCGGGATAACCGCCCCGGCAGCGGATTGGATTACGGTGGCTGGGCCCACTTCGGAATCACCCCCGCGGCATGTTCGCCGGCTGCGGCTCCTTGTTGTCCAGGATGATCACCTCGCCCACCTTGCTGCCTTCGCCACCATGCAGCGTGTAGGTCAGGCCCACATCGGCAAAACGGAAGCCTGAAAACAGGCTGCGCACCTCCGGACGGTCATTGAGCGACAGGACGAACCTGCCCTTTATGCCGGCCAGCACCCTGGCCATTCTGGCGAAATCCGTTCGGCTGAAGACGTCGTGGCCATAGTCGCTTTCGTTGCCGTAATAGGGTGGATCGAGATAGAAAAGCGTCTCGGGCCGGTCATACCGCTCGATGAACGCGCACCAGTCGAGGTTCTCCACCGTCACACCGGCGAGCCGCTCATGGACATCCGCGAGGATCGGCCCCAGCTGATTGACATTGAAGCGCGCACCTCCGGTGTAGTCGACCCCGAAGTTTCGGCCCGTCACCTTGCCGCCAAATGCCAGCTTCTGCAGATAGAGGAACCGGGCCGCGCGCTCCAGGTCGGTCAAGGTGGCGGGATCGGCCGCATTCAACCTGTCGAAATCGGCCCGGCTGGTGATCTGGAACTTGAGCGCGTCCATCAGTTGCGGGTAGTGCCGCTGCAGGATCCGAAACAGCGTCGCAACATCGCCCGACCGGTCGTTAATCACCTCTGACCGTGGCACCATCCGGCGCCGGAAGAAGACACCGCCCATGCCCACGAAGGGCTCGGCATATATGGAATGGGGTATCTGTTCGATGATCGCCGCAATGCGCTGGGCGAGTTGTCTCTTGCCTCCGATGTATGCTGCAGGCGGCGCGATTGGCCGAACCTCGTTGAAACCAAGGGGAATTGTCATTGCGCTATCGCTTTCCGTTTGTCACAAGGCGGACGCCCGCAAGGGCCCGGGTGTGACGGTAAGCGAGCTTCACGTCATGCGGGGTGCCATCCTCATGGACCCGTAGTCTTCAGCCCCTGCCAGGGCTGGCGGCCGCCCGGGATAACGCCCCGGCAGCGGATCTGATCAAGGCGGCGGCTTGCCGGTGAGCCAAGTGTAGAGCCCGACAATCGACACGGCGGCGCTGATCACCCATCCGCCCAGGGCAAGCAACCAGCGGCCCAGCGTTCCGGCGCCTTCAGCCTTGGTCCGCATCACGGTCACCTGTGTGGTGACTTTTTCCATGCCCTCGATCTTCTCCTTGACGGAGGACGTGTCAGCCTCAAGTTGGGTTGTACGTTCCACAAGGGCGTCGAGCCGCTGATGCACATTGGCACGGCTCCTGTTCGCCTCGGCGATCGCATCCATGTTGCGTTTCTCATTGCCCTCGATCTTGTCGCCGAGCGCCTTGACCGCGCCGGTCAATTCTCCGATCAAAAGACAGATATCGGTGAGACTGGTGTCACTCACTGCGCTATTCCCCTCTTCATCTCGTCATACCAGACGCCGCACTCGCGGATCTGGCCGTTGGCGCGCGACAGTGCCCGGTCGGTCTTGATCAGTGCTGCATCCAGCCTGTCGCCGGCCGCAACGCCCGAGCGGTGGGTCTGGCGGCACTGATCCGGATAGGTTGGTAGCGTGCGGCCGATGCGGCGTTCCTCGTCGGCCACGGCAAGGGCCGCCGGCACCTGGGCGGCTTGCGCCTGGGTGCCGGCAGCTCTCGCGAACCTATTTGGATCGCAGCCGGCCAAGAACATCAGTGTCAACAGCGCAATCCCTATCAACAGGGCGCGAAAGCAGATCTGCCAAATCGTCATTGAGGATCTCGTTTTCTATCTGGATGGCGGCAAGGCGCGCCGCGAGGTTGGTCCGGGCTGTTGCCTCCACCGCATGCCGCCGCTCCGCCTCGCGGGCAGCCTCGGCGGATCTGGCGGCAATCCACGCCTGCGCGTCGAGTTGCGCCTCGAGGCTCGCGATCTCGGCGCCGGCCACCATCTCCCTCACCCGCTCGTTGACGGCCTGGCGGATGGCTGATGACTTGTCGAACTGCACCCAGGCAAGGGCTGCGAGGATGAAGATGACCGGAATAGGGATGGTGAAGCCGAGGATGCGAAGAGCGCCCTTTACCAGTGGCAAGGCGAGGACCTCACTCATGGCAGAGGCTCCTCGTCCTCGAACGCCTGCGGGCCCATGTGCTGCATCACATTGCGATCGTCGACCACTGCAGCGCCGGTGTAGACGGAGAGCAATGTGCCGGCGAGCAGGAAACAGGCGTTGATCGCCGAGGATGCAAGGGCGGTGTCATCGCCGCGCCAGAGCATCCAGACGATCAACACCGCGCAAAACACCAGCGCGAGATCGATGCGCCGGCGGCGGGCTTTCCAGGGCGGGCGGTTCATCGTCATGCCTCGTTTTTGGTTTCGATGAGCCGCGAGCCGTCGCTCACCACACGGCCACTGGTGGGCAGCGGGAAGCCCGACGGCCAGCGGATACCGCCTTCGCGCAGCCGGCCCTTCTTGAGCTTCGTGATGGTGATGGCATCGGACTGGTTGCCGCCCAGCACATGGTAATGGCTGGCATCCTCACCGACATAGAAGCCGACATGGCCCTGCCATCCCGACTTGCTTCCGCGCCAGAACACCAGCACAGCGCCGAAAGACGGCGTCTTGAGCTCGCGTCCAAATTTGAGCCAGTTGATCGAGGCCATCGGGTTGCCAGGTACAGGCTCATCGGACAGTGCGCGGAGAATGGCGGTCTCCACCGCATCGCCGCACCAGGGTGTGCGCGCCGGGTTCACTGCAGAGCCGGCCGAACGCAGCCAGGCAGTCAGTTCGGAATGGTCGCGATTTTCATGCAGTCCCTTGCGCCGCACCATCTCGTCAACCCATGGCGGCGCGGGCCGCGATGTTCCGGCTGGCGCTCCGGCTTTGGTCAGAGCCTTGTCGAGCGCCGCCCATGTGCGCGGCCCCGCCACGCCGTCGATGTGCAGACCCTGAGCTGACTGAAAAGCCCGCACGGCGGCCCGCGTGTTCGGCCCCATGGACCCGTCAACGATGCCCGGATTATAGCCGAGCGCCTTCAAGCGCTCCTGAAGATCGCGTGTCGTCTGCATAGCAATGTCCTTATGTGGTGACCCGTGGCCGGATCAGTGAATGTCCTTGGCTTCCATCCAGGCCGCGTCAACCGCCGCGTCGGTGAGCCCGAACACCGGCATCAGCGCGGCGATCAGCGGGTGATTCCGCTGGTAGGTCTGGGCGTTGCGCAGCCGGGAGATAGCGAAGGCCTTTTCGGTCGCCGTCGAATCCATGGCGGCAATGGCTGTCTCGATGTCCGCAAAGCTCACGCCCATCGTGAGCAGCATGCCCTCGAACTGGAAACGATTGAGCGGCCAGTCAGCCGGATCGGTCGAAGGCGGCGGGAACATCGCCAGTTCTGCCGCATGGTGCTGTTCAGCCTGCGCCCGATAAGCCGCCACCACGGAGGGCGTCCATGCCGATACGGCGGCATCCCTGACTGCCTGCGCTTCGGCGGCAAGGTCGGTCGGCTTCCATATGCCGCCCACGATCAGTCCTGGCGCCAACACGCGGCGGTGCGGTGGTGCGGTCTCGCTCGCCTGCTCACGTATGTTGAGATAGGGTCCGGAGACTTCGGCGTTCAGAAGCGGATAGGTCGTGTCGATGGTGTCAGGCATGGGTATGGGCCTTTCTATGCCGCCGCGATGTAGACGGCGGAACCACGAAGATTAGTTATGTTGGTAAAATTGGCGTCGGTGACGTCGGCGGATGCTGCGGTTCCGCCGTTGCGCAACGTCGCAACAGTGCCAGACAGGGGCATGGAGCCCATGAGGTTGGTGATACCCGCCATGTTCAGATAGAGCGAGATGTCCAGACCGGAATTTGCCTCGTTTGATGGAGCAAACGGAAAGCCGGTGATGGTCGCCGGGCCGGTTGAGCTGCCCTTGGCCGATAGCGTAATCGAAAAGGTGCAGATTACAAGCCGGCCGACCTTGACGTAGGCACCGCCCGCAACCGAGGTGATCAGCCCGACCGCCGCCCCGCCAAAGGCGATGCCGGGCGTCCATGTGCCCTCCTCGTAGTCGTCGAGCGTGTTGGCATTGCCGGAGGGCACCTGCGTGGCCGGAAACGCCAGCTTGCCGCCCGACAGCGTGGCGGTGCCGGAGATCGTCAATCCGGCAAAAGTCGGCGAATTGCCGGCTCCCAGATCGAGCGCCGTCCGTCCCGCGGCCTTGTCTGCCGCGCCGAGAAGCGTCCGCGCCCAGGACTTGAAGTCGTTGAGCCCCCATGTCGATGGGCCTGTCATATATGGCAGCTTGTCGGCGGCGCCGGCCACACCGGCCAGGTTCGATATCACGCCGTTGTTGAGCGTCGCCAGCAGCGTGTTGACCTGAGTCAGCACGCGGGTCGCTTCTGGCGTGAACCGGATCGAATAATTGTTGCCGGCGAGCGGCGAGCCCGGCCATCCCCGCGCCAGCGTTATGCTGGTTGCGGAGTTGACGCTGGCGATCTCGATGGTGAGCCCCGCCGCCTCGAAGATGTCACCCGCCTTCACGCCATTGGTCACCCATGCCGTGCCGGAGCCGGTGAGTGCGTTGGCGCCGTTGGCAATCGAGACGGTGCCTGCGGAATAGGATATCGCCATGTCAGGCTCCTTCTGTGGGGTTTCGCCGGCGCACGGCTGCGCGGCCGGAGTGCCGGGTGGTGGTCAGGGAAATGGGTGGGGGCCGCTACGGTGTGATGAACACGGCGTAGGTGATGGTCAGGGATGTCGAATATTCATTGTAGATGGTGCATGCGCCTGTGGCGGGGACCAGGCGCAGAAAGTAGGTTCCCCGAAGGTTGAACCAAGGCGAAACTGGCAGGATGCCCTCATCGGACTTCAAGACGACAAAGGGGTGCTTTCCAATGATTGATGGCAGCGTGAAGGACGTGCTCGCACCCACCCCGAGCGTCACGGTCCCCCGGGCTACCGGGATTAGGGTTGTGAAATCCTCATGCAGCACAAAATCGGCGAGGTTCGTGCTGGAAACATCTACGCCCGGCTTAGAAACCCGAGCAACGAACTTGGAGCCGTTGCTGCCAAACATGATACGGTCCGTCATGTCGTCGGCCTTTTGAAAACCGTGTAGTAGAAATCCCCTTGACGATTCGGGTGGCCGGAGTTGAATTCATACAAAGACAACGACCTGCCCGTTGTGCCGATAAGCTTGAAACTGCTCGTGCTGGCGATGATGCCGCAACGGAGCGCAAAAACCACGTCCCCGGCGGGCTGCACCTTGTTTTCAAAACGGTTGGGAAAATCCACGGCCCCGCCGTAATAATCACTAGTTATTGCCCACTCGATGTGAGGGACGTAGGAAAGCGCCGGAAACGTCACCACGATTTCCGGGAAAAAAACCGTTGGCCCCGGTAATTTGATGCACCTTTCGTGATCTATCGTCCCGAAATACTGGGACTGGAAGATGTCCTCGATCTTGCCGGTCTGGTGCACCTGCATTGTCTCAAGTGCCCCGTCGAAGGCATAGGGAGCGCCATCGAGTTCGACATCCTTGCCCGGCGTGCTGACCCGCATCGCCCATGGCTGGCTGAGGTCAATGACCGTCCTCCTCCTCATATCGAAAGCGCCAGCCAATGAATTTCAGCCCCATCGTTGTCGGGCCTGTTTATCCTGACCAAGGTGTTGCTAAGAAAACGATCAGCCCCCGCCGCAGGGACGTAGGACGTTCT
Source organism: Hoeflea sp. (assembly GCF_014359905.1). Taxonomy (GTDB): domain Bacteria; phylum Pseudomonadota; class Alphaproteobacteria; order Rhizobiales; family Rhizobiaceae; genus Hoeflea. The sequence goes on along the minus strand of NZ_JACIYP010000001.1, from coordinate 215,595 downwards.
GTCGAAGAACCTGTCCTGGGGGCCAGTGAAGACTCGGATATTGGGCCGATTTGCGCCCTCCTCGTAGGTGCGCTGCCCTGAAACGTCGCTCCACGACGGTCGGCACTTGAATCTCAGCATAAGCGCAGGTTGGAAACCGAAATCAGGTATGGAAAAATCAATATAGGCAGCAGTTGACGAATAGTCCCACACACCGCTGCCGAGCACCTGGATGCCAAACAGCCAGTTGCTGTCGAAAATCTTGTCGGTGTCGGGCAAATCGGGATCAGTCGCATCTTTCGTCGTCTTCGATACGACCAGCTTCCCACCTTCAAACAGCACTCTGGGGTTTGGCATCAGTCTGGCTCCGAGAATACGAGTCGATCGTTAACGAGATCGAGGTTCGTCAGTCCACTTTCGCCGGTGAGCGTGCCTCCGACACCAGCGCCAAATTTGATGTTCTGAAGTATCAGATCACTGCCGTCCGCCCCGAACACAGCGACCACAGAACCGTCAGGCTTCAGGACAAAGAACCGGTCCGAGAATACTGAAAGCTCCGACCGCAACACGCCGCCAACGGTGCGCAGATCCATGTAGAACCCGGCATTTGCAGTCACGCCGCCTTCAGTAGCCTTGAGCGCCACGGCGAACCGCGCTTCAACACCAGCAGGCCCTGCACTGGTCTGGAACTGCGCCAGCCCGCCGGCAAACCTGTCCTCCACTTCTGCGCTCAGTGCAGTTGTGGTGCTTGACAGCGCAGTCACGGTGTCGCCCAGTGCGGCAACATTGGTATTCGTCGTCTCCAGCGCCGAGGCGTCCGCCTTGCCCTCGATCGCGGTTCCCTGCGTTTCGATCGATGCGACAGCGGCATCAAGCCCGTCCTCGGTATCGCTGACCCTGACCGTCAGGGCGTCGACGGCCGAGGCAGAAGCTTTACCGGCGACACTGGTCTCGAGTGCGGTGATGGCGCTGGCCTGAGACGTGTTGACGCTCTCGGCTGCGGTAACCCTGGTGTCCAGTGCACTGACGGCGGAGGCTTCCGCCTTGCCGGCGACGCTGGTTTCGAGCGCGGTGATGGCGCCAACGGCAGACGAAAGACCTGATTCCGTCTCGCTGACCCGCGCCTCGACGCTGTCGACATAGCTCGCTTCCGCCTTGCCCGGCAGCGCCGCCTCGATGACATCGACACGGCCCGCAACGGCGGTGATGCCTGCCGCGTTTTCCTCGGTCCGCGCAAACGCTTCCTGCCGCACCGCTGCCGTGGCCTTGGCCAGATCATTGTTGCCCAGCAGCGCGTTTGCGCCCACCTCGAACTGCTCGACGGCGCTCGCCAGCAGCTTGCTTTCCAGCGCCCTGATGCCCTGGGCCTGCACCGAAATGCCGGTCACGTTGTCGATGTTGATGGTTGTCTCAAGCTCTTCAAGAGCCGAAACATCCGCCTTGCCGTCGACCGTGCCGCTCAGCGCGACCAGATCGCTCTGGACCGATATCAGCCCGTCCTCGGTCGCCTCGATCCGCACATCGAGCGCGGAGATGGCGGCACCGAGGATGGTGATGTTGCCTTCAGCCGTGGTCAGCGACCCCGACAGCGTGCTGATCTCGGACAGCAGCGCGCTGTTCTCGGCGACCCGCGCGAGCCGCTCCGAATAGATCAGGCCGGAGGACAGATCCTCAAGCGTAAGCCCCGATGGATCGGCCACTCCGGTCAGCACTGCCGACAGCGCCTCGCGCGACGAGGCTTCGGCATTGATGGCATTGGTCAGCGCGGTGTTGATCGAGTTGACGCTCGCCACCGATGCGCCGGGCGACGGGCGGCCGATCGCCACCCAATCAAGCTCGAAATAGTCCGTTCCGTCCTGCCCCGATGACAGGTCTATGCGGACCTGGTCAAGCTCGCCGCCAATGCCGAGATTGATGGAGACCACCGTCACGCCGGCATCGAAGGAAGGCTCCGTTACCGTGACCCGGCGGCCTGCGTCCCATGTCGTATCGCCGGTGAGCTTCCACCAGATTTGGCCTTCCCAGATCGGCGCGCCGGTCTTGCGAATGCGCAGCCGCACCTGGCCATAAGTGTCGAGATCAATGGCGAGTCCTGCCGGCGACACGACATAGGGATCGGACGCGTCATTTGCTGGCCTGAGCCATCCGCCGCCCGTGACATGCGTCGGCGTCCCGTTGCCGGTCCAGTCCTGCACCGTCGCATCGAAGTTCCAGATGCGGGAGAAATCGAACTGCTCGCCCACGCCGGCGCTTACCGAAGATATAGCCTCCGACAGGCTTTCATACTGGCTGGTGATCGAGGCATTGATCTGCGAGATCATGCCGCCCGCCTGGGTCCAGTCCGACCCGTCATAGGCGCCGCGTATCTGGGTCGCCAGCGTCGTGGTCTGCAGCGCGATCGCTTCGTCGGCCGTCACATAGGCCGCGTTCACCACAGCAATGCTGGTATTGGTATCTGCGATCTGGGCGGCAAGATCCGTCTGCGTCGCCACCAGCGCGCTGTCCGGGCCGGTGGCGACCGTGATCGCTTCCGAATAGGCAGCCGTGATCCCCGCCAGAGACGAGGTCAGGCTGCGGCGGATCTCCTGCCGGTCGAGAACGGCGTTCGCGCCCAGGTCGAACATCTCGACCGAAAGCGCCAGCAGCCCGTCGCGGGTGCTGCGGATATCGGCAGCATGGACTTCGGAAAGCTCGATGCGCTCCGCGGCTTCCGCAAGATCGGATGCTTGCCGCACCGCGGCTTCCGCCGCCAATGCCGCTGCCCGGTCCGTAACCTCCTGCGCCAGATCTTCGGCGGTCTGCGTGGCCGTGGCGACGACGTCTTCGATGCCCGTCTCGATTTCCTCGAAACGCCCGATGACATCGGCGCCGAGATCGGCGAGGTTCAGGCCGATATCGCCGGTCGTGACCTCCTGCCATGCGCTCCATGATGTCACGCGGGCAGGATCGGCAATCACCTTGTGGCGAACCTCGTAGATCGTCGACGACATGATGCCTTCGACAATGAACGCAATCGTCTGGCCGGTGTTGACCGTGCGGTCGAACAGATCGCCCGGCTCCGCCTGTATGCGCCACTGCAGGATGATGGCAGCCACAGTCGGGTCCGACGTTGCGGTCCAGGACGTGCGGATCGCAGGCCGGGCACGGCTGTCAGCGCCAAGCACCGACGCGGCCGTGACCGCAAAATCCAGAAGCTCCGCCTGATAGACCGGCGCTGCATTGTTGACCGGCGCATCCGGCACCACGATGCCGACGCCGTCATAGATGTCGCCGGAGCGCTGCTGCAGCGACAGCGGCACATTGCGCGGGCCGTCCGAACTCGCTGATTTTAGTTGGCTATCCACCACCATAAAAATGCGCGAGCCGTAGCGGGCGGAATTCCAGGCGATCCAGTCGCCCGGCTCCAGTACCTGCCAGCGCGGGCGCGCCGTGAAGCTCGCCGTGGCCTCGAACCGGTTCTCGGAGAGATACAGCGCGGCAAGGTTGGCGGCCTGCTTCGGATAGATCACCGTGGTGAAATTGAGCGTCACGTCGCGCGTGCGCCTGTCGGTCGCCACCACGCCAGCGTCGCGCGCGGTCGCGTAGCTGGTCGGGCCCCACTGGTTGTCCGGGTTCGGGAAGGTGCCCGAGACCGAGTTGACCAGTTCGTCCATCGAGCGGCGGGCCTGGAACTTCACAGGCTCGCCCACGATCATGTCGTCATCGGTCAGGGTGGCGACGATCGGCTGGTCGGAGCCGACGATAGGGAAGATCTCACCCACACCATTGACCATCATGCCGCCGCAGGAGGTCATGATGGCTTCGATATTGTCGCCATGCTCGATATTGCAATCCAGCCCGATCGAGCAACGGTAGCGCGGCGCACCATCCACGGCCTCGTCGCAGAGATTGGCAGCGGCAGTCCAGCGAGCAATCGGCAGATCGCTTGCCGGCACCTCCATGCCGCAGAACAGATCACCATTGAACGCGATGCCGCGGTGATAGGCATAGGCCATCAACATGCCGTTTTCGGTGAATTCCCAGGTGGTGATGTCGTTCCATCGATGCGCGCCGGAGCCGCCCACGGTCGAATCCTTGCGCCAGTCATAGAGCGGCGCGCCCTTGCCTTCGAACAGGAATTGCGGTGGCTGGGTCAGCTTCTCGCGGTCGTAATTCATGGTCACGATCGCATAGGCGTTGCCAAGCCCCACATGATCCACGCTCCAGCGGCCGGTGGGGTTGGCGCCGGCCACAAGCCCTGCATCCGCCTCGGTCTGCCATCCGTCCACGAGCTTGACCCAGATCCGGCCCGCATAACCGCCTGAGGTGACCACGGCGCCCTTGACGGTATCGACCGCGCCCAGCGTCGCCAGTTCGCCATCAATCCAGACCTTGTCGAGCGAGGTGACCGGAAAGTCCGAAATCTGGAACGCCTGCTGCAGAGTGCTGTTGGCCGGGCCGTAGGCATTCGGGTAGATAAACAGCCCCGCCACGGCATAGAACCCGCACTTCACATCGCGCGAACCGCCCTCGCCGAACTGCAGGTCAAGCTGGACACCCGACGGCGGCGGCTTTTCCTTCTTGGCAAACAGGCCCTGCGCAACCGTCATGGCCAGGTTGAGGCCAATTGTCAGCAGCACCTTGCCGAACGCGCCGAGGCCGCCCAGCGCCGTCGTCAGGGGCGCGATGAACGATCCGACAGCGGTGATCGCCGCGCCGATGCCGGCGATCAGTGGGGCAAGAAAGGGCATGGCTCAGCTAACCCTGAAGGCGCGCTTGAGGCTGGTTACTGGCAGATAGGCAAGACCTGCTTCCGTCTTGACGGCGACGCCGATCGCGGTGACGACACAGCAGCTTTCGACCGGGTCGCCATCCGGGCCGATGCGCTCGACCACGCCCAGGTCGCCGCGCCCGGCCATCAGCACCGGGCATTCCGGCAGATGAGCTGCCAATGCTTCGCCAACCGACCGGAACCCGTGCCTGGCGAACAGCCTGTACCCCTCGCGTTCCGTAGTGTACCCGCGCAGTTCCGGCGCCAGGATCTTGCCGGTCACAGCCTCGTAGGCCTCCATGGCCGGCATCCAGCAATCGGAGACGCCCCAAACACCGGGCATGTCCCTATGCCGCTCCAGCACGGCATTGAGCGTCTTTTCCCAACCCTCAATTCTCATGTCTTGCCCCAATTGATCTTGATCCGTCCGGCCGTGGCGGCGTGCTCGTAGAACTTGTCGCCCGGATTGCGCCGCTGTTGGTCGTCCTGGCTGCGGATGCGGCCATTGGTGCGGCTGTAATCGAGCGCCCGGCTCTCGCATTCGACCGTCATGAAGTAACCCGACGACGGGTCTTCCTCGTGAAGGACGGCGTTGATGTAGCCGCGCATCAGGGCCACCGGCTCGCCGATCACCGCGCCGGTGTCGGGATGGCGGTGCAGGTCGTAGATCGTCACCGGCCGGTCGAGATAATCGTAATTCTCGATGTCGAGCAGCACGTCGGGGGTGATCCCGTTGTCCGGGCTCTCCGACAGCCGCAGCGTAAACCCCTGCGCCACCGTGCCGGTGCCATAGGAGAGATCCGAGACCTCGATCAGCCCGTCGAGCATCGCCGTGTAGATGACGCCGCCATAAACGTAATCCGCCGATTGACGGATGAAGCCGAAGGATCCCTCACCGAGATCGAACCGGATCATGCCGGCATAGCGCACCCGGCCTTCGTCAAGCAGCGTCAGCAGTTCGGAAGGATAGCTGCGCATCAGCGGCTTTCCTGCAACGTGAAGGACACAGCCCAGAAACCGGTCGCGGTCTCGCTCGAGGAGAGGCTGTCAGGAACCGGCTTCATCACCAGCGGAGGCTTGACGAACCGCACCACCGCACCGGAAACAGCGACGTCGACGGGCGGCTCCGGTTCGATGGCGATCACCCGGCTCGTGCCCGCGCCCGAGACTTCGGTGATGACGCCAAGCGCCCATTTTGTCCCGTTCCGGAGCCCGGCATAATCACCGACGCCGAGCACCAGGCCCACGTCGACGGAATCGACCGTCAACTCGTTGCCATTGGCGACAGAGACGAGATTGCCGTCATTATTGGCCACGCCGCCATCGCCGGGATGGGCCGCGGGGTAGCAGGCCTCGGGATGCCGGTAGAACGTCTTGCGCAGGCCGTCGCGCAGGCTGTAATACCAGGCCTCGACCTTCATGCGGTCTGGGTAGCGCAGCGGCATGGTGGTCAGTTCGGCCACCCAGAAGGGATCGGCGACCTGGCTGTGATTGACCACCCGGTTGCCCGAGCGTGCCGCCGCCACGCCCCGCACCAGCCTGAGCGGCTTGTGGCGGAATTCGATGCCCTCGGGCAGTTCACGCGGAAAAACGATGCTCATTTCAGCACCCGGCGCTGCTGCGCGTCCTTGACCGTGGTGACGATGCGGCCGGGCAGTTCCTGCTCCATCCGCATCAGTCTTTCCTGTGTGCGCCGCAGCTCCACCGAATCCGCCCCGGTAGCGTCGATCTGATTGATGATCGACACACTCACGTCTCCGCCGCCGCCACCCGCGCCCCTGAGATCCACAGGGATCCGCCGCCCGTCGGGCAGCGGCACCGCGGCCTCGGGCCCGGCCTCGGCAAAGATGGCGGGCTGGTTGGAAACACCGCCCTTGGCAAACAGGCCGACAGCGCCGGTCGACAGCAAGCGAGCCGCCTGGGAGGATCCGCCGAAGCCGCCGCCGAGCAGGCCGGAAAGTGCCGAACCGATCATCCCGCCGATTCCGCCGCCCGGGGAGCCGCCCACACGGCTGATGTCGAGAAGGGCCTTGATCGCGGCAACACCCACCTTCACCAGAGCCTGTTCCAGCGTCATGGATTTCGTGATCAGGCCGTCAAGGGTGGATTCCACCTCGCCGCCGAACCGGTTGTAGATCTCGCTCTGGCGCTCGAGCGCCTCGTTGGCCTCCTCGCGCGAGCGCTTCTCGGCCTCGTTTGCCTGCACCAGGCGCGTGATGGTGGCGGTCTGCTCGGGCGTGATCAGCGCCCCGGCCTTGCGCAGCTCGTTGGCAATGCGCTGGTCGGTCTCGTTCATGCGGAGCGTGCGGCCCTCATGCTCGAGCGCGGCGATCAGTTCGAGGATCTTCTTGCGCTGGCGTTCGGCGTCGCTGACCTTGGACGCGCCGGAGGAATAGCCAAGGCTGGAGGGGGCGATTGTGCCGCCCTGAGAGGGCTTGTTACTCTCGCTGGCTTCGATCAAAACCTTGCGCTGCTTCGCGATCGCCTCGCTTTCGGCGGTCAACGCGGCGAGCCTCTCGTTGAGACCGGCAATCTGGCCGTCCAGCTGCCGCCGCTCGGCCTGGGCCAGCACGCCGGTGATGTTGCGCTGCTCTTCCTTCAGCCGCAGGATCTTGTTTTCGATCTCGACACGCTGCATGTCGACGCCGCCCTGGTTGATCTCCAAGGTGCCGGCGGTGCGGTTGGCAATCTCGTTGTAGCTGTCGAGCGCCGTTCCCATCAGGGTCAGGATTTCAAGAACAGCCGTCTTTACGCGGGTCGAGATCACGTCCGACACCGTTTCCCAGACCGGGCGCAACTCGTCGATCCGCTTGGCCAGGTCGTCGGAGATCACCAGACCGAGATCCTGCGCCTCCTGTCGGTTGTCGGCGATCGAGCCGCGGACCTCGTCGAGCATGCGCACGAACTGCTCGCCGGCCGACCCGCCGAAGATCTCGTCGGCGACGCGGATCTGCGCCGCCTTGTCGAGTTGCTTCATTCGGCCGAGAATGTCTTCGAACAGCCTGTCGGGCTCCTTCAGCGCCTCGCCCAGTTCCTTCGCCGAAAACCCGAGACGCCCGAGGCTTTCCGCAGCCGAGCCCTTGCCGGTCTTGACCACCTCATCGACGCGCAGCTGCATTTCCTTCAAGCCGTCGGTCAGCGCATCCACCGACACCAGGTTCTTCTTTGCCGCGAAGGCCAGCTCCTGGAAATCCTCGAAGCCGACGCCGGCTGTCTTGGCCGAGCGCTCGATCTCCTGAATTTCGTCGACCGCCTTCTTGGCCTGGTCGATGAACAGCTTGATGCCGGCGCCGACGGTGACGCCCGCCAGCGCCGCAGCCACGCCGCCACGCAGCTTGTCCGACAGTGCGTTGAAGGCAGCGCCGGAGGCGCTCGCCGTCACCTTGCTGTCGCGGCGGACCCTGTCCATGGCATCGTGAAAGCCCTTGGCATTGGCCTTGATGTGCGCGGTGATGTCGGGCCGGGACATGGGTCAGTCATCCTCGCCAAAGATCTTGTGGCCCATGGCGCGGGCATGCCTGCGCGCATCGGCCGGGGTGATGGTGGTCTTGTCGGAGGGCTTGCCGTCCCGGCCGCGCATGGCGGCATGGAATTCGGCAAGCGTCGCGGCCCAGAATGTGGCGGGCGTCCAGCCGAGACCGCCGGTTGCGGCGACGTCGCCCTTCTCCGTGAGGAAAGACGTGCCGACCGGCGCCAGCGCCATGTCCATGTAGCTGTTGATGAAGGCGGTCACCGTCACCGCCCGGGCTTTCCCGCCGCGCCCAGGGGCTTTCCCGGCGTCACCGCATCGAGCGCCTCCTCGACTTCGGCCACCAGGTCATAGGATTCCGCACGCCGCTTCTCGCCCTCGGCCAGATGCGCGGCAAGGGCTGCCTCGATCGCCATGCGCCAGGCCGCCTCGTCGGCGGATGTCAGCGCCGCAACAGCCGCATCGGCCCGCTCACGCGCGGCGTCCGGGCCGTCGCCATCGACGGAAAACACCTTGATGGCGGCGGAGACGGTCCAGGGCTCGAAGCCCAGAAGCCTTGCATAGAGCGACTGCATGGTCTCCGTGCCCGCCGCGCGCGACAGCCGGGCAAGACCCGCATAGCCCACGGCAATGCCCAGATGCACAGCGCCGATCTGCACCGGCACCTCGCCGCGCGCTGCATTGAGGAGGGGCTTTTCCTGCGGGTTCATGGCTTACGCCGCCGGCGTGAAGGTGATCGTGCCGGTCAGCTCGATCGCGAAATCCGCCTGCATCTCGTTGGTCTTGTCACCCGCCAGATTGGTGGTGGTCAGCAGGCCGTCGCCGACGAAGACGCCGACATCGGGAACTGTAATCTGGTACTCGGTTACCGTCTGCGCCACCGCATCGGCGATCACCGCCTTCTGCGCCGTCGCGTTCACATAGGCGCCGGCGCCGGAAAAGCTGAATTTCTGGATGCCGTATTGCGCCGCATAGGCGAGCTTGCCGCCGGGTGTGGTGCAGTCCGGCTTGGTGATGTCCACCACTTCGTTGTTGATTGTCAGCGACCGCGCCTCGGTGACGCAGATGGCGGCATAGGTGTCGGGCGCCGTGTAGCGGGCGATGACTAGGCTTCTTCCGAGTGCCATGGGATGTTCCTTTCGTGAGGGATCAGAGTGCGGTGACAGTCGGGTCCGCGCCCGGCGTCTTGTAATGGACCGTGTAGACCAGCCGCCCGGCGCCGAGCGCCAGGCCGGTCTGCGGATCGACGAACAGCCGGCTCGAGGTGAGCAGCGCCTCGACCGCCAGACCGCCGAGCGCGACGTCCTCTGCCATCCCGGTTTCGATCAGGGTGGCGATGCGGTCGAATTCCCCGTCCGGGTCCTCGTCGCGCAGGTGCACGATGATGCTCAAGGGCAGTTCCCGGTCATAGCCGTGCGCCCCATCGGCTGTGGAGAACGGCCGCGATTCGGCGCGCTCGTCATTGTCGGCCCAGCTCAGCGTGATGGCGGGAAGCGCCTCGGCGCGCACCGGGCCGTTGCGGCCGCGCGCGACCTTGCCTTCGCCGGCGAACTCCGGAATCGTCGCGACCACGGTCTTGATGGCGTCGAAGATCTGCGATCGAAGGTGGGACATCAGGCCTTGCCGATGTCGCGCAGCAGCTGCGCCGCGGTGCGGGCGCTGTAGCCGGTGTCATCGTTGGCCTTGCCGGCGTCCCTCAGGCGGCGCATGTCGGCGCGGGCGGCGGATTTCAGGCCCGAGGGCAGCTGTTCCCAGGCGCGCCCGCCATCGGAGATCGCCGAGAATTCCTTGCGGGCAGCGGCTCGCGCGGCGTCGCTCACGCCCTCGTCGTGGAATGCGTGTACCAGCGCCTTGATCGGGTCGGCATTTTCCGGCTTCGGCGCAGGCTTTGGCGCAGGGCCGGATTTCGTGTCTACGGATGCCATGTCAGATGTCTCCCGTGAGCAGAAGGGTCACCATGGCGCGGCCATCGTCGGCGAGGCTGCGCACGGCATAGGTGACGGAATTGATGATGACGCTGTCGCGGTCGGACTGGAGGTTGGCCGCAGCCACTGCGTCGAGCGCCAGCGTGTGGGTCACGCCCTCGACCGATGTCCCGCCCTCGGCCATCAGGTCGATCTCGCGCAACTGGCGCAGAATGCCGCGAATGGATGCACTTGCCGTCTCACCGTCGACGATCAGCGTGACGTCGACATTGCCGAAAACGGAGGTGAAGGCCGGCCCCATTGCGGCGAAGAGGGCCGGCCGGTCACTGATCGATGTCACTTGGCGCCCTTGATGTCGGGCAGGCCAGCCGCCTTGCGGGCCTCGGTAAGGGCTGCTTCTGCGGCCGAGAGATCGTCAAGCGCGGTATCTGGCGCATTCTCGGCGCCAACGGCCTGGGCGGCGGCGTCGACGGTCTCGGTGGCCGCGATGACCGCCATGAGCGCGTCGATGCGGGCATTGGCGGCGGCAAGCTGGCTGCGGGCGGCCTCGAGTTCGGCGGTGCGGGCGGCGCTGGCCGGAAGGCCGGTTGTGCCGTCGTCGCTCCACTTTCCATGGACGTTCTCGATCGAGGCAATCTCCTCGGGCGAGATGCCGGTCTTGCCGCCCACGGGGACCGGCTCGCCCGGCGCGAAGCGACCGCCGCCGGTGGTCACCGTGATGCGGAACTTGTGGGTCTTGCTCATGATCTTTCCTTTCGGGGTTTGGAATCGTCTCTCCGCAACGCCCCGCGATCGCTCGCGGGGCGCTCAAGAAAGCCGATCGCGGAATCAGGCGATCAGCGAACCGTGGCAAAGAACGAGGCGTTCGGCTCGACCGGCACGGGAAGCGGCGCCGACTGGGTGAGGATCACCTCGCGCGACGGATCGTCTTCCTCGTACTGCTTGGCAAAGCGCTGTTCGGCGCGCAGGCTCTTGATGTCGAGAATGGCGCCATAGGTCATGTGACCGTTCATCACGCTGGGCGAGACCAGGCCCACGCCGTGCTCCGGCCAGTAGTGCGTGGAGACGCCGGCATCGGTCTCGTAGGTCTGCAGATATTCCCAGTATTCGACACCGTCGATCTGGCCGATCAACCGGGCCACGTCCTCGACGCCGCCAGTCGCGGAGCCAGCCATGGCCATCTGGTTGGCTTCGCCGGAGCGACGATTGTCGAGGATCTCGCGGACATCGCTGTCCGCCAGGAACAGTTCTGCCGCGCCGTAGCCCAACACCACCTTGCGCGCCACCGCGCCGGACTTGGCGGCGATCAGCCGGCCCCAGGTGCGGATGGAGGCCAGCGGCTTGACGCCGCTCTCGCCCCAGCGCGCCGTGGAGGTCAGCGCGTCGGTCAGTTCCGCATCGCGGCCATAGGAGATGGTGTCGTTGATGCCGTCGCCCACGGCCACCACCTGTCCGGTCTTGAGCGCATCGACGCACATCAGTTCCTCGCGACCGGTGATCTCGTTTTCATGGTCGGCGAGCGTCTGCAGCACCATCTGGTCGTAGCGGTCCATCACCGCCATGGTGCCGCCATAGCCCTCGCCTGCGCGGCGGGCAATGGCGTCGGAGGGATTAAGCCCCGACTTCGGCTTGACATAGGGCGGCTTGTAGGCGCGCACCGAGCGGGAGCGCTGCTCGCGTTCCTTGCCCGGGATGTTCGGCGAAACGAAGGGCGCGATCTTCTTGCGCCGACCGAGCTTGTCGAACAGGACTTCCTCGGTCTCGAAGGTCACGACACTTGGAAAGAAGGTGTCGCGGATCCAGGGGTTGAAGCGATCGAGAGCCTCGGCCGCGGCCACCACCTGGGCGGTTGTGTAATAGGTGGGCATGGGTTTGGCTCCTTATGCCAGGGTCTTGATGAAGATGGGACGGTCGGCAGCGTCGCAGGCGGCCTCGAAGGCCGCTGCGGTGATGCTGGCGCCGAAGGTCAGCTTGGCGGCGTCGAAATCGCCGGAGCAATAGGCCTTGGCCGCCACGTCGCCGGATGTGGCATCGACGTCTTCGGCAAGGATCAGCCGCGGCACTTGCGAGCCGTCGGCCGAGGCCGTCAGCGCGGTCTTGTACTTGAGACCGCTGGTGATCTGGCCGATCACCGTGCCGCGGACGAGAACGCCCGCGCCGGAGACGACCGTGATATCGCGGACGGCCAGCGGATAATTGCCGAGATACATGTCTCCCGGCGTGTAGCTGCCAGTGGATACGGGCATGGGATGTTCCTTTGCTTAGCGGGCGCGCTTGGCGCGTTTGGCTTCGATGATCGCCGCCGCATGGGCGGCGATGCGTTCGGGCTGGGACTGGGGACCGGCGGCGCCGGCCGCCGATCCGCCGAGACGGGGCTGGTTGGCGCCAGCCATCTTGCCGGCAAGCTTGCCGCCGGCAGCAGCGCCCGGGCAGGAGGCTTTGAGGGCCAGGACCGCGTCGGCTGATTTCATGTCGGTGGCGAAGGCCAGATGGGCGGCGAGCTGCGGGTTGGCGTCAGCGGCCGGGTTGCCGAGGATTGCCGCCATGCGTGAGCGCTCGGCCTTGCGCCCTGCCGCCTTGCCCTTGCGCCAGGATGCTGCCTTGGGCTCGCCCTCGTCGCCCTCGGCGTCTTCTTCCTCGGGCTGGTCGCCCTCGGCGTTCTCGTCGTCCTGGGGCTCGTCGCCCTCGGCGTTTTCGTCGTCGTCGGTGACAGGAACGTCGTCTTCCATGTCTTCCTCGGGCTTGTCGCCTTCGGCACGGGTGTTCGTCTTCGGGCCGCCAGCGACGGCCCGGATGATGGAGCTCAGGCTCATGGTCATCTCCGGGGTTATCGGGCTCACGCCCTGTTGATTTCCTCGATGAAAGCGGCAAGCGCCTCATGAGGGTCTGCCACGGCGTCGGCGAGACCGGCGGCAACCGCCGCCTCGCCAGAGAATGTTTCGGCTTCCGTGGCCAGAGCCGCCTCTTTCGTGAGCCGGTCGCCGCGATGGAGACCGACCATGTCCGCAAATTTCACCCGCAAGCCTTCAAGCTCCAGGAGGTACCGGTCGCGCACATCGTCCGGCAGTTTCTCGTAGGGGTTCATGTCCGCCTTGCGCGCGCCCGCCTTGAGAATGGTGACCTCGACGCCCTCGCTCTCCAGCATGCCGGCGTAGCTCGCATGCAGCGCGATGACGCCGATCGAGCCGGCGCTGCCGGTATCGGGAATGATGATCGCGCCAGCAGTGCTTGCCAGCGCATAGGCCGCCGAGCATGCCATGTCGGATAGGATGGCGATCATCGGCTTTGCGGCGGCCAGCTGCTGGATGGCGCGGGCGCAGGCGAACATGCCCGACACTTCGCCGCCGGGGCTGTCCACCTCCAGGACAACGCCCTTGACCATGGGATCCTGCATGGCCATGGCGACCTGCGCCATGATGCCCTCATAGGAGGTCTCGCCCGAATTCTTGCCCACCCACTTGCCCTTGGCGCAGAGCACGCCCTCGATGCCGATGATCGCCACCGAATTGGTGACGAAGGGCCGCGCATAGTCGGGCTCGGCATCCTGCATCGGATCGATAAGCAGCGCCGCGTGCGGCTCGCCGCCCGAGACCTGCCGCACCGGCGCCCCGAAGACGCGGGGCCCAAAGGCGCGCGCCATGATGTCGGCCTTGCTGGGATGCATGGCGATGGGCACGCCGACCCAGCGGGCGGCGATATGCGGAAGGCCGGTCATGCGCGTCTCCTGATCCGCGGGACATGGGATGAGCGCAGCCCGCCAGTCTGGTTGCCGCCTTGTGCAGGGCCGCCGGTCTCTTCGTCGGTGTCGCCGTTGACGTCGGCCTCGATCTCCTGGTCGGGAGAGCCCTCGTCGCGCGTGGTGGCGATGGACTGGGTGCGGGTTTCCAGATTGGAGGGGTTCGGGTCGAGACCGAGGCTCGTGTAGAACTTCTTCTCCCGCGCGGTCTGCAGCGCGGTCTTCTTCCAGTCCCTGCCCTGTTCTGCGGCCTCGTCCTTGCGCGACGACTGGCCGGTGGACAGGCGAAGCCCGGACGCCTGCGCCTCGCGCAGCGGGTCGATCCAGCCGCGGCCGGTGCCGATCCATTCGGCGGCGCACCAGCCGGCCCGGTTGGCCTCGAACGACACGGCGCGGGCCGGCAGCCTGATCAGCCGGCGGTCGAACACTTCCTCGAGCCAGGCGCCGTACCAGGGCGCCATGAACTGGGCGGCGAAGCGATCGCGAACAGCGTTCAAGGACTTGTAGATCACCAGCAGCGCAGCGCGCGCCGAGGAGTAATTGACGTTCGACCAGTCCATGGTGAGCATCTCGTAGGTCAGGCCCGCGGCCGAGGCGATATTGCGCAGCGACTGGCGGAAAAACGGCTCGAAATTGGCGTTCGGATGCTCGGGCTTGGACAGGGTGATCGCTTCGCCCGGGTGCAGGAAATTGACCTGCGCGTTGCGAATGCTGAGCGGCAACGCCTTGTAATAGGCCTCCTGCCCTTCGCTCATCTGCCGCATGGCGTCGGTCACAGTGCCGGCGCCCATCGATTCGGCCAGCTCCTCAAGATCCATCGGCGATGTGACGAAGGCCGCAAGCGCCGAATTGACCGCGATCGCCTGCATCTCGATGTCGTCGATATCGGACACCTGCTTGTGCTTGCGCACCACCGAGATCAGCTTCGGGATGCCGCGGCGTTCCCCTGCCCTCGTTTTGGAGAAGGCGTGAACGAAGTTCGGCCTTCCGTCGATATCGCGCGGCACGTAATCCCAGGTCCAGGCATTGGCGGCCTGCATCATGCGGTCGCCCGGATGCGCGCGGCGAACGTGATAGCCGATCGCCGCGCCCCATTTGTCCAGCTCGACGCCCTGCTGCAGGGTCTCCGTGTCCATCCGTCCGTTCGGATTGGAGATCCGCGCCGGGTCGATCACCTGCAGGCAGGTGCCATAGCCGGTGGGCGCAAGCGGCATGCCGCTGCCTTCCTCGCCGCGCCAGACGATGTGGGCGAAGGCCTCGCCGTCGAGGAAATCGTGGCGCATGCCCAGCCCCAGCAGCCCGGCCTGGTTGGTCTGTCGCTCGGCGTCGCACCAGAAGCCCGGGTCGTTGGTGGCGTAATCCTCGTGCAGCGCTTCGATCTGGTCATTGATCTCGTCGGCCTCGTCCTGGGTGATTCCCAGCGTGCGGGCGTTGACCTGGGCGTTGAGCGTCCAGCCCGAGCCAATGGTCTCGTCGACCACGCGGGACACCGCAGCACTCGCCCAGCCGTCATTGCGCGCCAAATCATGGATGCGCGCGGCGACGTTCTCGCGGCCATAGGCCAGCGCCGACTGTCCCGAATAGGTGCCGGGCCGCCAGTTGGCGAGGCTCGGGTGATCCGAGCGCTCGGCCTGGTAGGCCGAAGCCATCAGCCGGGCCCGCGCCGCGACGCGCAGCTTCTCGGGCACGGGATTGCCGTCGGCGGCGTAAATGACCGGAGCGGCACTCATGTGACGAAGCCCCGTGCGGGTGTCCGCTTCGCCGTCGGGTCGCCCAGTTCGCGCTTGATCCGGCGGATCATCGACCGGACCTGGTTGAGGTCGGAGGCCGCAAAGGTGACGCTCTCGCCATTGTAGCCGAGCGCCGTCGCCTGCTGGCCGGCGACCAGCTTGAACTCGGCCTCCTCCAGCGTGGCGAGGCGGGCCTGCAATGTGGCGGTGTCGGCCATGGTCAGCTTTGTCCCTGTCGTTGTTTGGCGGCGGCGGCGCGGGCAAGAGCCGCGGCGACGCGATCATTGATGCGTGGGGCGGGTGCGGCCGGCGTCGGCGATTCCCTGCCCGCGGGTGCTGCCATCAGCGCATCCTCGAGATCGAGTTGCGGGTTTGCCGGCGGCACTTCGAGCCGGGCGGCAAGCGCTTCCCAGTCGTCCTCGTCCCATTGGAAGATGCCGAGGCGGTAGGCCGCACCCTGTGCGCAGTTCATGGTGTCGAGCACCTCGTTGCGCACGCCCTCGGGAAGCTTCCACCGGTACTCGACCACGCCGTTGCGGGTCTTCTCCGGGGTGCGCCGCTCGGAGACGAGCTGCACGAAATATTCATCCGGCAAGCCATTGGCGAAATGCACGTAGCCCATGGATTCCGGATCGGTCTTCTTGAGCCCGCGATAGAGGTGCAGCTTGAGCACCGAGACGGCCAGATTGTAGAACCGCTTGCGGTATTTCCGCTCCTTGCCCTTGTTGTTCTTGTCGCCCCGGACAACAGCCAGGATGGCGGCATATTCCTGGTGCACGCCGCGGGTCATGATGACCCGGCTGAGCGGATGCTTGCGCGCCCACTCGAACACGTCCGAGGTCGAATAGTTTCCGTCGATCGCCAGCATCGACGCATGCCGGCGGTTGCCGAGGAAATCGGGCCAGGTCCGCGTCAGCAGACCGTCGAGCAGCTCCTTGATCTCCGGCTCCGAGATATGGCCCGAATGCGGCTTGCCGCCCGGCGGTACCGAAAAGCTGTCGAACACGCCGTAATCTATTGCGAAGCGCTGGCGGCCCTTGCCCCAGCCGACCAGTTGCCACTCGACACGGTCTCCCTGGACGTCGACGCCGATGGTGAGCACCAGCGCTCCGGGCGGGATGGTGCCACGCTTGAAGCCCTTTTCGGCTGCCCGGTCGCGCAGGTCTTCCCAGGGCAGGGTTTCGCCGGCGCCCTCGAAGGCCTTGCCGAGATAGTCGTTCCAGAAGACCTGCTCGGCCTCGCGGTTTTCGGCGTCGCCCGACTTGCCGGACTTGACCGCGAACCAGCGCCGCGCCAGCTCGCCCCAGGCCTCGAGCGCCGAATAGGCGACCCAGAGATAGAACGACCGGTGGTAGCGCTTGCGCTCGGGAAAGCGCGCCACCCAGCGCGCCTGCCCGCCCAGATGCACCGGCCTGCAGATCTGCGCGCGGTGATGCTCCTCGATGAACCCGCCGCAGCCATCGGCAACGCAGAGGAACGCCGCCTTGTCGGGCGCGTTCGGATCGAGATGCGGTTCCATGTTCTCCCAGCGCAGCGCCTGGAGGTGGCCGCAATGGGGGCACGGGACGTGATACTCTTCCTGGCTGCCCTCCAGCCAGTTGCGGGTGATGCGGCAGCCGGGCCAGACCAGCGGCGTCGAGATCTTCAGGACCTTGCGGTTGAAGAACGCCTTGGACCGCGAATCGGCCTGCATCTCCGGATCGCCGGCCGGGTTGTTCTCCCATTTTGCCAGGTCGTCCTGGACCTGCCGCTTGGGCGAGACCATCGACAGCGAGGCCGGCGAATTGGCGCCAGCCGCGGAGATCGCGCCGCGGCCATCCTTGCGCTCCTTGTAGAGCACCGAGTTGGCGCCTTCGCGGCTTGTCTGCGGAAACAGCGGCGAGAGGCTCGTGGTTTCCTTGAGCAACGGGGTCAGCTTCTGGCGCGACCACTTGATCGCGTTGCCCTCTGTCGGGTGGACATAGAGCAAGTCGCCCGGGTCCATATCCATGGAACCGAGCGTAAAGATGTTGGCAGCCACCGTTCCGCCGACCTGGGCGGACTTGATCAGCGTGATCGTTTGGCACGGGTCGTCCGGACCAAGCCCGATCAGGATCTCCGAGAAGAACGGAAACGCGGCCTCGTTGTAGGCGCCGGCCTTGGCCGAGATGCGCTCGGAAAAGACGATGTTGTTTTTTGCCCAGGTGAGGTAATTGACCGGTGGCGGTGGCTTGATGACATCGGCCAGCGCGCCGAACAGCAGCGCTTCGGCGTTGGCCATCGTCCGGTCGTGATAGCTCATTCGGTCTCGTCGTCCTCTTCGTCGCCGGCTTCGGCGGCGCGGGCAAGGGCTTCGGCCTCCGCGGCGATGATCGCGTCACGCTGGCCGGCGAAGGCGCGGGCGGCATCTTCGCGGATCTGGCGGAAGGCCTTGGTCAGTGTATGCAGCACGTCGCGCGGCGGCAGGCTGTGGTCGGCGGCAATGGCGTCGGCCATGTCGGAGAGACCCGATTCGAACGTCGACAGCATTTTCGACGCCGCAGAGCTGATTGCGGCGCGGGCGTCGTCGGCGAGCACAAAGCGGCCTTCCTCCAGCGCCTCCTCGCGCTCCATCCGGCGCGTGGTGAATTCGGCCTGGCGCAGCTTCTCGCGGCCGATAAGGTCTGCCGTGTCGCTGCCGGGTGGCGGTGCGGATGCGGGCGGCAGTTGCCGGGCGACGGGCGGCGCCGGTTCGGCTTTGGACTGTGCCGGCGTGGGTCCCGTCAGCGCCGATCGCGTCGCCATGCCGTTGAGGCCGTGGCTTTGCGCCGGGTCCAGAGTGCGGCGGAGATCCGCGCAGGCGCTGTTGACGATGATCCGTGCCGTGCGGCCCTCGCCCGCCAGGCTTCCCGGCGCGATCTGCCCGGCCTTGATCATCTGCGAGATGCGCCCGGCCGACACACCGATGCGCGCGGCGAACTCGGATTTGGTCACGGTTCCATCGATCATCGGCATCGCATGCGCAATGGCCTCGGAGCCCGTGGGCCGGACAGCGCGATTGCTCCAATTTAGTTGACTTTAGGCCCGACTTTAGCCCCGGACTTTAGGCTTCAAATTCTGACCCACCCTGAAAAACCCCCACGGCGCGAAATACCCGCGGCGGGGGTTGGCCAGGAAGGACCCGAAAGGCGGCGGGGGGAGTGTGTGGTACACTTGCCTTGCGCGGCTTTCATCGGGCCGTGCGCAGCGCGCGGTTCCAGCCCCGTGTGAAGTTCTTTGGCAGATGCTGGGCCGAATACTCGCCGACCACGCGGTGGAAGGGCAGCCGCTTGACGTATCCGCCCTGCTTGACGAACATCAGCACCGGAAAGATCGCCCGGTAGGGAAACCCCAGCTCCAGCCATACGCCCGGTGCGAGGTGAGACCCCGGCCCCGGCACAAAATACACACCGCCGCGAGAGCCGCGCGCCCGCTTTGCCTTGCCCTTCTTCGTCGACGCGACACGGGTAGCGCCCGCGCCGCGATAATCGATCTTCAATCCGCTCATGATGCGGTTGAGCTGGCCCTGGCTCACATTGCCGTACCGGTCGAGCTTCGTGCGTTCGGCCGGAACGACAACATGCCCCTCGGGCAGAAGCCCGCGATCCTTCAACTGCACCTCGAAGGCCTTGAGCCGACGTTGGCCGCCATCGACCTGCGGACCGAGGAAATAGGCGGCAGGCAATCCTCCATGCGGGGTCTTCGAGCCGTAGATCACAACCCGGGCGTCGAGCTTGTCCTTGGTGGCCTGCTCATAGACGACGCCGCGCTTGGCGAAGGGCGTGGGGCGGTCGAAGGACTTTCCCATCTGCACCTGCACCGCCTTGCGCGCACCCTTGGCCGTGTCGTTCAAGGCCAGCATCATGGCATAAGGCAGTTGCTTGTGCTCAAGGTCGAACGTCGCCTTGTCGAACTCGCTCAAACCGAATGTCAGCGAGGCCTCAAGCATCAGAGCGCATCTCCAGAACAGGCGGGCGGACACGAAAAAACCCGCGGGCGCCGCCAGCGGGTTTGGGTTTTCCTTTTCAGGGTGAGAAGAGCTTTGTCAACTTTGTGTCCCATTGTCAAGATTTGAGCCCTAAAGTGAATTTTACCGAGGTTGCCCCGCCCGCCACCGCATCCGCCTCCCAGGGCGCCACCGTCGGCACTTCCGCGCTCAGCTCATGGGACGCCAGATGCCCGGCGACGCTCGCCGCCACATGGCGCACCGCCAGCGCCCAGACCGAACGGCGGAAGCGCTCTTCGGCCAGGCCCTCGACATCGTCGCACAGCAGGTATTTGCGGTAGGCGCCCGGCCTCGGCCGCCGACTGCGTGGATTATACCCATCCACCTCGCACTCGAACTCCATGCCCGACGAGTGATCGATGCGCATCTGCTTCATGAACCACGCCGGCTTGCCGCCGCGCGTCACCATCGTGCGCCCCGGCTCCGCGCCACGCCAGTCCGGTGCCCGGCCGAGCACGGCGCGGGCAATCACCATGGTTCGGATCTCGCGTCCCGCAAGCTTCACCAGCCGCCAGCGACGCCGCCGCACGGCTTCCGCCACCAGTCCGTCCGCATCGGCCCAATCGGCAAAGGGCGACCAGTCCGGCGCGATCTCGACGGAAAGCCCGGCCAGCCCGTCCACCGCGCGGCCGATGATCAGGGCATCGGGGTGAACGTCGCCCGCATCCATCCAGATCGGCACCACCCCATGGGCATTGAGCGGCGCGTCGATCACCGTGCCCAGAATGCCGAAATCATAGACCATGCCCCAGGACGAGGCGGCACTCGCCGTCTGCGTTCCGCTCGCCACCGCCCGTTCCGCCTTGGGCAGTTCCTGCCGGTAGGCCCATTCCAGCAGCTCGATAATGCCCGTCTGTTTTCCGGTCTGTCTCATGAGCGGTTTTTCCTGTTCTTGAGTGCTGCACCAGTTTTCACCAGTTTGCGATAGTTTAAGCGATAGTTTTTCTATCTATATTTCAATGGCTTGCACCAGTCTGCACCAGTTTTTGACGCCTATACGCATATGGTTTTTTTCCTCCGCAGATTTTCCCCATGCGTATAGGGACGGCAAAACTGGTGCAGACTGGTGCAAGTGCTTGATTTCATTCCCCCAAACCCCCTTGGCAGACTGTCGCGAACTGGTGCGCAACTGGTGCAAACTGGTGCAGTTTTCGGCCTAAATCGGCGGGATTTCCTCCCAATGGCCCGGTGGCGAGCCTGCACCACCCGGGCCGCTATCGCCCTCGCCGCGCGGCACATTGACCAGCACAACGCCGAGATAGTGGTTTGTCCGGCCCTCCTGCCGCTCATATTTTCGCTTCATGATCAGCCCGAAGCGCGTGAGCGCGATCGGCTTGCCGCCCTGGTCGACGGTGTAGTTCACATAGGCGTGATAGAAATCCTTGGCCGTCAGCTTTCCGCCCGCGTCTGGGCGAACACAGGCCGCGCAGAAAGCCGCGGTCGGGTCCATCTCGTCGCGATAGTCCTGGGTGGCCCGTGCCACGGCTTCCGGGATCACGAGCCCCTCCTCGAGAAACATGCGCATGCCGTCGACCAGCCAGTTGAGAATGCCCGGGAACTCGGCCTCGAACTCGCCCATCACGTCCTCGAAATCGCGCTGCTGGTCCGCCGACAGCTGCACGGGCCAGTGGATCACGCACATGCGCCGCCAGATGCCGTTGTCCATGCCGGTGATGCGCGGATAGCCGTTGCCGCTCATATGCGGCGTGAACAGCGGGTCGAAGTCGAAATAGCCCTGGTGCAGGTCGCGCGCGGTGATCGCCTCGCCGCCCGTCACCTCCTTGACCAGGTTCTCCTTCAGGTCCTCTCCCACCGGCAGCTCCTTGACGCGCAGGAATCGGCGCCCGTAAAGCCGGGCGATATCGGGCGAGGCCGAGCCGCCGGTGTTGCTCTCGCCGATGAACGAGGTGGCGGGCAGCGTCACCGAGGCCGAGCCCAGAAGCCGGCATATCACCTCCATGGCGACCGACTTGCCGTTGGCGCCCGAGCCATAATGGAAAAACAGCTTTTGCACCGTGACGCCCACCAGCCCGAGCGCGAAGGCGATCTGCACCAGCTTGCGCACCAGCGGGTCCGGCAGCATGCGGGTGAGGAACGCCTCCCATTTCGGACAGGTCGCGTCGGGGTCGAAATCGACCGGCACCAGCTGGGTGATCAGGTCCTCGCGCGCATGGCCCTTGCGCACATCGACGGTGGCGCGGATTGCCTCGCCATCCTCCTGGGCGTCAGACTGGGCGGGCACGATCACGGTCTCACGCCCGAAGCGGATGGTGTGGTTGAGCGTGGCGAAGGAATAGCGATCGGCGTTGAAATCGTCGGGATCGCGCATGATGTGGGGCGCGGCGCAGGCCAGCATGGCGTTCATCTTGGCCAGGTTCTTCGACCCCACGGCGAAAGAGGCGCGGCTCGCCCGGCGCTTCTGCCAGGCTTTCAGCGCAGCATGCGCCGCGCGCAACATGGCAGATTGCTTGGGTCCGACATCGTCGGGCGACAGCGCCGGCCACATTTCTCCCCACGCCGTCTCGGCTGTGCCCATCGCCTCCGCCTCATCCGGCGTCGGGCCGATGTGCTCGACCTCCATCATGATCAGGTCGCCGAGCTGCTGCGCCAGCGCCAGCGCCCGCGGGCCGCCATTGTCGGTGTCCCAGCTGGCCCCGGTCCACACCGCATAGAACGGGCTCTTGGCCTTGGATTGCGTGACCACCAGCAGGTCCGCGCCGAAATGCGTGAGCAGCCGCTTGGCGTTGTCGGTGTCGGAATGATCGAGGATAACGCAGGCCTCGACAATGTCGGCCAGCGACGGTTGATCGGCACCACGCGCAAAAGCGCCCTTTTTCCGGCCGCCGTCCGGCTTTTGCCGTCTTGCACCAGTTTCACCAGCAGCATCAGAGCCCTGCAAGGGGTCCGGGGATTTGTCTGGCCTTGCGGCATCGGGCGGCGCATGGCCCATGGCCGTAAGCTGAGCCTGGACGGCTGGTGGGATATTGGCGTTCTGGTTCATGTATTCCCCGTCACGGCCTGGCTGCCCCTCATCACTTCCAAAATCGTCTCCGCCCAGTCCCGCCCGGCCGGCGGCCAGGGCACGCGCACATCGGCCCCGGGCGCCAGCAGGGCCGCGCGCGTGGCGGCGCGGGCCATCATGGTGGCGGTCCAGTAGGGTTCGGAATCGCCGTCGCCGAGCAGCAGCAGCTCTGTGACATGGGGCATGACCGGAAACCCTTCCCCGAGCTTCTCCGGGTCAGGATCCGGGCTCGGCAGCATCACCGGGCGGGCCACGCCCTTCGCGTCGGTCTTCGTCTCGGCCGGGTGCTTCCAGCGGCCGGTGCGCGCGCTCGCACCCGCAAGGTTGCCGATATCGCCGGCTGCCGCGTAAAACGTCGACCGCGCCAGCGCCTCGTCCTCGCGCACCTCCTTGCCGAGCCAGGCGCAGACATTCTCGATGCCCTCGCCCGCCACCCAGCGGGTCATGCTCATGTGACCCGCGATCGGCAGCAGCCCGCCCTTCTTGGTGCCGCGCATCTTCTTGGTGGGCAGCCGCTCATAGAACCCCGCCGCGAGATCATCGGCCGAAGGCCAAGCGGCCGTGGGCGAACCGGCGCGGTCCTCGCGGCCCGCCTCCGCGCCCGCCTTGGTGAGGCCATAGAGCAGCGGTCGCCGTTTCGGCACGGCATTGAGGTCGATCCATGTCTGGTGAATGCCGATGATCTGGCCTTCGCCATCGATAAAGGGCAGCACCAGCGCCGGCCCGCACCAGATGTCGCGGGCAAAGCCGCGCTCGTCCTTGCCATGCCAATAGGTGAGCTTCCCTACAAAACGGGCAGCACTCATAGCGTCTACCGCAAGCACCGGCAGGCCGGCACGGCCGCGCAGATAGCGCGCTGCATCAGTGCCCCCCAGCCCCGGAAGAACCGCCTCGTAGATCCCCCGGCACCTGGCCAGTTCCTTCTCGCGGAAATCGCCGGCCGTCCTGTCCCTCTCCGCAGCCTCGGCATCCGCCTTGGCCTTCAGCGCCTCGGCCTCGGCCTTCATCGCTGCGCGCCGCTCCTCGCTGATCGCCTCCGCCCCGTCGGGCACATCCTCGCCCAGCACCAGGCCGCAGGCCTCGAGCAGTTCCTCGCGGCGATGCAGGTCGAGCCCGTGAAGATGTCCGGCCATGCCGATCGCATCATTGCCGCCGACAGACCCGCCGCGGCAGTTCCACTTGTTCTTGGAGGTGTTGACCGCAAACCGGTCCTTGCCGCCGCAGCGCGGACACGGCATCGCCTGTTCCGCCTTGCGCCCGGTCAGCGCCAGCCCCAGCCGCGGCGCGGCCTCGGCAAGGGTGACCTCGCGGGCGCGGGCGACGAAGAGGTCGTGGATCTCGGTCATTCGGCAAGCCGCCATAATTCAATAGGATGATCGCAGGGTCTTTCACCGGCACCATTGTGCGAATGACAGAAGAGCCATACGCCGGAAAAACCCAGACTAAGGTTGATGGCCACACCTTCAACGACCACTACTATCGACAGGGTAACTTGCGGCGGGTAAAGATCGCCGTTGCCCGAAGCAACACTAACAGGTAGGACCTGCGGATGGATGTGTCTGAATTGAGCGGATCTACCTATGTTGTAGGTAAAAAGGAATATCTGGCGCTTGAAGCGCTTTTTGGAAAAGGAAGCTACCAGGTCACTGGAGCTCACGCTAAAAGTGCAGCGCAGAGCATTGTTGCTGAACAAAGGAACCTGCACATCAGGTTTTTTAAGCAACTCTTTGATCGTACAAATATTTATACAAAATCTATTCGCAATTTTCCTCATAATTTTTTTGATCGAATTATAGACGAAATATTTACAATACAGCAGTTTCAGATATTTGACGATAATAACAATAACGTTACGATCAAATCCATTAAAAACGTTCCTATTATAACGGATGAACAACTTGATATATTTTGGTCTTCCATCAAGTCGATCAAAAACAATAATGCCAAATATTATTCTTATGCAGCTGATATTTTTGGACTGGCAATTTCGTTTTACTTGGAACGAACACAGGAAGTCAGCTCGGGCTACGCAACGGTTTACAGCAGCCCTTTTGTAGGTCCCGTTTCGCGAATGACAGCCAAAATTGCTGCGATCCGCACTCTCGACGACAAGGATCAACCTAAGCTTCCAGAAGCCGAACAACTCACGAAAACAATAGCAGATGCTCAAAAAGGCCTGGCTACCTACAACAAAGGTCTCAGCCGGTTGGCCGAGCGCTATAAAGCTATCGATGAATCGCAAAGCGCTATTATCGCAACTATCGAAGGCTTGGAGACTCAGGTTGATGAGTTGAGTACTGTCCAGAAGGCGGCACTTGCGGAAATCAAAGAGAGCCTCAAACTTGATGAAGCAAGAAAGCTTTGGAACGGATTTCGTACGAATGCCGAACGAGGATTTTGGATTTCCGCTGGCATTGTGGCTGGGATACTGATCGGCGTTCCAGCCTTCGCCTACTGGTACAAATCGGAGATTATTGATTTCCTGAGAATTCTGGAAAGCAGCCTCATAGAGGGCTCCGTTGGTGATGGCGCAGTTGCAAATACCTTTACGGCGTTCGGTCGACTTCTTATCATCACAGCTCCCCTTGGATTCATTGTTTGGCTGGTTCGGCTTCTGGTAAGATTCAACATGCGTTCCATGCTTCTGATGGACGATGCCCGAGCCCGAGTTGTGATGCTGGATACATATCTGTTCCTGATCAAAGAGGACGCAGCTGTAAAACAGGACCGAGGAGCAATCTTGGAAGCTTTGTTTCGGCGAGCTCCCGGGCACGGCAGCGATACCGCCGAACCACCGCACTTCACTGATCTCCTGCGTTATGGACAAGAAGGCCCAGGGAGTAAGTAGACCATTGAAGCCGCTCACTCCGCAGCCTCCACACCCATGCCGCGCGCGGCTGCGAGATCGTCACTCGCCGCCACCCGCAACCGGCCAAGCCGCACCATCGCGTCGATGGCTTTGTCCAGATCGTAGACGCCGGGAAGGCTGCGCACCCAGGTGGCGCGTTCGTGGGTGATGAAGGGCGTGCCCGGGCGCGCGCCGCGCAACTGGACGGCCTGGGTGATGCAGCGCACATTGGTCATCCGCGCCGGGTCGAGATCATGGACGAGCGCTGCGCGGTGGCACTGAATGAGGCTTGGCGCGATGATGTAGAGCGGCCGCTCGAACGGCTTGAGACGCACCATCATGCGTCCTCCCCTGCCTTGCCCTTGGGCTCGGCGTCCAGCACCGCGCGCCCCGCCGGCGTGATGGTGAAGATGGTGCAGCGGCCTTTGCTGGCGTCGCGGGCCACCCAGCCCTGGCGGATCACCAGGTCGAGATGGTTGCGCGCGGTCTTGTCGATCAGCGCCGAAGCCCTGATGACCGCCGCCACCGAGGCGGCAAAGCCCGTGTCCGGGCCCACGCCCGCCTGCGCCCGCAAACCGTCGAGCACGATCAGCATCTGCACCGCCTTGGCCTCGGCGGCCTGTTCCGTGCCGCGTCCGCGCGTGACCGCCTTGCGGCGCACCGCCGGGGCCAGGCCAGCGGCCGCTGCGGGCATCGCCCCGCCCAGCCGTTCGAGCCGCAACCGGCCGGCGGCGAGGATCAGCATGCTGCCCGGGTGCCCGGCAGGCTGGCGCCAGTCGATCAGTCTTGCCGCGACCAGCGCCCGGGCCCGGTCACGCGCCATCCCCAGGGAGCTGCCCAGCACCATGGCCAGCATGTCGAACGTGAGCATGAACCGCTCGTCCAGTCCCGCGCCCTCGGCCGCCGCGTGGGCCGCGATCAGCTGCAGCGCCCGGTCGAGATCGGCCTGCGCATGCAGCCGGCGCGGCGCTGCAACCTGGGCGTTTGTGGCCATTGTCGCGTCGCGTCCACCCGGCGCTGGCACAGGGCGGCAGACCCGGCTGACAATGCGCCTGATATCGGCTTCCGAACAACCACAGGCTGTCGCCATTTCCCCTTGCGGGTGCCCGCGCTCCGCCATCATCGCGATCGCGGCCTTCGCTTCCGCCGGATGCAGGAAAGCGAATTGCGGCCCGATGGCGTCCGCCGTCCCGAACGCGTCCTGGCCGATGCTGCGCCTGACGCGCGGGCGCACGCCGAATGTGCAGGTGACTGCGCGGTCTTCGATCATCTTTCTGTCCTCACGCTGTCGCCTGCGGCTTCGCTCCGGCCAAGGTCCGGTAATGGGCGGTGCACGGGCACCGACGCCCGGTCGGGCTTGCCGCCGTTGGCGGTTGGGATGTTCATCGCATTTTCCCCTCTGGTGTCGGGCGCAAGCTCCCGGTTTGGGCGCGCACCATGTCGAGCACGCGCGTGACAACGGATTCGTGGATATCGAGAGCGGCGGCGATCTGCTCATGGGTGTATTCGTGCTGCCACAGGAGCACGATCGCATGCTGCTTGACCTCGGACGGGAAACCCCGCATCGGCTTGCCGGTGATCAGACGGACGCTCATGAGATCCTCCGTTCACTGATCACCATGCCGCCGGTGGCGGCCAGAAGGCTGGAGTCGACATGCGTCTCTCCCCCCTGCCGCTCCGCCCAGGCGGCGAGCTTTTCGCAATCCTCAAGCGACAGGCCGACGAGATCGCCAACCATCCGCCGGTCCTGGAATGCCCATTCAAGGGCGGAACGATATTTGCGCGGTTCGAACCATTGGCCGATCACCTTGGCCCCGGGCGCCAGGCCGCGCACGCCCTCGATCGTGGTCACCACGGCCACCCAGGACGGTCGCGTCTCGACCCCGAGCACGGCGAGGACGGCGCGGGCGGGATGATTGGTGACGATCGTGAGGCGCGCGGTCATGGCTTGACCTCGCGGGGGACGGGCGAGGCCTCAACATCAAACAGGGGCGCTTCATCCTGGTCGCTCGGATCGGCGGGCAACCACTGTACCAGCTCAATGTCGGTTGGCCGCTCCATGGAGCGTCGGCAGGGCGGGATCCATACAGGAGGCGCGGACCGGGCATTCCGCTTCCAGACCATCCAGCAATAGGCGGTCGCTGAAGCTGCATCGGGGTCATAACGCCCCCGCACCATAGGCACTCGCTCGACGTAAAAGGCAATTATCGTGGGGGGATTGTCACGGTAGAGCCGCTCGAACCTCTCGACGCCCTCGCCAAAGGCAACGCGCACCAGGACTGCAACACCGCGCCGGGCTATCAGCAGCCCTTTCTCGATGAACTCTACTGCCAGACGAAACGGGGGATTGGCGACCACCCAATCGGGCTGATTGTCCGGGTCGAAATCCTCGGGATAATTGATCAGGAAATCACGCACCTGCTGCTGGCCGGGCCAACCATAATCATGGATGTCGCTGGTGATGACCGAAAAATACTCTGACAGGGGCACCGCCATGCAACCACGATTGCAACAAGGCTCAAGCACAAGTTCGCCACGTTCCGCATGAAGCACCCCTATCAGGACATGCTCGACAAAGGCGCGGGTCGCCCAAGGCGGCGATGGAAAATCATCCAGGCTGTCATGCGGCTCGCTTCGCCGCTGCATCACGGCGGTTGAAGTGTTCTGACTCATGCCGCGCCACCGCCGAAATTGACCACCTGGCCACCGCTGGCGCGCCCCTTGGCGAGCGCCATGTCGAGCTTGGCCATGAGTTCGCGAAACGGCGCGGTCTGGCGGGCAATCTTGTCGAGCTCCGCCGGCGTCAACTTGCCATCGGCGAGGCCATCGGCCACCGCCATGGCGAGCACCGCCGCCTGCCGCATCATTTCGGTGTTGCACCCGAACACATCCCGCTCGACGCTTTCGCCCGTCACGGCCTCCGGCGCGGGCGCGGTCAGCCGATGGCCGTTGATCTCCGCCATGGCGGCGGTGACATAGGGCACGCCGCACTCCGCCTCGAGGATCAGCGCGACATGCAGCGGCATCAGGTCAGGCGCCACCCTGGTGTCGGCGAAGCGCCCCATCTGGCTGCCGCTGTAGTTGGCAAGCCGCCCGGCGCGATCGCCGCCGCCACAATGCTTGACGAGATCCTTCTGCGCAGCCTTGAGCCTGAAATGGGCTTCGTCCGAAATCGTACCTGACATTGTCGATCCTCTCATCCGGCCCGCCCTGCAGGCAAAAAAGCTTCGCCGCGCCGGGAAATCCCGGCGTCGTTTCCCGTAGTGGGAAGAGTTCAAAAATGGTCAGATCATCGCGTGTTCACGGAGGACCCGACGATGAAAATGGAAAAACCGCCCTGCCGCTGCAGTCTCTCCGACTCTTGTCGCGTAAATCGGCAGGCGCGCTCGGGGTATTGGTTGCAGGGGCTCCGAAGGACGGTGCGAGACCCGTGGCTCGCGCCAGCGAACCTGCGAACTCCTGGGTATGGTGAGCCGCAGGCGAACGGCGGGATAGCCGCTTCCCCACCCTGCATCGGGATTTTGCCGGCGCGCTCATTCGGCGACCTCCGGGATTGCGGCGTCGGCCGCCGCGGACGGCGCGGGCCGCGCCACGCCCTCGGGCCATTTGGCGTTGTCGGGCCAGTTGTCGGAAAACCACTGCATGACGCGCTCGAAAGTGACGGTGCCAATATCCGAGCCGTCGCGAATGCGCCGAAAACGGGTGCCGGACCCCATCACGCGATCCGAAAGCGTCGATTCCGCAACGCCGGAAGCGGCAACGAAAGCGTCAAAGGCTCGGATGAACTGTTCGCGAAGAGTCAACATGGCACGAAATATCCGGACTAAAATCCGATTTGTCAACGGATTTATGTCCTATCGAAATAAAATGTGGAAACGGATAGAAATACGTCATGAGCGATATATTCAGACAGCGGCTGGAAGCGCGACTGGAGGAGCTTGGACTCTCGGCGTCCAAGGTCTCGCGCAGCGCCACAGGATCGCCTGACACAATCCGGTCCTGGCTTAACCACCCGGAACGCTCGCCGCGCGTTGATACGCTTGCAAAGGTTGCCGCTGAGCTCGACACAACGCCGGAATGGCTGCTTGGCCGGTCCGACATTGCCGAGGGGCCGCGCCGGCCTGCAAGCGATGTGCGGCCAGCCCAGATCTCCCCGCCATCACGCGATTCCATGCCCGCGGACGTGCCGGTCATGGGTACGGCGGCTGGCAGCCTGCTTTCGGGCTCATTCCAGTTCCAGGGCGGAGTGATCGATTATGTGCGGCGACCGCCAGCTCTCAGCGGCGCTCGGGACATTTATGCCTTGTTCGTCGAGGGCTCATCCATGGAGCCCCGCTATTTTCCCGGGGACCTGGTCTACGTAAACCCTCACAAGCCGCCGCGGATCACCGACGTCGTAATCGTTCAGGAAGGCAACGGCGACCCGACGGCCGTCACGGCATCGATCGGGGTATTGCACAAGCGCGCGAACGGGGCGGTGATCCTGCTGAAGTACAACCCCGCGGGCGCCGAGATTACCATCGAGATGAGCCGTGTCATTGCAATCCACAAGGTGCTGACACCCAACGAGCTGTTCGGGATCTAGCGCGCCAGCAGATCTATTTTTCATTGGCCAGCCACGACGCCAAGAATGCGTGAGAATCGATGCTACACCGCCTGGATTAGTTTCTTATCGACTCCACAAGCCAGTCAGTATGCGTCTTGCCATTAATTCGCACCATTATACCAAGAATCCGATCGTTGCTTGAGTCAGCAACATAGCTGCACTTTGCCGCACCACGAATTGCTGCACCAAAGCCGTTCTGTGCGTCATATTCGATGAGAACTTGGCGTAACACGGGCTTTAGGGCACCGCTCTCTATGTCGGCCAGTTTCTTCAATCCATAGGAAGAATCGGCCATGTCCGGCTTCTCCACCGCATATTGTTCCGCACTGAGTGATTTCTCAGATGGCCACATCTTCACACGCTTGTAACTCGACGGCGATTTGAGTCGCCGCTTGAGAACATCCTCGCATTTCGCGTAAAGCGCTGGCTCTAGCGGGTTATCGATCACCCCGAAATACGCCAACGCAGCTCCGGCCGAGAGACCAGCGGCGACCACCACAATGAATTTCTTTGCTGCGCTCAATAATCTGCCCTCAAGTGTCGCTAGACAAAACCGCTCCGACAAAGCAAGCCATCTCAGCATCTACCTGGGCCGGCGCCTTCAATGCTCTGCCTTGGTTGCCTACCATCCGCAGGCTTCCCGCAGCGGCTTGATCTGATCCTGAAGCCCGGCAATATCCATTTCAACTGTCATGGCGCTTCGCCCGTAAGGCGTCATCCTCGCAATGAGCCGTTGCTTTCCGAACATCTTCTTGATCACGGGAATCGATGCACTCCCCTGCCACAACCCGAGCGCCCTGCTGTCCGTCGATTCGTTCATTCGGCTGGTAAACGCCTTGTCGTCGTCCAAGCGCATATCGACATGACCGTATGAATTGTAGTCGCTCGAAGTCATGTGGCATTCCGTCGAGAAATACAGCGCCGTCCTGTTTTCCATGCAACGGATAACAAGAGTGACCGGAGCAGCAGTCACGCGCCCGCACTGCACCGGAGCCCCAGTGTCTACTGTCATGGTCACATTGCGGTCGTCGGTGAGCTTCGATGTCGTCTGGGTAACATCCCAACTGCCCGCGGCCGAAGGCAACGCCGACACCTTGGGTGTACGTCCGGACAAACGGTCATAGCAGGCAAGGCGATCCAGCGCGTTCTCGATTCCGATGCATGCGTTCTCGGCCTCCTGGGCACGAGCCTCCCAGCAACCCAGCAGCCCTGCAATGACAAACCATACAACCGCGCGCATGAACCCTCCCCTTCTGCGTGCAATCTAAGAACACCCCTCCGAAAGCAGCAAGCGGATTTTTATCCTATTTCCGCTTGACGCGGATTAAAATCCGAATATCCTTACTCTCGTCACCTCCCAGTGATTGGACCTCCCCACCTGCCGGGCGCGCGAATGCGTCCTGCTTTTTTCCGGAGACAGGAATGATCAGTTATCAGCAGCAGGCCAAGCGCGACACCATTCGGATCACACCGGAGGACGCCGCCGAACTGGCCAGGATGCGCCCGCGGCCTTTCCACCTCATGCCCGGCGAACCTTTAAGGCTCCGCCCGACGCGCTTTCAGCTTGCCCACATGGCCATCAGCGCACTCGCGCTGCTGCTGATCATCGCCGATCTCGCGGGCCGCTGGCTGGGGGCGCCGTCATGAGCGATGCCGCGACAGTCATCCTTGTGGGCCTTGCCTGGGCGTTCGCGGCCGCATGGTTCACCGCGCTGCCCGCCATCGGGCTTTTGTGGTGCCTGGGGTGGCTGGCATGACCTCCGCCTCCATCACACTCATCGACGGCGCCCGCCTGACCGAGGAACGCGCAAAAGCAGCCCGCGGCACCGACGCCCCGGCATTGGCGGCAATCGCCGTCCTCATCCTGTTTGCGATCGCCACCGGCGTGATCGCCATCGCGGCGGGGGCGTAAGCGTGACCGACCTCACCCGCATCTTCATCGCCGGCCCCAGCGACGAGGCCAATGCGCTTCTGTTTGCCCAGGCGCTGGCCGAGGGCTCCGACGCCGCCATCCGCGCCGCGCGCGAGGACGCCAGCCATCTGGCCTCGATGATGGACCGCTTCACCGAGATCGCGCCCCGGCTCTGGGCCGCGATGCAGGGCGACATGCGCCGCGTGATCGACAAGGCGCGCGGCCAGCGCGGCTATGCCGACATGGCCGACGTGACCCGCGCCGGCTACTGCACGGTGGCAATCGAAATGTATCTGGCTGCGCTCAAGCCGGCCACGGGCACGACAGACAAGGCTGTGGTGGAAGGGGCTGCGGCATGAGCGCTATGATACTGAAACTAATCAGTTGCAACACTCTCATTGCCCTGGGCGGTTGTCGGAGCATCTGTTCCCGTTTCACGGCGACGCGTCGCCACCTGATCCGGCAATACGATCAAGTAACGCAGAAATGCATCCGCAAATGCACGTGCTGCTTCAACCTCGGACCTTTTGACAAATTCATCATGGGCACCACTGTTGCCTATTATCCGGACCTGATGCGCCCAGTCAGCCATCTGGTGTGGAATGACTTGTGTATTCGCAAGTTGGGTTATCTTCGCGACCAGATCGCCACTAAGACCGCTGTGTGCATGGTTTATAGCTTGCTCGACGGTCCGACGATACGCCATAGCGGCAGGCTCCTCCATGCCCAAAATGTCAAATGCTGTTTCTGCCTGGGTGAACGATTTTTGAACGTGCGCAGGGAGCCCGGGCAAAGGCTCGCGGTAGCCAGGCGTCGGTACAAACTCGTGAGTCAGTTTATAAAGCGCAATGTCCGAATTCCCGTTTTTTGCATCATTAATAGCATTGAGACTGCTGAGCGAAGAAGAGGCTCCGGGCAACCACACTTCAACAGCGCTCGGTTCCTGACAACTATTGCAAACAACGCCTCCAAAAATCGAACTAATCTCCTTAAGCGGCCGCTTCAGACCCGCTTCTTTGATCAATGTGAAGCCAATAATTCGAAGAGACTGATTATCTCCCCGGCAATGCGGGCATTTATCGACAAGATAGGCAGGCATATTGACCCCTTCATGGGCGATGCAATGGCCCAAATGAACCGTAGAATATCTATGGCACGGGAGGATGCAACGCCCTGCCGGGCCATAAGCATGCTTCACCACAGCTGGCAAGATAAGAAAACCCAAGCTGGAACCGGAACACTCGGCGGGCCAATCGGCACAGGATGTGCGCGATGAGTCAGGCAGCACCCATCAGGCGCCTCGCCCCAGATCCCGTCTGGTCGTTCCGGCCCGACGGATCGGTGCGCGACCTTGCCGAGCCGGACCCGGTCGAGATCGACTTCTTCGCCATGGCGAACGGGCTGTCGAAGATCGCCCGGTTCAACGGCTCCAACCCGGGCGTGGCCTATTCCGTGGCGCAGCACTCGGTGATGGGCGCGGATGCGATCCTGAACGAAACCGGCGACACGCGGCTTGCGGCCCTGTTCCTGCTGCATGACGGCGAGGAGTACCTTCTGGGCGACAAGCCGACGCCGGCGCAGCGGCTGCTGGTGGCGACGATCAGAGCGGGCTTTGACGACAGGCCGGCTGATCGCGCGGATTTTTTCTGGGACAAGATCAAGCGCGAGTGGCGCGAAGCCGGATGGATCGCCGCCGGCCTCGGTCTGCCCAACGAATTCGAGCAGGCGCATATCGACGATTTCGACCGGCGCATGTGCAACGCCGAAATGGTGGCGCTGTTCGGCCCGGCTGCAAAGGCGCAGGCGATTCCCGTTGCCCACAACAAGACGCTGCGCCTCAAGGGCGGCATCAAGCCCTGGGCGCCGATGAAGGCCGAGGAGCGCTTCATCGAGGCAGCCAAACGGCTGGTCGGCGAGGAAACCCTTTACGAGCAGCGCGCACTGCACGCCACCCATGTCGAATTGTCCTCGCCTCACGGGTCGCACGCAGCTGACGCTGCTGACCCTGCGGCGGCGCGGCAAACGATTGCCGGCGTGCGGTCGGACGCTTGCCCTTCGGGCCGGAAATCCTCCGACAGAACCGGGAGAAAAGCATGAAACTCGAGGACATTGCCCGCGCGCATCAGCTGACCGACATTCGAAAAGGCCGCGCCGCCCTGGCTGGCCGCATCGCCGACGAGCCGCTGCGCCTGGTGCTCGGCAAGGGCTCCGGCGAAGTGGAGGTGGTGCTGTCCGAACAGTTCCTCGCCCGCATCAAGCGCGATGCTACCGCCGCGCTTGCCCAGGAAATCACCGAAATTGACACCCGCCTTGCCGCCCTCGGCGTCGAGGTCTGACCCGAAAGGACCAACCCATGCAGATTCGTGAAGCCTCGATCCTGATCGGCGCGCTGGAGGGCGGGGAACTCAACCGTTCCTTCTCGACCGAGATGGCCAAGGTGCTCCAGGAGCTCCACACGCTATCCACCGAGGACGTGAAGAAGACCTTCAAGGGCGAGGTGAACCTCACCATCTCGCTCGCCGCCGAAAACGGCACGGTGACGATCTCCGCCGACATCAAGTCGAAGACGCCCAAGCGCCCGCGCGCCCGCTCCTTCTACTGGATCACCGAGCAGGGCACGCTCTCCACCGAGCACCCCCAGCAGACCGACATGTTCACCGGCCCGCGCGACACCACCGCGCGCACCGCCGAACCCTCCGTTTAACCCCTCACCCGAAAGGACCATCACCATGGCCAGGACTGACACACCCATGCTCGAACCGACCCCCAAGCCGGACGCCATCGAGCAGATCGCAAAGCTCGCCCGCGAAGCGGCCGGGCTGGATATCGTCGACCTGAAGGTAAAAGGCAGGGGCCTGCCCGAGAGCGTGCCTGTGGGCAGGCTGCACGGCGAAAACCCCAGCTTCAAGAGCCTCAAGGACTTGGCCGAGCAATGGCGGCTGTTCCCCGAGTGCAAGGCCGGCACGGCTGTGGTCGACACGCTCGACTCCTTCATCCAGCTCACCACCCGCCACGCCACCGATGACAGCGTGATCTTCGCCGCCACCGACTGGACCAGGCCCTCGCTCACTGCGG
The DNA here is from genome assembly GCF_014359905.1 of Hoeflea sp. Classification (GTDB taxonomy): domain Bacteria; phylum Pseudomonadota; class Alphaproteobacteria; order Rhizobiales; family Rhizobiaceae; genus Hoeflea. The sequence goes on along the minus strand of NZ_JACIYP010000001.1, from coordinate 180,540 downwards.
TGATCGACTATCACCGGATCAGCACCGATGGCGACGCCGGCAATCTCGCCCACCGCATCCATTACCCGTTCCCGCTGTCCGAACAGTGGAAGACATGGGTGAAGATGAACGGCCAGCCGATGAAGCAGGGCGATTTCGCCGGCTTCATCGAGGACAATATCGCCGACCTTTCCTCGCCCGAGGATCTGGAGGTGACAGACTACGAGGCGAAGTTCGCCACCACCATCGCCACGCCCTCGGCGCTGGTCACGCTGTCGCGCGGGCTGGCCGTGCATGTGGCCTCCAGCGCCAAGTCGGCCGTCACGCTGCAATCGGGCGAGGGCGAGATCGTCTGGGACGAGGTGCACAATGGCTCCGACGGCAACAAGCTGAAGGTGCCCGGCCTGTTCATGCTGCAGATTCCGCTGTTCCACATGGGCGAGCTGCAGCGCGTGCCGGTGCGGCTGCGCTACCGCATGCGCGACGGCGCCATCACCTGGTTCTATCAGATCTGGCGGCCCGATGTGGTGGTGACCGAAAGGGTGATCGAGGACTTCGAGACCGCCGTCGGCGACACCGGCCTGCCCGGCTATATCGGCAAGCCCGAAGCCCGGACCTGACCCCGCACCAGCCCGGCGCGGTCTCGTGAAGACCGCTCCGGGCGAACCCCTGATTCGAGATGTGAGGAAACAACCGTCATGAGCCATTTTGACTTGAACCTGCAGACGCACCTGGTGCGGCAGATGGAATTTTCCCATGATACATTCGGGCCAGGCGTTCGCACCACTGGTGTGATCGATCACATCCGCAAGGAACTGGTCGAAGTCGAAACGAGCCGTGCCACCCGGGCCGAAGAATGGGTGGATGTCGTCATTCTTGCGCTTGACGGCCTTACACGCGAACTGGCGTTCGCCGCCAGCGACACGCGCCGCGACCTCGCCCTGACGGCAGCGCTTGCCTGCAAGCTCATCAGCGAAAAGCAGGCGCGCAACGAGGCACGGACATGGCCGGACTGGCGCAACGCGGATCCCGACAAGGCCATCGAACACGACAGAAGCGGTGAGAGCAGATGACGCCTTTCACCCTCACCTGCCCGCATGAGGCGCTGCTGGCCGCTGTGCAGACCGCCTTTGGCGCGGTCGAGCGGCGCAACACCATTCCGGTGCTGGCCAATTTGCTGCTCGAGGCAGATGCCGCCGGGGGCTTGCGCGTGTCGGGCACGGATCTCGATGTCATGACATCGGTGGTCACCGGGCTGCCCTGCGAACCCCAAGACCATGCCGGCTTCACCCTGCCGGCAGCCCTGCTGCACGATATCCTGCGCAAGCTGCCCGACAAGGCGGAAGTGACGCTCAAGGCATCCGACCATGGGCAGGCGGCGCTCAGCTGCGGCCGCTCGCGGTTTTCGCTCGCCACCCTGCCCGCAGAGGACTGGCCGCGGCTTGAGCCCTGGCGCAATGTCGAGCCCGCGCGCTTCGAGGTTCCGGCCACCAAGTTCGCGGCCATGCTGGCCTCGGTCGGCTTCGCCATCTCCACCGAGGAGACGCGCTATTATCTCAACGGCGTCTACATGCATGCACTCGGTGACCAGCTGATCACGGTCGCCACCGACGGCCACCGGCTGGCCCGCGCCATCTATTCCGTTGCCAATGGCCTTGCCGACATGCCGGGCGTCATCATCCCCACCAAGACCGTTGGCCTGGTTTCCAAGGCGCTGGACAAGGTGGCGGCCGGCGCATCGATCGGCATTTCGGTGAGCGAGGCCATGATCAGCTTCGAGATCGGCGCCGTGCGCATCGCCTCCAAGCTGATCGACGGCACATTTCCCGACTACCAGAGGGTGATCCCCGAGGGCGGCGAAAACCGCTGGCGCTTCGACGTGGCGGCCTTGGGTGCCGCCGTCGAGCGCGTGTCGATTATTTCCTCCGAGCGCGGCCGGGCGATCAAGATGAGATGGGGCCGTGAATTGCTCGACCTGACCGTGACCAACCCCGACGCCGGCGACGGCCAGGAGGACATGCCGGTCATCTCCGAGGCGGGCGACGACATCGAGATCGGCTTCAACGCCCGATATCTCGGCCAGATGCTGGCCCATATGAGCGGCCAGGCCACAGTGGCCATGGCCAGCAACGGCGCCCCGGCCCGGTTCGAGCCCGTCCACGCCGACGACGACGAGATCGAGATGACCTTTGTCCTGATGCCGATGAGGGTGTGAGAGATGCAGGTGAACCGTTACCTCAAGGACAAGGCGATGGATCGCATCGACCATGCTCTGGGTCGACCAGTCGACCCAATGGGCGAGAGCTATCGCAATCACTATGCCGCCGATGCAGGCGGCGAAATCGCAGCGAGCATGCGAGCCTCGCCGCATTGGCGGGAAGGCCGCACCGACTGGGACATGACGTTCTTCTTTGTCACCCCGGCCGGCCGCTCGGCGCTGCGCGATCACCTGCGCGCCATCGGGGATCGCACCCGGCTCTACCTGGTCAGCTGGCATGGCCACGACATGACCGTGCCGGCGAGCAGCCCAGCCAAGGCCCGATACACAAGGTATCTCCATGTTTCGGACTGCGACGCTGATCTTTCGTTCAAAGAGTTCCAGGCCGACGCCCGTGTGCGCCTGGCACCCGACACCAGGAGGTGGAGTGATGGCGGCTGAAACCGGAATCCCGTGGACCGACAGCACCCACAATCCCTGGTGGGGCTGCAGCAAGGTCGGACCGGCCTGCGATCACTGCTATGCCGAAGGCGTCGACAGGCGCACTGGCGAGAACCACTGGGGCTCGGGCGTCCCGCGCCGGCGGATCTCAGAGCAAGGCCGGAACGAACCCTTCCGGTGGCAGCGGCAGGCGGACAGGTTCCTTGCCGAGCACGGCCGCAACCGCCGCGTCTTCACCCTGTCCATGGGCGACCTGTTCGACAACGAAGTCGATCCGCAATGGCGCAACGACCACATGGGCGTGATGGAAGCCACAGACCGGCTGAAATGGCAGTCCTGCACCAAGCGGATTTCCAACCTGCCGAAGATGGCGCCACAGAACTGGATGCCGACCATGGAGCAAGGCCCGCGATGGCCGCAGCACATCGGCGTGCTGATCACGGTTGTCACGCAGGCCGAGGCCGATCGCGACATACCGCGGCTGCTCGAATGCAAGCACCGCTTCGGCATCCCGTGGGTGGGCATCAGCTTCGAGCCGGCGCAGGAGATGGTTGATTTCAGTCGGTTCCTGCACATGGATGGCTCTGGGCTCGACTGGATCATCTTCGGCGGCAAGAGCGGCCCGAAATGGAACGACCGGCCTTTCGACCTCGACTGGGGCTATCTCGCCGCCGACCAGTGCGAATTCACCGGCACAGCCTTCTTCATGAAGCAGGTCGCGGCCTTCCGCCCCACCGACGCCATTATCCCGGCCGACCTGATGATCCGGCAATTCCCGGCGGCGCTGTCATGATCACCGCCGCACCCCAACGCTACATCTATCGCTGGAACCGGCAGGGCCGGAAGGGCCAGGCCTGCATCGTGCTGGCGCGCGGCAAGATGAATTCCATCTGCGTGCGGTTCGACGACGGCTACACCATGGTGACCAGCGGCAACGCGATCCGGAGGGCGCCCGAATGACCCCGCTCTTGACACCGGCGAAGGCTGCGGCCTTTCTTTCCATATCGGTGGAAACGCTGGCGGCGATCGTGGCGCGCGGCGACCTGCCCTATGTCGAGGTGGGCGCCGGCGAAAAGCGGACGCGGCGGCGGTTTGATCCGGCCGATCTTGAAGCCTATGTGGGAGAGCGCAAATGTCGATCTGGAAACGTCCGGGACAAGACACATTCTCCTACGACTTCACGGTCCGGGGTCACCGATATTCAGGAGATACTGGCGCAACGTCGCGCCGCGAGGCAGAGCGCACCCAGGCCCGGCTCAAGGATGCAGCCAAAGCTGAAGCCCGCGCCCGGGCAGGCCAGCCGGCGCGCGGACTGACACTCGGAGCAGCCGTCTCGCGCTACTGGATCGAAGTCGGCCAGCACCACACCAATTCCGACAGCACATTGCATGATATCGCCTGGCTCGAGCGGCACTTCGGCAAGAACCGCCTGCTCGGCTCGCTCACCAACCAGGACGTGGCCGCCATGGTGGCGGCGCGGCGCGGCTCGGGCGTGTCACCGGCCACGGTCAACCGCACCGCGACGGCCAGGTTGCGCGCCATCATCACCCGGGCCCGCGACGTGTGGGATGAACCGGTACCGCGCGTCACATGGAAAAATCACATGCTGCGCGAGCGCCAGGAGGTGATCCGCGAACTATCAGTCGAGGAGGAGACGGCGCTGTTTGCCCAGCTTGCGCCCGGTTACGCCGAGCTCTGCCGATTCTCCATGCTGTCAGGCTGCCGCATGGCCGAGTGCCTGGATCTCGAATGGCGCCACATCGACTGGCACGGCGGCTATATCGTCATCACCGGTAAGGGCGACAAGACCCGGCACGTGCCGCTGTCCGACGCGCTGCGCACCCTGCTCTGGCCGTTGGCCCGGGCGCACGCCCGCGTCTTCACCCACCGGATCCGCCGCGGCTCGATCCACCACAAGCGCGGCGACATCGCACCGGTTGAGGAGGAGGCACTCAACAGCCACTTCTCAAGGGTGTGCAAAAAAGCGAAAGTGGTTAGTTTTCGGTTCCACGACCTGCGCCACACCTTCGCCACCCGATTCCTGCGCGCCACCGGCGACATGCGCGCCCTGCAGCTCATCCTCGGGCACTCCAGCATCGAAACCACCATGCGCTATGCCCACGTCACCGCCGCCGACGCCATGAACCGCATGAATGCCATGAGCACGGCGCAAATCCCCACGCAAATCCCCACCGCCGACGCGCAGCCTACGGCTAAACACAAATAATCATTGAGATTTTCGGATCAGGGGAAACCGTCCCCCAGACAAGTGCGCTACCGGGCTGCGCTACGCTCCGACTTGACAGAGGCCTTAGAACATCGGGATTTTGCGAGCAAGGGCAAAATGGCCGGACCGGGAGAAAAACCGGTGAAAGCCGATACGCCGGGCAATGTGGCGGGGAAATCTCCCCCGCAGAGTCACACAATGTCCAGGCGTTCGTCGGATCGGACAGCATTGAGCCGGTTTCAGGGAATACATGGGGATAGATACATATGTTCGGGCATTAGCAACCTTTAATTTATGATTGGAGGATACTTTCATTGAAAATCCGGAGCAATTCGTGACGAAGACGTCTCACTAACGACCAGGCATCCTCGATCGTAATTGGAAAGACAACAAGTCAGGATCAAGACCATGCGCCAGCCGATTGAAATCATCAGAGATCCGTCCGGCAATTTCGGCGTCGCCTTCGGCATCCTCGTCGTGCCGGTCATGCTCGCGGGCGGGCTCGCGGTCGATTATATCGGGTTGAGCGTTCAGAAAAGCGAACTGCAGAACGCGGCGGATGCCGCGGCTCTGGCGGTGGCTCGCGAAGGCAAGACCACCGACAGCCATGCCCTCGAAACTGCACGGCAAATTGTCGCGGCCAATTACGGCTTTACCGCCGCGCAAGTGAGCGTAGCCCTGAATGACGGCGTTGCGAACGTGCATGCCGTCATCGACAAGCCACTGGTGTTTGGCGGCTTCATGGGCAAAAAATCCATGCCCGTCTCGGTTGACGCGGAAGCGACCTTCGCCTTCACCAACTATGAAATCGCGCTAGTGCTCGACACCACCGGCTCCATGGCGGGCGGCAAGCTGGTGTCGATGCAGAACGCGGTGATCGGGCTTGTCGAGGGCATGGCCGATTTGGGTCTTGAGAAGGGCCAGATCAAGTTTGCCATGGTTCCCTACTCCGGGTTCGTCAATGTCGGCTCCCACCATGGCCCAACCATCAGCGGCGCGGGAAAGATCACCAAACCCGCAGCCGCCTGGCTTGACCAGGACGCCAAGGCCCCTGTCCCGCAGTCGGATCTGCCGGCGGGATTAAGCCGCTTCGCCCTGTACAAGCACCTCAACGTCAAGTGGCCTGGTTGCGTGGAAACACGCATACCCGTGGGAAAGGCCAAGCATGATGTGGATGACACTGTGCCTGACCCCAACGATCCCAACTCGCTGCTGACGCCGTTCTTTGCCGCCGATGAGCCCGATGATGCATGGAAATACCCCAATTCCTATCTTCCCGATGGCGGGACGCCGATCAAAGGAAAAGGGGCTTCCGAGAAGGACAAGGAAAACCAGCTATCCCGCTATGGCAAGAGCGGCAAATACACCAGACCAAAGGACGCCGAAGACGCCCTCGCCCAGGTCATGACCTGGATAAAGCCCAAGACCGATTTCTCGCCGTCCAGATTCTATTCCAACAAGTTCGATCCGAAAGGGCCCGGCTTCGGCTGTGAGGTCGAACCGCTGGTGCCGCTGACGACCGACTTCAAGGACATCAAGGAAACCGTCAAGAAACTGAAGGCCAACGGATCGACCAATATGCTCGAAGGCGTGATGTGGGGATGGCGGGTGCTTTCAAGCCGCGAGCCCTTCACCGACGGCGCCAGCGAAAGCGACAGCTCGGTGGAGAAGGTCATGATCTTTCTGACCGACGGCCAGAACTCCTTCGGCAACCTCAACAACGCGCTCGGCTCTGGCTACTCCAGCATGGGCTACCTGGTCGATGGGCGGCTGGACAATATGACCACAGCGTCGAGCGGCCAGACCAACGCGGCGCTCGACACGAAGACCCTCGCCGCCTGCACCAACGCAAAGGATGACGGCATCGAGATCTACACGATCCGTCTGGAAGAACCCGATGTCGCCACCGGCGCCCTGCTTGAGCAGTGCGCGTCCACCAAGGCCCACTACTTCGATGCGCCCTCGCGCAGCCAGCTGACACCGATCTTCGACGCCATCAAGAAGGGCGTGGTGAAATTGAGATTGAGCTCGTAACCCTCTCTCGGCCTTCCCGAATGAAGCCGAAACGCGGGAACCGGGATTGCTCCGACGCGGTCTCGGTCTTGTGGTTCCCGATCAGCCCAGCAAGGGACTGGTGATAAGGACCGGACAGGCGCGCCGCGAACGGTGGCGTCAACCCATGCGCCTGTCCGGCACACCGCAGGTCGTTAGGCTTCCCCTGCGGTTTTCGAGTTCAGAAGGACGACATTGTCGCTCCGTTCCGAAAAGGCGAGTTTCATTTTCAGGCGCAGCAGCGCGTCAAGGCTCGTTTCCGTCTCCCTGGAAGGCTCCTCGCCCTCCCAGTCCAGCGCCGTCTGCAACACCGCCATGTTGATAAGGTGGCTCAGATCCGCGAGCTTGAGGCGATCCGCTTCCTCCCGGCAGGTCACCAGGGTGCGGATGATCCACGCAAAGGACGTGGCTTCGGATGAAAGCATGACGGCTGCCTTTCAGATCTGCGGGCTTTGAAGATGAGCGGCCCGCGCCGCCGACAGTTCCAGCGGCCCTGGAACATGCCAGACGCCTTCCGTCCGGATCAGGCGGTAGGGATCATCCTTGAGAGACAACGCGGTCGGCGACGGCTCGATCGTGTCGATCATTTCGACAAACACATGATCGGAGAAGGCAAATGGCGCGCCATTCTCCTTGAGCCTGAAGCCGAAATGCTGCCAGAAGGGCAGCAAGTCCTCCCGCGCATGACCATAGATGCGGCGATAGCCCTTTTCCTTGCACAGGGCGACACTGGCGCGAACCAAGTCGAAAGCCGTTCGCGACTTGCGGAATTCCTTGCGCACGGCCAGCCGTTCGAGCTTGGCGAAATCGCCAAAGAACCTCAGCCGCATGCAGCCGGCGGGTTCGTTGCCGATCAGCGCCAGCAGATGGGTGGCGGCCAGGTCGTTGCCGTCGAACTCCTCGTCATAGGGGCAGGCCTGTTCACCGATATAAACCGCCGAACGGACCGCGGCGACGCGCATCATGTCGTCGAACCCGGTGACCACGCGGATGCCTGTCGGGTGCTGGACCGGATGATGCGTGGCATAGCGCGGCAGCCGCGCGGCCAGCGTTTCCGGCCGGCGCGGGATCATGTAGAAATCCTCTAGAAAACGGTCCTCGTGCCAGACGCCCTGCTCGAAGCCGCGCCGCACCATGGCGCGATGACCGCGCATGGTAAACGAGGTCGAGATGACATCGGCCTCGGCGTAATGGGGGGAATCGAACCGGTCCATGACGCGGTTGATGCCCGCCGCCAGCACACCCGGCGTAAAGCTTGCCCAGACATAGATCGCAGCCGGCCGTTCATGCTGGCTGACGAGGTATTCGTTCTGCGGATCAAGCAGGTTCAACGTGCCGTCAAACAACGCCGAACGTCCTGATTGATTGAGCAATAGCGCCGACATGAAGCCCTCGGGCCGCGCCTTTCCGCGGCGCGCGAACAGCCATATGGCATCGGCGTTTTTCTCGGCCACGCGGATGACGGTCTCGGGAGCGGCCAGCCGGCCGATCACCCTGCCGGCAGCCTCCAGGAGCCGCGGCACCTCCGAGGGCTCCAGCCGGTTCGTGACAGTGACCATCGCGGCGGCGCGGCGCATACGCTCGGCCTCAAGCGCCGCTTCGGCGGTCAGCCCGCTTGCATTTGCGGCCAAAAGACTATTTTGTGGTGTGGCAGACATGGTTGCACCCCTATTCAAGTCCTTGAAAGGGTAACCAAGTTGCTGGGTTTTGACTTTGGCAAATAGAGTAACAGAGAGTTCCACCCATGGAACACCAGTGGCGCAACGCCGATTGGAACAGCATTCGTGTTTTCCTCGCTGTCGCAAGGCTCCTGAGCTTTCGCAAGGCGGCCGAGGAACTGGGCATTTCCGTCAATACGGCGCGGCGCACGATCTCCCGGCTGGAAGATCAGCTTGGCTACCCGCTGCTGTTTCGCGAATCCGAAGGCGCGCGGCTGACCGATGAAGGACGGCGGGTCGTTCTTGCCGCACGGGAAGTGGAAAACTCCGTCTCGGACATGTGGCGTGTCGCAGCGCTCGCTGAACGCGAGGCCAGCGGCCCGATCCGCCTTGCCATCACCGAAGGCCTGGGCAGTTTCTGGCTGACGCCGCGCATCGTCGACTACATCAACGACACCGGCGGCCAGAACAGGATTGAGCTGCAATGCGCCATGCGCTCGGTCGATGTCCTGCGCATGGAAGCCGACATTTCGGTGCAGCTCGAAAAACCGAACAGGCCCGAGCTCAAGGTCAAGCGGCTCGGCTATCTGCATCTCAAGCCGTTTGCCAGCACCAGCTACCTGGAGAAATTCGGCCGGCCAAAAAGTGTTGCGGACATGGTCAATCACCGCGTTGTCGAACAGCAGACCGATCAGCTTCGAGGCTATGAACTCGACAAGATCTTCGGTGCCCAGATTGCAGACCGCATGGTGCGGATGAAGACCAACTTCTCCTCGGCGCATTACTGGGCGATCGCCAAGGGCGCCGGTATCGGGCTGATGCCGAGCTACGCCCGGTCGATCGGCGGTAATGTCGAGCATATCGACCTGGGTTTCGATTTCCGTGTCGAGATCTGGCTCGCCACGCACCCGGAAGTGGCCAAGAGCACCCGTCACAGGGGATTTATCGATTTTCTCACCGAGAGCTTTGACGAGCGGAAGTTCCCGTGGTTCGGGCCCGATTCACTGTCACCGGAGGAGATCGAGGCGCAATTTTCGCGCCAGGATCTCAAGTCCTATTTCGAGGGGTTCACAGCACGCTCATGACAACGCGCCGCCCCCGCCCCTGTCCCGAGATCGTCACGCTGGAAACGCAGGACGAACTCGACCGCCTTGCCATGGTGATAATGCAGCTGGACATGGCGCTTGCGCTCGCTCGCGAGAAACGGCTGGTCGGGGTGGAAGTGCACCTCGAAGCGGCGCTGGAAGAGGCCCGCCAGGTGCGCCAGTCGCTGCTCAACTGAAATCCCTGATCGGCATCAGGAGACCTGATCTGGATCAGCGAACCTGATCAAGCAGGCGCTTGCATTCCAGGAGATCGTAGAGCGCTTCCTGAAGAAGCGCGCGGTCGTCGCGCGACAGCCCGCCGGCAGCCGATCCCGCTGCACCGGCTGCTTCTTGGTCAGGTTTTCCGGCCTCGCCGCCAAGCCCGAAGAAGCGACGCGTGGTCGGCCGCCTGGCTTTGCCCACCAATTGATCATCGTCGGCAGCGGCAGCTTGCGGCGCCGGCTTGCTGTCTTCGGCCATGCTGGCCGACAGGGCCTCGACCGCAGCCATGTCTCCGGCGCCGACGGCAATGACGAACTTGTTGCCGTTCTGCTTGAGGAGCTTCTGCACGCCCTTGATCGTGTAGCCCTGATCGTAGAGAAGATTGCGGATGCCCTTGAGCAGATCGACATCATCGGGCCGGTAATAGCGCCGTCCGCCGCCGCGTTTCATCGGCTTGATCTGGGTGAAACGGGTTTCCCAAAACCGCAGCACGTGTTGCGGCAGGTCTAGGTCGTCGGCCACCTCCGAGATTGTCCGGAACGCGTCAGGGCTCTTGTCCATTGTGCCACTCCGATCATGTCAGCGCTTGCACCTCGGGTCTGGCGCACAGCGGACGCAGTCCCTTGATAATTCGGGCGCCATCTCGCTCGAAACGAGCAACCGCCAGCGTCAAAGCGCCGGCGAATCGCGTCCCAGCCGCTGAAGCCAGTTCCATTTCAAAGGTTTGCAGTCAAATTATCAAGTGCGGCGCAAGGCAATTGCAGCCGCTGACGTCGTTTTCCACGGGATCCGCCCGGCTCGCTCGAGCCGGGCTTGTGGATCAGGGCTTGTCTTTGCTCTTCACCTTGCGGTTAAGATGCCCCTTGAGAACACGGCTTTTGAGCACGTTGGAAGCCTTGAAAGTCATCACCCGGCGCGGGCTGATCGGCACTTCTTCACCAGTCTTGGGATTGCGTCCGATCCGCTCTTTCTTGTCACGAACCTGAAATGTCGCGAATGAAGAGAGCTTGACGCTATCGCCGCGAACAATGGCGCCGCAGACCTCATCGATGACCATTTCAACCAGTTCGGCGGATTCGGTTCTCGACAGTCCCACCTTGCGGAATACCGCTTCAGCGAGATCAGCCCTGGTGATCGTTTTGCCGCTCATATTTCCCAACCAGACTGGTCAGCTCCCCGCCGCCCCTAAAACAATTTAATTAACTTATGGATCATGCCGCTCAAGGTCAAGCAACTCCATCGCATGGGCGTGTATTGCCCCGCAATTGGCCAAAACCCGTCGTGCATGGGTTAATTCTTCGTTACCCGAAGCAGACGGTCACCAGCGCAGAAGCACGGAACCCCAGGTGAAGCCGCCGCCCATGGCCTCAAGCAATACGAGGTCACCTTGCTTGATTCTGCCGTCGCCCGCAGCTTCGGCAAGCGCCAGCGGGATCGATGCGGCGGAGGTGTTACCGTGGTGATCCACGGTGATGACCACCTTGGCGTCATCTATGCCCAGCTTGCGCGCGGAGGCATCGATGATCCGCTTGTTGGCCTGGTGGGGAACGAACCAGTCAATGTCCGCCGATCCCAGCCCGGTAGCGGCATAGGCCGCCTCGATCACATCGGTGATCATGCCGACGGCATGCTTGAAGACTTCACGGCCTTCCATGCGAAGGTGCCCCACCGTACCGGTGGTGGAAGGTCCGCCATCCACATAGAGCTTTTCGCGATGGGCGCCATCCGAGCGCAAATGCGCCGTCAGAATGCCGCGGTCAGCCATGGTGCCCTCGCCTTCGACCGCCTCAAGCACGACCGCGCCCGCGCCGTCGCCGAACAGCACGCAGGTGGACCGGTCGGTCCAATCGAGAATGCGCGAAAAGGTCTCGGATCCAATCACCAGCACCCGGCGGGCAAGGCCGGTCTTGATGTAGCTGTCTGCCGTCGTTATGGCGAAGACAAAGCCCGAGCAGACGGCCTGAAGATCGAATGCCGCGCCGTGGTGCATGCCGAGGCGGTTTTGAATGTTGACCGCGGTGGCGGGAAACGTGTTGTCCGGCGTCGAAGTGGCGCAGATGATCAGATCGATATCGGCCGGGGTCATGCTGGCGCGATCAAGGGCCTGGCGCGCGGCCATCTCGCCCAGCGAGGCGGTTGTTTCGCCCTCTCCGGCGATATGGCGCTGGCGGATGCCGGTGCGCTGGACGATCCAGTCGTCGCTGGTTTCGACCACACCTTCCAGATCACGGTTTTTCACGATGCGCTCGGGGAGATGAGCCCCGAAACCACGTACAACTGAGCGGATCATTCTTTCATCCTAGCTGGAAGAGCTGTCGGCGACCGGAAGCGCAATCGCTGACCGACGCGTATGATAAAGGTTAAGGTCAAATTCAATCTTGGACTTCAGGCCGTTTCGCACCATGTCATAGCCGACGTCCACCGCTGCCGCGAAGCCTTCGGCATCGGCGCCGCCATGGCTCTTGATGACGATGCCGTTGAGTCCCAGAAACACCCCGCCATTGACCTTGCCCGGATCCATCTTCTCGCGCAGCTGGTCAAATGCGCCCTTGGCGAAAACATAGCCGATTCGGGCCATCAGGGTCCGCGACATCGCGGCGCGCAGATATCCCGCGATCTGCCGGGCCGTGCCCTCGGCGGTCTTGAGCGCGACATTTCCGACAAAGCCCTCGGTCACGACGACATCGACAGTGCCCTTGCCCAGATCATCGCCCTCAACAAAGCCGTAATAGTCAAAGCTCGGCATCGCGGCTTCGCGGATCAGGCGGCCGGCCTCCTTGACCTCTTCCTGGCCCTTGATTTCCTCGACCCCGATGTTGAGAAGCCCGACGGTTGGCCTCTCGATCTCGAACAGCGCCCGCGCCATTGCCGCGCCCATCATGGTGAAATCGATCAGCTGCTGCGCATCGGCGCCGATCGTGGCGCCGACATCCAGCACGATGCTCTCGCCGCGCACGGTGGGCCAGATGGCCGCAATGGCGGGCCTGTCGATATTGGCCATGGTGCGCAGGCAGAACCGCGACATCGCCATCAGCGCCCCGGTGTTGCCGGCGGAGACGCAGACATCGGCGTCGCCTGTCTTGACCGCCTCGATGCAGCGCCACATGGACGACCGGTAGCGTCCGTGACGCAGCGCCTGGCTCGGCTTGTCATCCATGCTGACGGCGACTTCACAGGGCACGAAGGTGGAGGCCTGGCGAAGCGCCGGAAATTTTTCAAGCACGGACAGGCATTCTGCTTCAAGGCCGAACAGGGTGAAGCGAATGTCGGGGTGACGCTCCAACGCCTTGGCGACGCCGGGCACGACCACTTTGGGGCCATGATCGCCCCCCATCAAATCAACCGCTATCCGTATCACGCCCCGTCCTTGATCCCCGGCTCTTGAGGCCGGATTTGTGGGCAGAAAATACCCTTTTTCGAACGAGGCACAACCGCTTTGTGGCTGCATCTGTCGCTAACTGTCTGCATCATCACGCTTCAGGCCTTGCAGAACCGCAAAAGGTGACGGTTTTTTGTCGGTGGCCGGATCACTTTCGATGCGATCGGTGTAATCCACACCCTGTTTGCGGGGATAGGGGTCTATCGCCAGTGCCGCGAACTCGGCTGCCACCGCACCGACATCAATCGAATCGCCCGTGAATGTCTCCGGCAGATCAGGTCCTTCGGGATCAAGCACCAGTTCCGCGCTGCCGTCCTGCACCCTTTTGGCCAGCCGCGAGTTCTCGGGAAGGAAGACGGCTTCGAAGTCCTCTTCGATCAGCTGGGCGACCGGATCGAGCGTAACCACGCAATCCTGAACAATCGAGACGCTCACATGTCCCTTCACCCGGACTCCATCGCGTTTCCAGCGCCCGAGAACCACTTCGGCCTCGAAGGACTGAACATCGCGCACGCCCCATTGTGCCCCAAGCCGCACAAGATCGGCAGAATCGGCAGAGATACGGACCGTGAACGGGTTGGCCGATATGTGGCCGACCTTAACCGGATAGGAAAACTCGTCAACTGAACTCGTCACGGCTTCACCTCCAATCGTTCTGCTGACGGAAACACCAGCAGGCCGGCGGCCAGCGTTTCGTCCGCTATATCCTCGAGCTGCCGTGCAGTCCGGGACATCCACTCGGAAAGCGCCTGCATGGAGGGCGCTGTCTCCGCCTGATCCGGATGGATGTTGCGCCGGAGCGCCTCGGCCAGGGCGGCGCGATCGCCGTCATCGAGCGCCTCACCATAGGATTTTGCCCGGCCATAGAACATGCGGGCGAATTTTTTCATCCGCTTGGGCACACTCAGATCACCGACCCCCAGTTCGCGGATCGAATGGTCGACATCCTCGAAAAACGCGTCGACAATATCCTGCGCGATGCCATTTGCCGCAGGCCCGGCAGACTGTGTGCGGCGCAAATAAAGCACCAGATGGACCGAAATCATCTCGAAACGACCCATGACCGTGTCGGGCACGTCCATGGCCTCATAGAACACCGGGGACCGGGCAGCTCCGGTAAGACGCTCATATTGCTGCTCAACCAGAGCCTGATTGGCTTTTTTTCTCTTGAACAGGGTCCAGATCATGAAATTGCCTTCAATGGCCGTTGGATATCATCGCGACTGCGAGGGACTGGCGTGTTGCATCCGTGCGGAAGCTGGTTTACCGAATGAAACGCAAAACGCAATGGCTGCGGCGGGCAAGCACGCGCCAAAGGGAGATGTCGTTGACGAAGAGAGATTTCAAGGCAACCGGACGGCGTTTGCGTCTCGGCGCCGCAGTTGCGGTCGTCTCAACGATCGCCCTGGCTGGCTGTTCCACCACCGAAGTGTTCAATCAGGGCTATGTGGTTGATCAGACCGCGCTGGATCTGACCCCGGTCGGCTCGAGCCGAGAGCAGGTGCTGCTGTCGCTCGGCACGCCGTCCACCACGGCGACCTTCGACAACGAAGTCTTCTACTACGTCTCGCAGAAGCGCACACGCGCTGCGATGTTCCTCAAGCCCAAACTGGTCGACCAGTCGGTGCTGGCGGTCTATTTCGATGAAGAGGGCACGGTCAAGCAGATCGCCAACTACACGCTGAAGGACGGCAGGGTCTTCGACATGATTTCTCGAACCACGCCCACCGGCGGTGTCGACAAGTCCTTCCTGGCCCAGGTGCTCGCCGGCGCAGGAAGCTCCGAAAGTACCGGCGCGTCGGTCGCCCGTTCGATCTTCGGCGGGTAAGCCGGGCCCTCGGTCTTCAGGACCGTGCCATCTGTTCGGGCAGATGCTGAGAGGGTGCCGGTGCCCATGGCCCCGGGCGGACCGTGCGGATTAGAGAAGCCGAAGATACAGACCGCGATGAAACCCGTGACCGCGCCGAGCATCGCGATCAGGGTCAGGTTGTGCCGCACTGCCGGGTACGGGCAATAGGCCAACGCGATGACCACCACTCCCGCAAGCGCGGCAAGCCAGACCATGCAGCACGGCGTCGGCATGGTTCTCGCGCTTGAGCCGGGTTTCGGACACCAGGTGGATGCGATCAAGCATTTGCGTGCGCAGGCTCTCCTGGCGTTTGCCGACCGGTCCGAGATCGGGAATGGCCTCGTGGGCGATGTCCCGCCGCCCCCAGGCGTGGCCGCAAAGACGGCGCTCCTTGCCCGAATGATCCCATTCCCTTGAAACGACAGGCTCGACAGAGGCCTTGATCGGCTGCGGCAGCCGCGACGCGACTTCGGGATGAGGCAGCGGTTCGCCGCCCGCCAGCCACCTTGTCGCCGGGTGGCAGACAAGCGCCGGAAGCGCTGTTCCAGCGACGCAACGGTGCCTTCCGGGATGGCGATGACCATTGCGACGCCCCGCTCGGGTGCCCTCACCAAGGCCTCGACCACAGAAATAAAAAAGCCCCGCGGAAACGTGTCTCCGCGGGGCTTTCGATGTGGGCTGTGACGCCCTCTGTCGGGCTTAGTGCGCGAGCACGGCCAGCAGCAGGAGAGCCACGATGTTGGTGATCTTGATGGCCGGGTTGACGGCCGGGCCGGCGGTGTCCTTGTAGGGATCGCCGACAGTGTCGCCGGTCACGGACGCCTTGTGCGCATCCGAGCCCTTCTCGTGCTTGACGCCGTCCTTGTCGATGAAGCCGTCCTCGAAGGACTTCTTGGCGTTGTCCCACGCGCCGCCGCCCGAGGTCATCGAGATGGCGACGAAGAGGCCGTTGACGATCACGCCGAGCCGCGAGGCGCCGAGCGCCGCGAAGGCCGAGGCCTTGGAGCCGGAGATCAGCAGCACGCCGAAATAGACGAACAGCGGCGCCAGAACCGGCAGCAGCGACGGCACGATCATTTCTCGGATCGCGGCTTTGGTCAGGATGTCCACGGCGCGGCCGTAGTCGGGCTTTTCCGTGCCGGCCATGATGCCCGGCTTGGCCTTGAACTGGGCGCGCACTTCTTCGACGATCGAGCCAGCGGCCCGTCCCACGGCTGTCATGGCGATGCCGCCGAACAGGTAGGGGATGAGGCCGCCGAAGATCAGGCCCGCGACCACATAGGGGTTGGACAGATCGAACGAGATCTCGCCCATATCCTTGAAGTAGGGATAGAGCGTCGAGCCTTCGGCATCCGCCCTGGCGGCAAAGAACTTCAGGTCGTTCGAGTAGGCCGCAAACAGCACCAGCGCACCAAGACCGGCCGAACCGATGGCATAGCCCTTGGTCACCGCCTTGGTGGTGTTGCCGACCGCGTCGAGCGCGTCGGTCGCCTGGCGGACTTCCGGCGGAAGACCCGACATTTCGGCAATGCCGCCGGCATTGTCGGTGACAGGACCGAAGGCATCGAGCGCCACGATCATGCCGGCGATGCCGAGCATGGCAGTGACCGCGATGCCGGTGCCGAACAGGCCGGCAAGCTGGTAGGTCGAAATGATGCCGCCGACGATGACGATCGCCGGCAGAGCCGTCGATTCCAGCGAGATGGCAAGACCCTGGATCACGTTGGTGCCGTGGCCGGTGACCGAAGCCTGGGCGATCGAGTTGACCGGCCGCTTGTTGGTGCCGGTATAGTATTCCGTGATCACCACGATGAGCGCGGTGACGACCAGGCCCAGGATTCCGCAGATGAACAGGTTCGTGCCGGTGATCGACATGCCGTCGATCACGGCGATTTCGCCCCAGCCGATGGTCAGCGAGGTTGCGCCGCCAAGACCGATGATCGACAGCAGGCCGGTGACGATCAGACCCTTGTAGAGCGCGCCCATGATCGAGCCGTTCTGCCCGAGCTTGACGAAGAAGGTGCCGATGATCGAGGTGATGATCGACGCGCCGCAGATGGCCAGCGGATAGAGCATCGCCGAACCCAGGATGTCCGTGCCGCCGAAGAAGATGGCGGCCAGAACCATGGTGGCGACGACGGTCACCGCGTAGGTTTCAAACAGGTCGGCAGCCATGCCGGCGCAGTCGCCGACATTGTCGCCGACATTGTCGGCGATGGTGGCCGGGTTGCGGGGATCGTCTTCCGGAATACCGGCTTCGACCTTGCCCACGAGGTCGCCGCCAACGTCGGCGCCCTTGGTGAAGATGCCGCCGCCCAGACGCGCGAAGATCGAAATCAGCGACGCGCCGAAGCCGAGCGCCACAAGCGCGTCGATGACCTGACGACTGTCGGAGGCCAGCGCCATCGGGCCGGTCAGGATGTAATAGTAGACCGCGACGCCGAGCAGAGCCAGACCAGCCACCAGCATGCCGGTGATGGCGCCAGCCTTGAAGGCGATGTCGAGGCCGCCGGCCAGATTGACCGCCGAGGCCTGCGCCGTGCGCACATTGGCCCTGACCGAGACATGCATGCCGACATAGCCGGCAGCGCCCGAGAGTATGGCGCCGATCAGAAACCCGATCGCGGCGGTTGCGCCGAGCAGCAGGTAGGTGATGACGACAACGACTGCGCCAACCATGGCGATGGTGGTGTACTGACGGTTCAGGTAGGCCTGAGCGCCTTCACGAATATAGCCGGCGATTTCCTGCATGCGTGCGTTGCCCTGATCGGCGGCCATGACCGAGCTGGTGGCCCAGATGGCGTAGACAACGGAAAGCAATCCACAGGCGATCACAGCAAAAAGAATTGTCATGCTGGTATCCCTCCAATTTGACCGGAATCAGACGATTCCCCCCCGGTCAGAACATTCCGCGGCGAAAAGAGATCAAACCACATGCCCGAGCCCCCCGACCGCTTCGGGGCGGATGATTGCGATACAGGTGGGGCAACGTCAAGAGCAGAGGCGGGCTTATTGCCCGGGCATGCCCAATAAGCACTGCGAAATCCTCACTCGGTCATGCGATTTGCGCCTAAAGGCGTATCAGAGGGAGCGGCGGCGTTCCCACAGATTCTGTGCGCCGAGCACCAGCAGGCAGAAGGCTGCAACCGGCCAGAACAGGCTGTTGAGCGCGTCCCAGCCCCAGGCATTGAGCACCTTGCCCGACATCAGCGAGGAGAAGGCAACGATGCCGAACAGGGTGACATCGTGGAAGCCCTGCACCTTGTTCTTCTCGGACGGCCGGTAGGTCGAGGTCACCATGGTGGTGGCGCCGATGAAGCCGAAGTTCCAGCCGATGCCCAGGAGAACCAGCGCCAGCCAGAAATTCCACAGCTC
Source organism: Hoeflea sp. (assembly GCF_014359905.1). GTDB lineage: Bacteria > Pseudomonadota > Alphaproteobacteria > Rhizobiales > Rhizobiaceae > Hoeflea. Next base: position 162,055 of record NZ_JACIYP010000001.1, on the reverse strand, counting down.
CAGCCCCATATGGGCGACGATGGCGCAGCCGAGCAGGATGACAAGACCGGTGGCGGTGATGGTGTCGCGGCCGAAGCGGGCGATCAGCTTGCCGGTGAAGAAGCTCGGCGCGAACATCGCCATCACATGCCACTGGATGCCCAGGGTGGCGAGTTCTGGGGAGAACCCGCAGCCGACCATGGCGAGCGGCGCGCCGGTCATCATGAAGGTCATCAGCGCATAGGAGCCGACGCCGCAGACCATCGCCGTGACGAAGCGCGGCTGGCTGATGATCTGGAACAGGGGACGCGCAGGCGTTTCGTCATGTCCTGCGTCGCCGGGCCGGGTGTCGTTGGGGATGCGCAGGAACCACAGGATCCCCATGGTGATCAGGGCGAGCGGCACGAGGGCGACAAAAGAGCCCGCAAACATCACCGGCGCAAACAGCTCGCGCGTGAAAATCACAGTCTGGGGACCGATGATGGCTGCAAAGACGCCGCCTGCGAGCACCCAGGATATGGCCTGGGCCTTGAAATTGGTCGGAGACCCGTCGGCGGCGGCGAAGCGGTATTGCTGCACGAAGGAGCCGCCGAGGCCGATGAAGGCCATGCCAAAGGCGAACAGCCAGAATTCGTGCCGGAACAGGGCGATTGCCGCAACGATCCCGCCCAGCGCGGTCATGACCATGCCCGACAGGAACCCGTCGCGGCGTCCGATCTGGCGCATCAGCCAGGCGGCGGGAAGCGCGCCGATGGCGACGCCGATGTTGAAGCCGGTCACCGGTGCAGTCGCGAGAGACTTGTCAGCGCCGAGCAGATAGAAACCCGCCAGGCCGCCCATGGAAATGGCGATCGGAGCGGCTGCGCCGCCAAAGGCCTGCGACGCCGACAGCAGCAGCGCATTGCGTCGCGCCAGGTTCTCGGCCTCGGATGCGCCATTCAATCCGACACGATCGAGAAACGCCATGCGCGTCAGTCCTTGCCGGGTTTCGGGTCGCCGCGATAATGGCGGGCCATGCGGTCGAGAACCGCATTGACGATGCGCGGCTCGTCATCTCCGAAGAACGCGCGCGCCACATCGACATATTCATTGACGATCACGGCGACGGGAACATCCTTCTTGGCCCAGAGTTCCCAGGCCCCTGCCCTCAGGATCGCGCGCAGCGTTGTGTCGAGCCGCGACAGCGGCCAATCTTCGGTCAGGCTGGCGCGGATTGCCGGATCCAGCGTGCGCTGGTTTTCGACCACTCCGGAGACCACGGCGCGAAACCAGGCAGCGTCTGCGGGCCGGTACTGCTCGCCGTCAATCTCGCTGCCGAGGCGATGGGCTTCATATTCGGCGACAACTTCAAGCACGCCAGCGCCGCCGATATCCATCTGATACAGCGCCTGGACCGCGGCAAGACGCGCCGCGCCGCGCTGGTTGGCGGCCTTGATTTCCGGCGAAGCTGCCGGTTCCGGAATTTTTTCAGCGACCACGATCAACCCGCCAGATTGTCTTTCAGCGCGATCATCGTCAGCGCCGCACGCGCGGCAAAGCCGCCCTTGTCAAGCTTGTCCTTCTTGACCCGTTCCCAGGCCTGTTCGGCGTTCTCGGTGGTCATGATGCCATTGCCGAGCGCCAGCGATTCGGACACCGACAACGTCATCAGGCCACGCGCCGATTCATTGGCGACGATGTCGAAATGATGGGTCTCGCCGCGAATGACGACACCGAGTGCGACAAAGCCATCAAATTCGGTGCCGCCCTCGTCCATGGCGTCAAGCGCCATGGCGATCGCCGGCGGGATTTCCAGAGCGCCGGGCACCGTGACGATGTCGTAGGTCGCGCCGGCGTCGTCCAGCGCGGATTTGGCGCCATCCAGCAGCGCATCGGACATGTCGTCATAAAAACGCGCTTCAACGATCAGCAAATGCGGGGTCTTGGTCTTCGCCATGACGGCTTTCCTTCTTGCGGGCCGGATTCGCCACGCGTCAAGGGTTCCCAAACGGAACCGGGAAATTGGATCGGATCAGAGCGGCGGTCAAACCACTTTGTCCGCCGCTTGGCAAGCACAAATGGCCAGCTGCCTGCCGGCAGCGGGTTTTTGTTCGCGGCCAGAACCGGCTTGCCGCCATTATCGCCGGTCGAGAGCGCAAATGCACCTGGCGCGCGGCGCGCCTTTTCTGAGCGGCGCGACTCTTCTAGACAAGCATGCATGAGCACATCCAAGCCCAGGGAAACCGACCTCTATCTGCCCGTCAAGGCATTGCTTGAAAGCCAGGGCTACACGGTCAAGGGCGAAATCGGGCCTGCCGACATCATGGCCGTGCGCGACGGCGAGGATCCGGTGGTGGTGGAGCTCAAGACCGGATTCTCGCTGTCGCTGTTTCATCAGGGCATCGAACGCCAGGCAATCACCGATGCGGTCTATATCGCTGTGCCGCGCGGAACCGGCCGGATCTTCCAGAAGGCGATCGCCGCCAACACCGCGCTGTGCCGGCGGCTGGGCCTTGGGTTGATGACCGTGCGGCTCAAGGACGGGCTCGTCGAAGTCCATGCCGACCCCGCGCCCTACAAGCCGCGCAAATCGACGATCAGGAAAGCCCGCCTGCTGCGGGAATTCACCAAGCGGACGGGTGACCCCAATGCCGGCGGCGCGACCCGGCAGGGGCTGATGACCGCCTACCGGCAGGATGCCCTTCGCTGCGCCCGCGTGCTGTCGCAGCTTGGCCCGACCAAGGCAGCGCTTGTCGCCAAGGCCTCGGGAGTCGAGAAAGCCCGGGCGCTGATGGCCGTCAATCACTATGGCTGGTTCGAACGGGTAGAGACCGGCATCTACAGTCTTCGCGCCAAGGGGGCCGAAGCGCTGTTGCACCATGGCGACCCCGATGATGGAGCCGCCAAGGGATCCGGGTCCGCCAATAGCGGATGACACCAGGCTCATTGGTGCCAGACTGCCGCGATCTTCACCGTTGATTAACCATAATTGCCGATGCTCGGTGCCTGACACCTCTCGCCCGGGCCATGGCATGCGCCACACATCACCTTCCCTCTCCGGACAACCGGGCCGTTCGGCTTGGTTACCGCTGCAAGGCGGCCTGCACCTGGCCCGTCCGGAGATGCTGTCGGCTGGCGTTCTTCGCGGCACGTCGATTCTGCTGTCAGCGCTGGGGCTGGCGCTGATGCTGATATCGTTGCAGCCCTATGTCAGCACCAGCATGGTGAGCGAAACCGGCGCGAGCCAGGGCAGCCCGGTCAACCAGTACGGATTTCTGGCGGCCGGCCTGGTGTTTGCCCTGGCGATGATGAGCCTGGCCAGCAGCAAGGCGCTCAAGAGCCTGCTGACGCCCGGCTTGCTGCTTCTGGGTCTTCTGCTTGCCTACAATGTGGCCATCTCGCCTGATTCCGAACAGACCCTGCGCGCAGTGATTCTGACCGTCATCGGCATGTTCATCGCCTTTTCGGTGATCGTCCTGCCGCGCGGAGAGAAAGATTTCCAGATCGCGCTGATGCTTGCCTTGCTGGCCGCCCTTGCCATGTCCTATGGCGGGCTGCTCGTGTTTCCCGATCTCGCGACCCATGGTTATGATGCCTATGAGCCGCAGCATGCCGGGCTTTGGCGCGGCCATTTCAGCCACAAGAACATCGCCGGGCCGGTGATGTGCGTGATCGCCATCTGCGGCCTCTACCTGATGCGATCAGGCCAGGCCTTGATCGGATTTGTCATCTTCGTCGCGGGGGCGTTGTTTGTGGTCCAGACCGGATCGAAGACAACCAGCGGGCTGTTTCCGGTGGCGATCCTGATCGTCATGTCGGCCACCATATTCGGACGCGCGGCGGCAGCCATCCTGTTGACCCTGATGGCGCTCGCAACAGCCTATCTGTTCACGATCGGCACGCTCTACCATCCCCGCTTGTCCTACCTGGTGCTGGACTTCCTGAGCGACCAGACATTCACCGGCCGCACCACCTTGTGGGAATTCAGCCTGTCGCGAATCATGGACCATCCTTGGTTCGGGTTCGGCCTCTACAACTTCTGGGGTACCGGCAATGTACTGGGACTCGACAAGCCGTTCGAGGCTGCATGGGATTACCGCTACATCATCCACGGCCACAACAATTACCTCGATATCCTGCTCAATCTCGGCTTCGTCGGCGGCGGTCTGCTGATCTGGATCCTGTTTATAGGCCCGATGGTCAACTACGCCCGTGCGCGGCGCAACCCCGGCAACCGCAAGCTTGCCGACATGTTTTTCATGATCATCGTGTTCATGAGCCTGTTGTCGTTTCTGGAAACCTTCTTTCTGGCGCGAAACGATCCGATATGGCTGATGCACATCTTCGCCGTGTTCGGACTGCACCTGCTGGCCCGCTTCGACATCAGCGCCGGAACGCCGGGCCGGCCATCCAGGCGTCCATCAACAGCCTATGGCTGAGCGGCATTGAAGCCCGCGAGCCGCGCCGCGTAGCGGGCCATCTGGTCGACCTCGAGATTGACGCGATCGCCGACTGCGCGCTCGCCCCAGGTGGTGACCGCAAGCGAATGGCGGATCAGAAGCACATCGAAATCGGTGCCCTCCACCGCATTGACGGTCAGCGACGTGCCATCGAGCGCCACCGATCCCTTGGGCGCGATGAAGCGGGACAGGGCTTCGGGCGCACGCAGCGTGAAGCGGCGGGCCTCGCCTTCATCCTTGATCGCGATGATTTCCGCCTGGCCGTCGACGTGACCCGAGACCATGTGGCCACCCAGTTCATCGCCAAGCTTCAGCGAGCGCTCCAGGTTGACAGGGCTTCCGACAGTCCAGGCGCCGATGGTGGTGAGCCTCAATGCCTCCTCCCAGGCCTCGACCTCGAACCAACGTGCATTGCTGGCCTCTTCGGGAAGAGCGGTGACCGTCAGGCAGACGCCGGAACAGGCGATCGAAGCGCCGATATCGATGCCCGCCGGATCGAAAGCCGTTTCGATGCGCAGCGAAATGCCCTGATCCCGTTCGCTCACGGCGGCCACGCGGCCGATATCGGTGATGATGCCGGTGAACATGGTCAGGCCCTTTCGTATTCGAACATCGTGTCAGGACCGTATGTCATGGAAAGGACCTGCCGGAAAGCCGCCGGCATGGTCGACCGCGTGACCGGTGCGTCAACCGCATCGCCAACAATTCCCCGCTCGCCTTCCACCAGCACGATCCGATCGACAAGATCCTCGGCGAGAAACGCGCGCGCGACATCGGCGCCGCCCTCGACCAGTACCGTGGAAAGGCCGCGCGCCGCCAGATCCTCCAGCAGTTCGGGCAAAGCCAGGCGGCCGTCATGGGCGTCGGATGCGATAAACTCGGCGCCGGCGGCGGCCAAGCCGGCGCGGGCCGGATGGTCCTGGGCAGCCGCGGTGGCGATCCACAACGGAACATTCCGGGCCGACAGCGCCAGCCGCGAGGCGACCGGCAGCCTGAGGTGGGTGTCGAGCACCAGACGGACCGGCGACCGGTCTTCAAGTCCGGGAAGACGGCAGGTCAGGTCCGGATCGTCATTGATCGCGGTGCCGACCCCAATCAGGATCACATCGGACAGGGCCCTGAGGGCATGGACCTGACGGCGCGTGATCTCGCCGGTAATGGGGACCTGCGCGCCATCGCGGCGGCCGATCTTGCCATTGGCGGAAATCGCGAGCTTCAGGGTCACATGAACCCGGTTCTTGGTCCGCCGTGTCAGGTAGCCGGCAAGATCATGCTCGGCCTCGGTTGCCAGCACGCCTTCCTCCACCTCGATCCCTGCCGCCCGCAGGATCGCGTAGCCGCGTCCCGAAACCCGTTCGTCGGGATCGCTGGCCGCCGCCACGACGCGGGCGACGCCTGCTGCGACCAGCGCTTCGGCGCAAGGCGGGGTGCGGCCGTGATGGGCGCAGGGCTCGAGCGTGACATAGGCGGTTGCGCCGCGCGCCAGTTCGCCTGCCTGGGCCAGCGCTTGCGGCTCGGCATGCGGACGGCCGCCAATGGCGGTGACGCCGCGCCCGACAATGACCGGATCGCCATCGGCCTCGCGCACGATCAATGTCGCCACCGAGGGGTTGGAGCCGGTTCGGCCTTCATGCCAGCGGGCAAGGCGGATCGCCGCGGCCATGTAGCGACGGTCAAGCGCGCTCACAGCCATGATGTCAGAGGTCCCCGACGGTGGTGTCGTTGGCGATCCGCGCTGTCAGTTCGGCGATGGTGCGTTCGAAATCCTCGGGCCCCGAGAAATCCCGATACACCGATGCATAGCGCACGAAACCGACATCATCGAGCGCCTTGAGCGCCTCGAGCACCAGCAGGCCGATTTCGTCGGTGGCGATTTCGGATTCGCCCGAGCTTTCCAGACGCCGGACAATGCCCGACACCGCGCGGTCGATCCGCTCGGGGTCGATCGGCCGCTTGCGCAGCGCAATCTGGAAGGATTTCACCAGCTTGTCGCGATCAAACGGCACCCGCCGGCCGGTTTTCTTCAGCACCTGAAGATCGCGCAGCTGGACCCGTTCGAAGGTGGTGAACCGGCCGCCGCAGTCGGGGCAGACGCGGCGGCGGCGAATCGCGGCGCCGTCCTCGGCCGGCCGCGAATCCTTCACCTGGCTGTCTTCAGAACCGCAATAGGGACACCGCATCCCGGGTCAGCCGAGATGCGGGTAGATGGGAAAACGGTCGGTGAGCGCCATCACCTTGGTCTTCACCGCAGCCTCGACCTCGGCATTGCCTTCCTCCGAATTGGCCTTCTTGAGACCGTCGAGCACTTCAAGGATCAGCTTGCCGATCTCGCGGAACTCAGCCTCGCCGAAACCGCGGGTCGTGCCCGCGGGCGTGCCGAGGCGAACGCCCGAGGTGATGGTGGGCTTTTCCGGGTCGTTGGGAACGCCGTTCTTGTTGCAGGTGATGAAGGCGCGACCAAGGGCAGCCTCGGAGGCCTTGCCGTTGAGGCTCTTGGGCCTGAGATCAACCAGCATCAGGTGCGTGTCGGTGCCGCCCGAGACAATCTCGAGGCCGCCTTCGACCAGGGTCTCGGCGAGCACTTCAGCGTTGCGCACCACATTGCCGATATAGGACTTGAATTCCGGGGTCAGCGCTTCGCCGAAGGCCACTGCCTTGGCGGCGATGACATGCATCAGCGGACCGCCCTGGAGACCCGGAAAGACCGCCGAATTGATCTTCTTGGCGATGTCTTCGTCATTGGTCAAGACGACGCCGCCGCGCGGGCCGCGCAGGGTCTTGTGGGTGGTGGAGGTGGCGACATGGGCGTGCGGGAACGGGCTCGGATGCGAGCCGCCGGCCACGAGACCGGCGAAATGCGCCATGTCGACCCAAAGCACGGCGTCCACGGCATCGGCGATGGAGCGGAACCGGGCGAAGTCGATGTGGCGGGAATAGGCCGATCCGCCCGCGATGATGATGCGCGGCTTGTGTTCATGGGCCAGCGCCTCGACCTGATCATAGTCGATCACGCCGGTCGCGATATCCAGGCCATATTGCACGGCGTTGAACCATTTGCCCGAGAGGTTGGGCCGCGCGCCGTGGGTCAGGTGGCCGCCGGCATCGAGGCTCATGCCCAGCAGCGTGTCGCCGGGCTTGGCCAGCGCCAGCAGCACGGCCTGGTTTGCCTGGGAGCCGGAGTTGGGCTGCACATTGGCGAAGCCGCAGCCAAACAGCTGCTTGATCCGGTCGATGGCGAGGTCCTCGGCGATGTCGACGAAGTGGCAGCCGCCATAATAGCGCCGGCCCGGATAGCCCTCGGCGTATTTGTTGGTCATCACCGACCCTTGCGCCTCGAGCACCGCGCGCGACACGATGTTCTCCGAGGCGATCAGTTCGATCTCGTGGCGCTGGCGGCCCAGTTCGCTCTTGATCGAGCCAAAGACTTCCGGATCGGCTTCGGCCAGCGACCGATTGAAAAAGGCATCCGCGAAGCGGGCGGCAGAAGCGTTGGACATGTTCAAGATTCCTTGTGTGGCTCGGGTCTGACGAAGCGCCTCAACGGTTGCGGCGGCGCCCCGGAAAACAGCACTGAACCGGAACGCAGCATGTCGAACCGGCTGCGGTTATTTAACCGTGTCGCATGGCAAGGGCAATATCGGTCGTCGCGATTGCGTCATTGCGGCGCGCCAAATGGCAAAGCCGCCCATTGCGGGCGGCTTGTCACCACTTCGATAGATTTTGGCGGGCTGCTTAACGCAGCGCCAGCTCGTCCACGCCATCGCGCTGATACACGTCGTCGCGGAACTGCACGACACCGTCTTCGGAGGCCCAGGCCGTGAAATAGGTGAAATAGACCGGCACCGGCTCCGTGAGTTCGATAACGGTGTTTTCACGCGACGCGATGGTTGCTTCCATGGTCTGGCGATTCCAGCCGGGCGTGTCACGCAGCAGCCAGGTGTTGAGGTCGCGCACGTTCTGCACGCGCACGCAGCCCGACGATTCAAACCGCATCAGCTGGTTGAACACGCCCTGCTGCGGCGTGTCGTGCATGTAGACGGCATGCGGATTGTGGAAATTGATCTTGGTCGAGGACATGGCATTGCCCTTGCCCGGATCCTGACGGAACATCAGTTCCGGCGCCTTCTCGGCGTGCCAGTCGATGGTCTCGGGCGCCACTTCATTGCCCTGCCCGTCAAACAAGCGGATATTGTTGCGCGCCAGATAGGTCGGATCCTTGCGCATCAGCGGCACGATGTCCTTCTCGATGATCGAGCGCGGCGAGGTCCAGTAGGGATTGAGAATGATCTCGTGGATCTTGGAATTCAGGATCGGCGTCTGGCGGTCAATCTTGCCGACGATCGCCGTGTGGCGCAGCACGACGCTGCCATTCTCCACGGCCTCGATCTGGGCGGCCGGAATGTTGACCATCACATAGCGGTCGCCGAGAAAACCCGACATCGAGCGCAGGCGCACCAGATTGGTCTCGAGCTGCCCGAGCCGAACATCGGCCGAGACGTTGAGCGCCTGGTAGGAGTAGCTGCCGAGCACGCCATCCGGCGGCAGGCCGTGACGGGCCTGGAATTTCTTGACCGCGCCATCGACATAGGAATCGAATTCGTTGGACAGGCCGGCATTGCGGTCGAGATCGCCCGAGGCGATCAGGCGCTGGCGCAGGATCCGCACCTCGGGTTCGGACACGCCCATCCTGAGCTTCTTGGTGGCCGGAACAAACGGCCAGCCGCCGCGGGCAATCAAATTCTGATAGTCAAAAATCGCGCGTTCGACAAAGGCGATCGTGTCGGCGCTGGCAATCGGATGCCGTGTCGCCGTCTGCGCCACCGAGCGGGAACTCTGCGCATCGAACTGATCGTCCCACATGCCGCGGCCCGGAGATGCCAGGATCTCCTCGATCGCCGATTGGGCAAAGGCCGGCCCGGCGATCATCGCCGCAGCCGTCATACCCGCTGCGCGGCCGATGAACCGGCGGCGGGAAACTTTGTCTAATCCGGTTGGCTTTGTCATGCGTAATCCACCATGCGATTTGATCTGACGTCGGGACTGGCCTGCTAAAGTACCATTCTTAACGTTAAAATATTCGGACCAAAAGCGGTCCTGCAAGCCTGCGGCGACACATTTGCGTGAGCGCAGACAAGAGAGAGACCTGATGGATTCGTTCCTTCTCACCAGCCTCGCGCTTACCTTAATCGCTTTCACGGCAATATGGCTAATTCATGTTCCGCTCAAGGATGCAGGGCTTGTGGATTACTACTGGGGACCGGGTTTTGCCGTCATCGGCTGGACGGGTCTGATGCTCGGGGCAGAGGCATCGCCGGTCAAACTGCTGCTGCTTGCCGCCATTTCGATCTGGTCGGTGCGGCTTGCAGGCCAGCTGATCATGCGGCATCGCCTGATGGCGGGAGAAGATGCGCGCTACGCCCGGATGCGCGCCGAGGGCGGTCCGCACTGGTGGTGGCAGAGCCTCTACAAGGTGTTCTTGCCGCAGGCGGTCATCCTCTGCATCGTGGCGACGCCCGTGTACGCGCTGCTCGACGCGCCTGCCAGCGCTCAGCTGTCGCTGCCAGGATACATCGGTCTGATTGCCTTCGTGATCGGCCTGCTCATCGAAGCGATTGCCGACTGGCAGCTCTACCGCCATCGGCTCCAGGGCAAAGCGGGCCATCAGACCCTTTCAAGCGGGCTTTGGGCCTACAGCCGGCATCCGAATTATTTCGGCGAGATCCTGCTCTGGTTCGGACTGGGGCTTGCAGCCCACGATCTCTCCGGCGTCTGGTGGACCTTCATGGGCCCGGTTGTGCTGGCGCTGGTCATCCGGTTTGTCTCCCTGCCGCTCACGGAGCGGCACCTGAATGCCTCCCGGACAGACTACGCCCCCTATGCGGGGCGGACACCGGCGCTCATTCCCCTGCCCCGGCCCGGCGCCTTCAACGCCGGCCCTGCCGAATAGCCGATCCCTCTTGTCCCGCTGTGGGACGAGAAAGGCGGCGGTGTCCATGCCCGCCGCCTTTCCTTGGCATTTCGGATTGCCGTCAGCTCAGAGCCGGTACTGGATCTGGTCGTTCCAGAACCGGTCAAGACGCTGCATCAGCTTGTTGAGTTCCTCGAACTCGCTGGCGCCTATGCCGCCGACCTTGGCGATCGAGTTGATGTGCCGGTCGTAGAGCGCGGCAACGGTCTCGGCGATTTCCGTGCCGTGCTCGGTCAGGCTGATGCGGACCGCGCGGCGGTCGACCCGCGAGCGCTGGTGATTGATATAGCCCAGATCCACCAGCTTCTTGAGATTGTAGGAGACGTTGGAGCCGAGATAATAGCCGCGGCTGCGCAATTCACCGGCGGTCAGTTCCGAATTGCCGATGTTGAACAACAGCAGCGCCTGGATGGCATTGATATCGGTCCGGCTGGCGCGGTCGAATTCATCCTTGATGACATCGAGCAGACGGCGATGAAGCCGTTCGACCAGTTGCAGCGATTCCAGATAGAGATCACGCAGGCCTTCGGACTCGTCGTTTGCCGGAGATGCTTTTCGCGCCGATGCAAGTGCGGAATTTGTATACGACATGATGACTGCCTCACTGTTTGTGGCGGCGGCTTTTGTTCCCGCCTTGAGACAGACCCTATCGAATACGCCTAAAATTCTACTTAAAATGCAAGCTTAACAGCGTGTTACCTTTGGCACACCGCCCATCACAGTGAATCAGACCTTACCAGCCTTGCATCCTGCCTGCGCTTGACGAACAGGGCGGCGCGAAAACCGATATAGACCGCGATCACGACAAAATGGGCGATGACCAGCAATGGGCGCTCGCCATACCAGAGCGGAAAGCCCTTGTGCATGATGATCTCGGCGCCTGCCGCGACCACCCAGATCACCGGTCCCCAGGACACCTGCATCCACAATCCCACGGCTGCCACCGGAAGCAGCACCGCGAGCGCTGCGGCAGCAAGCTGCCAATAGGACGGGATCAGGTCAAACCGGGACATGCCGCCATCCGACAGGCCGATCAGCCGCCCCCAATATTGCAGGCCGGCAACCAGGCAGCTCAGCGCCACCAGGCGCATGAACAGCCGGAAGCTCGCTTCCAGCGCGCCAGTGCCCTCCTCGGGCGCGGTGCCGATCTGCAAGATTGCCATCGCTGCGGGGTCCTTCTCATGGCGTCCGCCGGGAGCACCGATCCTCAAAGCGCACTCATACCCAATCGATGGCTTGCGGCGCAAGGCCGCGCCGGAATTGATGCCTGCCCCGCGCCCGCTTCTTGACCTCAGTGCCCCGGTTGCGGTCTAACGCGTTGGATACAATGCGGGCGCTGTCAGCGCACGGCTGAAGCTGAGGAAACGGACATATGGGCGACACCACGAAGAACACGGCGGCAGGACTTGCAGCGGCTGCGGCAAGCGACATCGACGAGATCACCGGCCACCGGCGCATGCGCCGCACCCGCGTGGCCGACTGGTCGCGCAGGCTTGTGCGCGAGACGCGGTTGACGGTGGATGACCTGATCTGGCCGATCTTTCTCGTTCCCGGCACGAATCTCAGCGAGCCGATCGACGCCATGCCCGGCGTCAACCGGATGAGCGTCGACAAGGCGGTGGAAGCAGCCCGGATGGCGGCCGACCTCGGCATTCCGGCGCTCGCCACCTTCCCCAATGTGGAAATGGAAAAGCGCGACCAGACCGGATCGCATGCGCTCGATCCCGAGAACCTGATCAACCAGGCGACCCGGGCGATCAAGCAGGCCGTGCCCAACATCGGCGTCATAACCGACGTGGCGCTCGATCCGTTCACCGACCATGGCCATGACGGCATCCTCCGCGACGGCGAGATCGTCAATGACGAGACGGTGCGCGCCATTGCTGCCGCAGCCGTGCATCAGGCCGACGCCGGCGCCGACATCATCTCGCCGTCGGACATGATGGACGGCCGCATCGGCGCGATCCGCCGGGCGCTGGACGCAGCCGGGCATCACAATGTGGCGATCATGTCCTACGCCACCAAGTTCGCCTCGGCCTGCTACGGCCCCTACCGCGAGGCGATCGGCACATCGGGGCTGCTCAAGGGCGACAAGCGCACCTATTACCTCGATCCCTCCAACGCCATGGAGGCGGTCCGCGACGCGGGCCTCGACGTCGAGGAAGGCGCGGACATGCTGATGGTCAAGCCGGGCCTGCCCTATCTCGACATCTGCCGGGCGCTCAAGGACACCTACGGCCTGCCCACCTTCGCCTACCAGGTGTCGGGCGAGTATTCGATGATCAAGGCCGGCCATGCGGCGGGCTATATCGACGGCGAGCGGATCATGATGGAGAAGCTCCTGGCCTTCAAACGCGCCGGCTGCGACGGCATCCTCACCTATTTCGCCCCCGAGGCGGCGCGGCTGATCGCCAAGGGCGGCGGCTGAGGGAGAGCCGGCCTACGCCTGCGCCCGTAGCCGTCCCCCTCACCTGCAATTTCTAGCACTTAGCTTGCGCTAAGATGCTGAAATTGCTTCCTCTCCCCAAGGGGAGAGGCGGAACCGCGAGGCCCGCGTCACCTCTCCTCGCCCCTCCGGGGAGAGGATACAAAATCGCGGTCTTAGCGCAGCTAAGTCGCAGATTTTGTTGGTGAGGGGGCAAGCGGGCCGCGCCACCATTCTACGCAAATAAGCTTTGGACCCGGCGGCACGTCGCTGGATGCCGGACCGGGGGTTCGGGATGACGCCAAATCCAGCGCAAACACGGCCAAAACCCCCGCCAAACCCTTTAATTACAGCTTTCGGCTCCCTACATCCCAGTCAACGCGGGATTGCCCGCGCGACGACAGGAGAGACCGATGAGCCGACCGTACCCAGACAGCGCCGCCGAGCAGCCGATGGGCGCCTATGACGACATCGCGCTCTATGACGGCGTACGCACCAAGCGTGTGCTGGCCTTCTTCATCGATTACGCCATCGTGCTGGCGCTGTGCGTGCCGGTGGCGGTGCTGATCTTCTTCATCGGCATCTTCACCCTGGGGCTGGGCTTCTTCCTCTATCCGATCCTGTTCCTGCTGGTGGCCATCCCCTATATCGGCCTGTCGATGGGCGGCCCCAACCAGGCGACGCCGGGCATGCGGATGATGGGCGTCCGGCTCGTGCGCCTCGACGGCCGCCCGGTCGATTTTCTGCTGGCCGTCGTCCATGGCGTTCTGTTCTGGGCCCTGAACGCCATCCTGACCCCGTTCATCCTGCTCGCCACCCTGGTGTTCGACCGCAAGCAGACGGTGCATGACTGGCTGCTGGGGACGGTGGTGGTGCGGGGATAAGGGTCAGCCGGCTGCCTGAGCATCCGCGGAAAATTGGCTTCCCATCCAGGCCGCAAACGCCCGCGCCGGGATCGACAGTTTGGAAAAATCCCGGGCCACCAGAAAATAGCTGCCATAGCGGATCGACTGCGCGCCGACGCGAAGCAAGGTGCCGCGCCTGAGATCGTCGGCCACCATCCGGCTGTCAATCAGACCCACTCCCTGCCCACCCAGCGCCGCCTGCCGCACCAGACCGCCATCGGCAAATACCGGTCCGCGCCGAACCGGGGCCGGCTCGGCCCCGGCCTGCGAAAACCACAGCTCCCAAACCGCCCTTGTATCCTCGTGCAGCAAGCTTTCACCGCCGATGTCGTGCGGGATCAAAGGCAAGGCGCGCGCGCTGACCAGGGACGGCGCCGCAACCGGAATCATCTCGACATCGTAGAGCCACCTGGCTTCGGTTCGCGCCCAGGCGGAGTGCTCGACACTGAAGCGAATGGCAAGCTCGGCTTCGCCAGAGCGGAATTCGGTCAAGCGCTCGCTTGATTCGACAATCACGTCGATGCCCGGATGATGGTGGCGGAACTCAGCGAGGGCATTGACCAGCCATCCGGTCGCAAAGGACGGTTCGGCGCTGATCGTGACTTCACCGGTCGAGCGCCGGTCTGAAACGGCATCCACACCGTCGCTGATGGCATCGAAGGCCCGGGTCAGGACCAAAAGCAGTTCGGCGCCCTCCACCGTCAGCCTGATCCTGCGGTGCTGGCGCTCGAAGAGCGGGTGGCCCAGCAATGCCTCCAGTTCACGGATCTGGCGGCTCACGGCGGCCTGGCTCACGAACAACTCTTCGGCGGCAAGCGTGATGCTTTCCAGGCGTCCCGCCGCTTCGAAGCTGCGCAATGCGGTCAATGGCAGGCGGCCGCGCCTCATTCGCATAACCTCAAGTCAATCGAAACCATCCCATAACTCGTTTGAAAACCCCCGGCAAGCCGCGCTTGATGGTGTCAAAGGAGCACACCATGAGAGAATTTTTCGAGATCCTGCGGGAAGCCATCCGCCTCGTCACGTTTCAGGACCGAAATGATCCGGTCCTGCGCAACAAGCGCAAATCTTGATGCGCACCGGTTGCCGGCAAGCGCCGGATTCAGAATCCCCGTTTCGGCACGGATTGCCCAGTGGATTGCGCGGCAATTCATCTCGCGGGCAATTTCGCCCTAGGCGCGAGAGCCGGCTACACTGTAAAGTGGCGCCCATTCAGTGCCAGGGGGTCGCCACACATACATGCCCGAACTTCATCTCGTCGCCACCTTCCTCATTATCGGGGCAACCGTCATCGCCTATGCATCGGAACGCTGGGCGATGGAGACCGTGTCGCTGGTTTCGCTTTCGGCCATCCTGATCCTGTTCGGCGCCGTGCCCTATTCCGGCGCGGACGGCGCGGTTCTGAGCACGGAGCGGCTGCTGTCGGGGTTTTCCAATCCTGCGCTGATCACCGTCATCGCGCTGCTGATCGTCGGCCAGGGGCTGTTTGCCACCGATGCCATGGAGGCGCCGGCGCGCAGGCTGGGGAAGATGGGCGGATCGGTAACATTCCGGCCGATCCTTTTCATCCTGGTGGGGGCGGCGGTGATCTCGGCGTTCCTCAACAACACGCCGGTGGTGGTGATCTTCATCCCCATCCTGGTGGTGATCGCCGCGCAACGGTCGATCTCGGCCAGCCGGGTGTTCATCCCGCTGTCCTTCATCACCATCCTGGGCGGCATGACCACGCTGATCGGGTCTTCGACCAATCTGCTGGTTGCGGGCGTGGCGCGGGACTACGGCAGCGAGATCGGGTTCTTCGACATCACCGGCATGGGCGTAATCCTGGCGCTGGTGGGCGGCGTCTATGTGCTGGGCGTGCTGCCGCGGATCCTGCCGGAACGCGAGGCCCAGCTCTCCGCCGGCGCCAAATCCGGGGCGCAGTTCATCGGCGAAATCACGCTCACCCGCGATCACCCCTTTGTCGGCATAACGGCCAAGGCCGGCATGTTTCCGGGCCTGGGAGATCTGACCTTGAGGCTGCTGCAGCGGCGCGACGTACCGGTCCTGCCGCCGTTTGAGGATCTCACCTTGTCCACCGGGGACACGCTGGTGGTGAGTGGAACCAGGCGGGCCTTTTCCAAGGCGCTGTCACGCGGAAGCGCCGGGCTGAAAGCCGATGACCGTCCGGTCGAGGACACTTCAAAAGACCCGCCGCCCGGCCCGGACTATCATCTTGCCGAGGCGGTGATCTCGCCCGGATCGCGCTATGCCGGGCGCACCATCCAGCTCTCCGGCCTCAGGCCGCAATTCGGCATTTCGGTTCTGGGCGTGCAGCGCAAGAGCCGCATGGCGCGCTCCGCCATGTCCGACATACGGCTTGAGCCCGGCGACACGCTGCTGATCGGCGGCCCGATGGAGGCGATCGCGCAGTTGCGGGGCAATCATGACCTTTTGCTTCTCGAGTACTCCGCCGAAGCCGTGCCGCAATCGCGCAAGGCCCGCATCGCGGTGGCGATTTTTGCTGCCATTATCGTGCTGTCGGCCTTCTCGATCCTGCCGATTGTCGTGGCGGCGGTCTGCGGTGCGGTGCTGATGCTGCTCACCGGATGCCTGTCGATCCTGCAGGCGGCGCGCGCCTTCGACCGACAGATCTTCCTGCTGGTCGGATCCTCGGTGGCGCTGGCGACGTCGCTTGAGGCAACCGGTGGCGCCGCGCTGATCGCGTCAAGCTCGCTCAGCCTGATGGAAGGCGCGTCAGCGGGCGTGATTCTGTCCGGCCTGTTCCTGGTGATGGCGGCGCTGACCAACATCCTGTCCAACAACGCCACCGCGGTGCTGTTCACGCCGATTGCGCTTGGAATCGCCAAGGGCATGGGGGTTCCGCCCGAGCCGTTCATCGCCGCAGTGATCTTCGCCGCGAACTGCTCGTTCGCCACGCCGATCGGATATCAGACCAATTTGCTGGTGATGGGACCCGGCCACTACCGGTTCAGCGACTTTCTGCGCGCGGGCACCCCGCTTGTGATCATCATCTGGTTGACCTTTTCGCTGCTTGCGCCATGGTACTACGGATTGTGAACCGCTTCGAATCCAAGGCATGATGAACCAACCCGTCAATTCTCCGCAGTTTTTCCTGACAGCGCCCTCGCCCTGCCCCTACCTTGAAGGCCAAGGCGAGCGGAAGGTCTTTACCCATCTGGTGGGAGACAAGGCGCCTGAACTGAACGATCTCCTGACGCAGGGCGGGTTCCGGCGGTCGCAGAACATTGCCTATCGCCCGGCTTGCGAAACCTGCCGGGCCTGCATTTCGGTGCGGATCCTGGCGAGTGAGTTCAAGCCGACAAAGTCGATGCGGCGCAACATGGCCGTCAACAGCGACCTTGTCGCCACCGAATACCGGGCCGAGCCATCGAGCGAGCAGTTCAAGCTGTTCCGCAGCTACCTCGACAGCCGCCACCAGCGCGGCGGCATGGCCGACATGAGCATCGGCGACTATGCGATGATGGTGGAGGATTCCCATGTCGACACCCGCATCATCGAGTACCGCCGGAAGACCGAGGGCGACGGGCTGCAGGAGGCCCCGGTCGGCGAACTGATCGCGGCGGCGCTGACCGACTGGATGGGCGACGGCCTGTCGATGGTCTATTCCTTCTACAAGCCCGAGGAGACCACCCGGTCGCTCGGCACCCACATGATCCTCGATCACATTGCCAGGGCCCAGCGGCTCGGCCTGCCGCATGTCTATCTCGGCTATTGGGTCAGGGGATCGCGCAAGATGGAATACAAGACACGGTTCCTGCCGCAGGAGCACCTGATGGCGCAGGGCTGGCAACGCTTCGAGCCATAGCGCACGCCGGCAGTCCTTGCCCCGAAGACCCCTGCCCTCTTCCCCGCCGTCCATTCCTTTCAGCAAGGCCGCATTTCATGCAGGATCACCTTCAACAAGCGGCCGACCATCGCAAGGGTCTGGCCATCACCGCATTTGGCGGGTTGACGCTGACGGTGGATATTCCGCTGATCCGGCTCGCGGAAAGCGACGCCTGGTCGGCCTTAGCGGTCCGCAGCGCGCTCACCTTCCTTGCCGCCATTGTCGCCTGGAGCTTCATCCGGTTTGCGCTCAAGCGGACCATACCGATCATTCCCGGCAAGGCCGGCCTTCTGGTGGTGACGCTCTACGGTCTCGCCTCGATCACCTTCATGCTTGCGGTCTACAACACCAGCACCGCAAACCTGGTGTTCATTCTGGCGTTCAACCCGATGTTCTCCGCCCTGCTCGCCTGGTGGCTGACCGGTGAAAGGCCCTTGCCGCAGACCTTTGCGGCGATGATCGTGATGATCCTCGGCGTGGCGCTGATCGTCGCCGATGGCTTGAAAGCAGGCAATCTGACCGGCGATTTGCTGGCGCTCGCCTCCAGCCTCATCCTCGCCGGCGCGATCACCGCCAGCCGCAAGGCGCGCGTCGACATGGGATTTGCGCCGTTGTTTGCGGCCATCGTGCCGTCGATGATCGGGCTCTTGATGGTCGGGGGACCCTCCGGGTTGGTCGTCGGAGACCCTTTCTGGCTGGTGCTCAACGGGCTGGTCATCATCCCGATCGCCTTCTGGTGCCTTGCCACAGGTCCGAGATATGTCTCGGGGCCGGAGGTGGCGATGTTCTATCTGCTCGAAACCATCCTCGCGCCGGTCTGGGTCTGGATGATCTTCGCGGAGGCGCCGACGACGCCGGGGCTGGTTGGCGGGGCGATCATCGTCGTGGCGCTGGTGAGCCATTCCCTGTGGCGATTGTCATCGCACAGGAAGGCGGCACGAACGCTCGCCCCGCGGCATCCGGTATAGCCAACCCGCCGCATTCTGGCCGCATCCCGCTGATTGACTGCGGTGAACCCCACCCCGTGAACGAGCCTGGCCGCGCTTGAAAAAACTCATCCTGTTCGTGCTGTTGTGTTTTGTGACTCCGTCGCTGGCTTCGCTCGGAGTCCGCGCGGCCGGCTCGCAGCCGGATTCCTGGCACAGCGCCGACTGGTCGTCGTCGGGCCTGCTGCCCGGCGCGTCCGACGATGGAGAGGCTGCGGTCTATGTGATGGCGGCGCGGACCGGCGGCCTCAAGGGCGCGCTCGCTGTCCACAGCTGGGTCGTCACCAAGCAGTCCGGCAGCGACCGCTACACGCGCTACGACAAGGTGGGCTGGGGCAGCCCGATCCGCGTCAACGCCTATGCCGCCGACGGACGCTGGTACTCGAACGAGCCCGACATCCTGCTCGCCCTGCACGGGGATGAGGCAGCAGCGCTGATCCCGCGGATCGCAGCGGCGGTGAACGCCTATCCCCACGCCGAACGCGGAGACTACAACATCTGGCCGGGTCCTAATTCGAACTCCTTCGTCGCCCATGTGCTCAGGGAAGTGCCCGAGCTCGGCATCGCGCTGCCGCCCGAAGCGGTGGGGCGCGACTACCGGCCCTGGAGAGAGTTCCTGACGGTCACGCCCGACTGGCGCAATCTGGAGATCTCGCTCGGCGGCTATGCCGGGCTGGCGGTGGGCGCTCTGCATGGGGTCGAGCTGAGGCTCGGCGGCCTGGTGTTCGGCCTCGATCTCGCCCGGCCCGGGGTGAAGTTGCCGGGGTTCGGGCGGATCGGGGTCTAGGAGCCCGCCGTTTGCGGGCCGGGACCGACCTTCTTGAGCAGGCACATGGTCTCGGCGGTGAAATGGCCGGTGGCGCCTTTCGGCATCCAGAGAGGATACTGCCGCCGGTGATCCTCGACCCAGCCGGTCCGGGCGTAGAATTTTTCCGCGGGCACATTGCCGACCTGGCACAGCAGCCGCGCCACCGCGAACCCGTTTTCCGCGATCCTCGCCTCCCCGAACGCCATGAGCTTTTCGGCAACGCCGCTGCCGCGCGCATTGCGGGCGATGAACAGCTTGGTCAGCTCGTCGCCATTGATGGCGACAAATCCCAGGATCCTGTCCTTTTCCTGGGCGACATAGAACACGTCTTCCGATGCGCCATAGATATCGTCGATGCATTCGAGCGTGCGCAGCGGCAACACCTCCGGGCTGACCAGATGCGCGTGGCCATCGTGCCAGCCGTGATGCAGGATCTCGACGATCGCCGCGCGGTCTTCCGGTTTGGCAGGACGGATTTCAATCATGGGATCAACTCTTGTGATCAGTGAGAATGGGGCAGAAGGAGATGGCGCAAGGACCTGTCAAGACCGGCCCCGTCAGCTGAACTTGCCCGAGCGCGGGAAGCCCTTGGGCACCAGGCGTCCGGCCTGGGCGCGGTCGGCGATCCATTCGATCAGTTCGTCCTTCTTGCGGCTGTGTATGCGTCCGGCGCTGTCTTCCCAGGTCAGCCCCTCCTCCATCGCAAAGCACTTGATGTCGGCGATGCCGCCATCCTTGTAGCGCTGCAGGCGCACGCCCTTGCCGCGGCTCATTTCCGGCAATTGCGCGAGCGGGAAGATCAGCATCTTGCGATTGTCGCCGATGACAGCGACATGATCGCCGGTCACCGGCACGCACAGCCGCGCCTCGTCGGGCAGGCTCACATTCATGATCTGCTTGCCCTTGCGGGTGTTGGCGACGAGATCGCTTTCGGCGACGATGAAGCCGTTGCCGGCGGTTGACGCCATCAGCAGCTTGCGCGCCGGATCGTGCACGAAGGCGGTGAGCACCGCCTGGTCATTGTCCATGTCGACAATGATCCTGAGCGGCTCGCCATGGCCGCGACCGCCCGGCAGCTTGTCGGCGCCCAGCGTGTAGGCCTTGCCGCCGGTGGTGACGATGACGATCTTGTCGGTGGTGTGGGCCGGGAAAGCGAGCTTCAGCGCGTCGCCATCCTTGAACTGCAGCGAGGCATAGTCGGCCATGTGGCCCTTCATGCCGCGGATCCAGCCCTTGTCCGAGATCACCACGGTGATCGGCTCCTTCTCGATCATCGCCTGCTCGATGGCGGCGAGATCGGCGACCGGCGCCTCGGCGAACTTCGTGCGCCGTGCCCCAAGCTCGGTCTCCTTGGAGAAGGTCTTGCGGACGTTGCCCACTTCCCAGGCCACTGTCTGCCACTGCTTGGCGTCGGAGGCGAGCAATGCCTCGATTTCCGCCTTCTCGCCGGTCAGGCCATCGAATTCCTTGCGGATTTCCATTTCCTCGAGCTTGCGCAAGGACCTCAGCCGCATGTTGAGGATTGCCTCGGCCTGCACATCGGTAAGCTCGAATGTCTTCATCAATTCGAGTTTCGGCTCATCCTCCTCCCGGATGATGCGGATCACCTCGTCGAGGTTGAGATAGGCAATCAGGAAGCCCGCCAGCAGCTCCAGCCGCCGGTCGATCGCCGCCAGCCGGTGACGCGAGCGGCGCTGCAGCACCTCGCGGCGGTGCGCCAGCCATTCGCTGAGCACCTCGGCGAGGTTCATCACCTTCGGCACCTTGCCCATCGACAGGACGTTCAGATTGAGCGGAATGCGGTTTTCGAGCTCCGACAGCCTGAACAGCGATTCCATCAAGAGGTTGGGATCGACCGTGCGGCTCTTGGGGATCAGAACCAGGCGCACGTCCTCGGCGGATTCGTCGCGAACGTCCTCGAGCAGCGGCAGTCTGCGGGCGATCAGCAGCTCGGCGATCTTTTCAATGAGCCGCGACTTCTGCACCTGATAGGGCATCTCGGTGATGACGATCTGGTATCCGCCGCGGCCGGTGTCCTCGGTCTCCCATTTGGCGCGCACCCGGAAGCCGCCGCGGCCGGTCTTGTAGGCTTCGAGAATGGACTCCCGGCTATCGATGACGATACCGCCGGTGGGAAAATCCGGGCCCTCGACATAGTGCAGCAGGTCTTCGACGGTGGCGTCGGGCTTGCGGATCAGCGCCAGCGCCGCGTCGCAAAGTTCGGCGGCGTTGTGCGGCGGGATCGAGGTCGCCATGCCGACCGCAATGCCGGTGGCGCCATTGGCGAGCAGGTTGGGGAACGCGCCCGGCAGCACCACCGGCTCACTGTTTTCCTCGTCATAGGTGGTGCGGAAATCGACCGCGTCCTCGCCGATGCCCTCGATCAGCAGTTCGGCGACCGCGGTCATCTTGGATTCGGTGTAGCGCATGGCAGCAGCGCTATCGCCGTCGATATTGCCGAAATTGCCCTGGCCGTTGGCGAGCGGATAGCGCACCGCGAAATCCTGCGCCAGCCGCACCAGCGCGTCATAGATCGACTGGTCGCCGTGGGGATGGAAATTACCCATCACCTCGCCAACGATCTTGGCGCATTTCTTGAACGATCCGTTTGACTTCAGCCCCATCTCGCTCATGGCGTAGACGATGCGGCGGTGCACCGGCTTCATCCCGTCGCGCACATCGGGCAGCGCGCGGTGCATGATGGTGGACAGCGCATAGGCCAGGTAGCGCTCCTCGAGCGCTTTCTTCAGGTCGACGGCTTGAATGTGGTCGCCACCACCGGGCGGAATGAGGCTTTTTCCCATGGCGTGGGGTTACCGGAGCCGGTGATTCGGAGCAAGGGGCAGCCGGTTCACCCTCGATCCAGCCAGTATTATGCCATCACCTTATGCCAGATCGTGGGTTTCCCGCCACTGACAAGCCTCCTTTTGTCTGCCTGTTGAGACTTTTTTAAGCCTGTCCCAGGGTAGTTTCAGCATTTTTCGCCCTGGATCATTAAAGCGAACACCGACATCGAGAGCCCCTTTTTGCTCGGACATCTCCTTCCGTACCGGTAATTGCTGGACCAACGCTGCCATTTCTTTGTCCGAAATCAAGGACATCCCTCAAAAACGACAAAGCCATGCCGCAGGCATTGCCCGATCAGGCCTCCACGTGCCGGCTCGAGCATCCTTGTTGCGCCGCGTGCCAAACGGCAACCGACACCGCGCAACGCAGCTTTAATATAGTAGCAAACCAATATGTATGCTGATACCACCACACAGGGCGATCCGGACTGGGGGGACAACCGCCAGAACAGCGACAATGTGAGGTTTGCCTATGGATTCCTGCGTTCACACGCCCAACGTGATCATTCTTGCCGACCGACATTCGCCCGCCGCCGCCCGATCCCACACGCAACTCTACCGCTTGCTTGCTGCGACAGTGGCGGCCCTCGCCTTGGTTCCCATCGGAATATTTGGCGCCTCGGACGTGATCGCACAGGAACTCGAGAGTTTCGCAGTCCTCAGCGGGCAGACGATCACAAACACGGGCCCAACCACCATTGTCGGCAATATCGGGGTCTATCCCGGGAGTACGTTTACAGGATCGGGTAGCGTCACTCAGACCGGTGCGACTTACCTGGGCAGCGCGCTGGCCGGCCGTATGCAGGATGACCTGACCACCCTCTACAACGTGCTGGCGGGGCGACCGACATCTGCGGGCGGCGACCTGACGGGTCAGGCGCTTGGCGGACTTATCCTGCAGCCCGGTGTTTACAATTTCGACACCTCGGCCGGACTTGCTGTTGGCGAGACCCTCATACTTGACGGCAACGGCGATACGAACGCCGTCTTCATCTTCAACATAGGCTCGACGCTGACGCTTGGCAGCGGGTCAACGGTACAGCTCATCAGCGGCGCCCAGGGAAGCAATGTCTTCTACAGGGTGGGGAGTTCAGCGACGCTCGGAACGACCTCGGTCATGGAGGGGCAGATCGTCGCGCTGACAAGCATCTCGCTGCTCACCGGCTCGGTCATCGACTGCGGTGCGGCGCTCGCGCGCAATGGTTCGGTCACGCTCGATACGAACACGATTGAGATCTGCGGTCTAACAACGCGGTCCTTCGAAGACGTGATTGCCGGAACGAACGCGCCGACGAACCCGGTGGTCATCGCCCAGATACTGGACGACTACGAAGCCGGCGGCGGCACCCTGCCGTCCGGTTTTGCAGTCTTGGCTCTTGCCCTGACACCAGCCGAACTGACGGCTGCGCTGACGCAGCTTTCCGGTGAGGTTGGAACAGCGGTAGCGCCATCGGGAATGCAGGCCATGAACGCCTTCATGGACCTTACGCTTGGCGGAAGGAGCGGCCCGATGATGGTGGTCGCGGCGCCGCCGGTGCCGGAGTTCGTCCCCGCAACCATCAGCGTGCTGGGTTACGGACCGGTTGCCCGTCCCGACAGCAATCAGCCTTTTTCCAACCTGTCCACCCACACGCCGCAGCGGACCTGGGGCATGTGGGCGGCCGGGTTTGGCGAGCGCAGCGAGACCGAGGGCAACGCCACACTCGGAACCCATACACGCACATCTGACCTGGTGGGAGGCGCGCTGGGCATCGACTACTATCTCGATCCTGACACCATCATCGGAATTGCCCTGGGCGTCAGCGGAACGCGCTTTGACCTGAGCGACGATTTCGGCAGCGGCAGCATGAATTCCTATCATGCCGGCATTCATGCCCGCCGCGACTTCGATGCCTTCTATCTCGCCGGAGCGGTCGCCTATGGCTACAGTGATGTATCGACCCACAGAACGGTGACAGTCGCGGGCACAGACCGCTTCGCGGCAAATTTCGATGCGCACAATGTTGGCGGTCATATCGAAGGCGGATACAAGCTCGGCTGGATCACACCCTACGCCGCCCTCCGGGGGCAGTCTCTCCGAACACCTGCCTACAGCGAAACGACGGTTGGCGGCGCGTCGACCTTTGCCCTCGACTACGCAGCCCGCACGGCGACCTCGCTGCGCAGCGAACTGGGTGCGGAAGTGGAATGGTCCGAAACCTTCAACGAGGATACGATGCTGGTGTTGCGCTTGCGGGGCGCATGGGCGCATGAGTTGAGTTCCAACACAGCCGTCAACGCCTCGTTCCAGAACGTGGCCGGCGCCAGCTTCACGGTCGACGGTGCAAGGCCGCAGAGGGATTCCCTTCTGCTGTCCACCAGTGCTGAAGTCAAAATGCGCAACGGGTTCTCCGTCGCCGGGTCGCTCAACGGCGCATTTGCACGCAACGCGCACTCCTATGGAGGAGCTATAAAGCTCGGCTATACTTGGTAGCGCCGCCTCGTCGACGGCGACCGCGAGGGAGTGTCATGCGCGCAGCCGGCTGCTGTCTCGTGATGGTCATTGCTGGCGGAGTTGGTCTGGCGGCAACCATCTCCGCGAGTGCTTCGGAACTCGTTCCGTTCGAAGACAAGGTTGAGCCAGGAACGATCGTCGTGCGAACCGGGGAACGCCGTCTCTACCTGGTGCTCGGCGATGGACAAGCGTTGCGCTATGTTGTCGGTGTGGGGCGAGAAGGCGCGCAATGGAGCGGCGCGTCCTCCGTTGAGGGCAAGTTCCTCCGCCCCAACTGGGCTCCGCCGCCCGAGATCCGGCGCAAACAACCGGATCTGCCGGCGGTGATCCCCAGCGGTTCTCCCTCAAATCCGATGGGCGCTGCCGCCATGACGCTCGCCGGAGGTTCCTATGCAATTCACGGAACCAACCGGCCAGAAACGATCGGCGGTTTCGTTTCTTACGGCTGCATCCGGATGCACAATGAAGACATCATGGACCTCTTCGACAGGGTGAGCGTCGGGACACCTGTCCTGGTAGCCCGTTGAGGCTTTGACATCTATCGGGCCTGAGAATCTGTAACTCGGAGAAGTCTCGGCATTCGTTGATGGCAGGACACGTTGGTGCAGTTCACCAGAGGCGTTTCCGGCCCGAACCAACCCGTTCGCGATCTATCCGATGGCAGCAGGTCAACGATGCCATGGCGCGAAAAAGTGTAGAGAGACTCCGGGCTGGCTGTTTCCGATCGGCCAGGTTTATGCGGCAGCGTTCCGGGGCACATTCCTCATTTACCGAAAGCGAACACAGTGTCTCCTGGCCGCATAGCGGCGCTGGAAAAGTCTCGCCGAACAAATTCGCCATCACAGGCAGCCACACATGCACCATAAAGCTGTGGACGATGACAGCAACGGTCGCGACCTGTAATATGCGCGCGACAGGCTCAAGATCAGGATGCAGGCCAAGACCGCATCGCCAGCACAAGGACTTTCCGATGACGATCCACTCCACTTCAAAGCGTCTGCTTGCCGCATCCCTGCTCGCGACGACATTTTCGGGCCTGGCATTGCCCGCCTGGGCGCTCGACGCCGATGACTTCGCCACCAAGGTCGCCGCGGTGGCCGGCCAGGGTGGCGCCTCGATGAGTTTTTCGGCGGTCGAACCGGATGGCGACACCATCGTGTTGAAATCCGTGCGGATGCAGGCCCCGGGTGATCCGGCGTTTGAACTTGGCGACATCACCTTCACGGGCGTCGCGGAAGAAACCGACGGCAGCTACTATGTCGACCAGACAGTGTTTGCGGACATCGATGTAGCGAAAGAAGGCATCAGGCTCACGGTTGCCGATATCGAACTCAACGGACTGACGGTTCCGTCCGAACCGGTATACGACACGATGGACAATATCGTCTTTTACGAAAGCTTCTCGACCGGCCGGATCGCCGTTGAAAACGACGGCAAAGAGACCTTTTCGATGGCCAGCATGACCCAGGAGGTTGACCGGGCGGACGACGATTCCCGCGTCAGCACGACGATTGACGGCGAGGGCATCGCCATCGATCTCAGCGAGATCAAGGACCCGAAGGCCAGGGCCGCACTCACCGAACTCGGCTACACGCGATTGACCGGGGACTTCAAGCTTGACGGCGTATGGGAGGTGGAGCCCGGCCTTTTCAACCTGCGCGAATATTCGCTCCGTCTCGATGATGTCGGCCGCCTTGCGATGTCGCTGGAGCTTTCGGGCTACACGCTGGAGTTCATCAAGGCGATGCAGCAGGCGCAGGCAGCCGCTGCCGCCAACCCAGACCCGAAGGCGGCCCAGCAGGCTATGGGATTTGCGATGATGGGCATGATGCAGCAGCTGAGCTTCAATTCGGCCTCGATCCAGTTCAAAGACGATTCCCTGACCGGCAAGGCGCTCGACTATGCGGGCAAGCAGCAGGGCGTTTCCGGTGAGCAGATGGGCCAGTCTTTGAAGTTCATGCTGCCGATGATGCTCGGGCAACTTGGCATCCCGGCTTTGCAGCAGCAGATCTCGGCGGCGGCGAGCGCCTATCTCGACAACCCGCAGACCTTCACCATTACCGCCAGGCCCGCCAAGCCGGTTGGCATTCCGATCATCATGGGCGCGGGCATGGGCGACCCCAGGTCGCTGGTCGATCTGCTCAATGTGCAGGTGACTGCCAACGACCCGGTGCTGCTCTGCTGCGAATAATCAAGCAAGCGGCTCTCCTGAACGAGGCGGTCGCGCTTGCTTGTTCAGGCTCGCAGGCGCAGGGTGACGTCAAGAATCTCATGTGATTTGCGCGCTCGGAAGATCGCGCAGATCCCTCCCCTCACACCAGCACTGGATTCATGCATGATACGTTACAAGTCCATGCCGGACGAAAAACCGGCCGCCAAACCGGCTGCCAAGCCAGCCAAGTCCCCCGCCAAGGCCAAGTCTTCCAAGGAAGAGAAAACGCCTCGGAAAGACCTTCTGGATATCGTCCCGGATGATGCCGACGACACGGACTGACACGGGTCAGGCGACCTGAAATCAAAGACAGAAAAAGCCCGGAAACCAGCAGGTTGTCCGGGCTTTTTGATGACCTGAGTCCGGCGTTTCGGCCGCCTTGCCTACTCGGCCTTGGCGGGAATCGCGCGCAGCGAGAGTTCGCGCATCTGCGCCGGTGACGCCGGGCTCGGCGCGCCCATCAAGAGGTCCTGGGCCTGCTGGTTCATCGGGAACAGCGCCACTTCGCGCAGGTTCTTGGCTCCGACGATCAGCATGATGACACGGTCGACGCCGGCCGCCATGCCGCCATGGGGCGGCGCGCCGTACTGGAAGGCGCGGTAAAGGCCGCCGAAGCGTTCCTCGACATCGGCCTGGCTCAGGCCCACCTTCTCGAAGGCCTTGACCATCAGCTCCGGCGACTGGTTCCGGATCGATCCGGAGGCGATCTCGAAGCCATTGCAGACGAGGTCGTACTGGTAGGCCTTGAGCGTCAGCGGATCCTGGGACTCGAGCGCCTCCATGCCGCCCTGGGGCATCGAGAACGGGTTGTGGGCGAATTCGACCTTCTTGGCGTCCTCGTCCCATTCGTAGAACGGGAAGTCGACGATCCAGCAGAGTTCGAACCGGTCGCGGTCGACAAGGTTCAATTCCTCGCCGGCGCGGGTGCGGGCGTCGCCTGCGAAGCGGGCGAACTTCGCCGGATCGCCGGCTGCAAAGAAGCAGGCGTCGCCGTCGTCCAATCCCATCTGCAGCCGGATGGCTTCAGTGCGCTCGGGGCCGATGTTCTTGGCGATGGGGCCGGCGCCTTCGAGCGTATCGCCTTCCTTGCGCCAGAAGATGTAGCCCAGACCCGGCTGACCCTGGCCCTGCGCCCAGGAATTCATCCGGTCGCAGAAGGCGCGGCTGCCGCCGGTCTTGGCGGGAATGGCCCACACTTCGACCTTCGGGTTATTGGCGATCATGCCGGCGAAGACCTTGAAGCCGGAGCCCGCGAAATGCTCGGTCACTTCCTGCATCTCGATCGGGTTCCTGAGGTCGGGCTTGTCGAAGCCGTAGGTACGGACCGCCTGGTCATAGGGAATGCGGCGGAATTCCTGCGTCACCGGCTTGCCTTCGGCAAACTCTTCAAAGACGCCGCGCATCACCGGCTCCATCGTATCCCAGACATCTTCCTGGGTGACAAAGCTCATCTCGAGGTCGAGCTGGTAGAATTCGCCCGGCAGACGGTCGGCGCGCGGGTCCTCGTCGCGGAAGCAGGGCGCGATCTGGAAGTAGCGGTCGAAACCGGCAACCATCAGGAGCTGCTTGTACTGCTGCGGCGCCTGCGGCAGCGCATAGAACTGGCCGGGATGGATGCGGCTCGGCACCAGGAAGTCGCGCGCGCCCTCGGGCGACGACGCGGTCAGGATCGGCGTGGCGTATTCGGCAAAGCCGATCTCGGTCATGCGCTTGCGCATGTCGGCGATCACCTTGGTGCGCGTAACGATATTCCTGTGCAGGGTCTCGCGGCGCAGGTCGAGGAAGCGGTACTTGAGGCGCACATCCTCGGGATAGTCCGGCTCGCCGAAGACCGGCAGCGGCAGTTCCTTGGCAGCCGAGAGAACCTCGATCTCCTGGGCGAAGACCTCGATCTCGCCGGTGCCGAGATTGGCGTTGATGGTCTCGGGCATGCGCTCCTTGACCACGCCGTCGATGCGGATAACCCATTCGCCACGGACCTTCTCGGCGGTCTTGAAGGCGGGCGAATCCGGATCGGCCACCACCTGGGTCAGGCCGTAATGGTCGCGCAGGTCGATGAACAGCAGGCCGCCATGGTCGCGCACGCGGTGCACCCAGCCCGAAAGCCGGACAGTGGCCCCGGCGTCGCTCTTGCGAAGCGCGGCGCAGGTGTGGGAACGGTAGCGATGCATGGCATTTCCTCGATGGCTGGAACCTGCGGCCAAAATCGGCGGTTTGGCGGAGTGCAAGGGGCACACATCGCCGCTTCGGCGCACGGTAAAAATCGCGCGGAAAAGCGCATGACCCACCCGGTTTGTCAAGGCGCTACGGCGCAATCGGACTGTGCATTGGCGGGATTTCGGCGCGACGGCCCGGCAATTTCGATATACGGTCGGGATCTGTTTTTCAGTCCCCGGCCCTCCATGTCCTCGCTTCGCCCACTTTTCCCGCTTCTGACCACCGCCGGCGTGCTGCTGGCGGGCAACGGACTTCAGGGGACGCTGATCACCCTGCGCGGCTCGGCGGAGGGGTTTTCGGCCAGCGTGATCGGCCTTGCCGGCGCGGGATACTACCTGGGCTTCATCATAGGTTGCTGGATGACGCCGTGGCTGCTCCGGACTTCGGGCCATATCCGCGCCTTTGCCGCGATGGCGGCGATAGCTGCCTGCGCCTCGCTCGCCATGGTGCTGGTAATCGATCCGTTCTTCTGGTTCCTGATGCGGCTCGTCACCGGCATCTGCTTCGCCTCGCTGTTTGCCAATGTCGAAAGCTGGATCAACGCGCAGGTGACCAATTCGACCCGGGCGCGGACACTGGCGATCTACCGGTTTGTCGATCTGGGCGCCGTGACAGCGTCGCAATA
Organism: Hoeflea sp.; assembly: GCF_014359905.1. Taxonomy (GTDB): domain Bacteria; phylum Pseudomonadota; class Alphaproteobacteria; order Rhizobiales; family Rhizobiaceae; genus Hoeflea. Next base: position 132,301 of record NZ_JACIYP010000001.1, on the reverse strand, counting down.
TCTGCTGCCGGTGTTCGGCGTCGGCGGCTTCGAGATCTTTGCGGTGATGACCATGCTGATCATCCTGTCGACCGTGCCGGTGTCGCTCGCCGACCGGTCGAACCCTGCCCCGCCCGCGCCGTTCTCGTTCAGCCCCAAGCGGCTGTGGATGGTTTCGCCGCTGGCGTCTGCCGGCGCGATCACCGTAGGGCTGACAACCGCCTCGTTCCGCTCGGTCGGGCCGCTTTACGCCGAGGATCTGGGCATGCAGGTCGCCGACATCGCCTCCTTCATGAGCGCGGGTATCATTGGCGGAATCGTGCTGCAATATCCGCTGGGCTATCTCTCCGACATCATCAGCCGCCGTTCGGTGTTGCTGATGGCGACCAGTGGCTCGACCATCTGCGGCCTGTTCATGGTCTGGTTCGCAGGCTCGAGCGTCGCGCTCAACCTGATCGGCATATTCCTCTGGGGCGCGTTCACCCTGCCGCTCTATTCGCTGTCCGCGGCCCATGCCAACGACAAGGCGGAGGCTGGCGAATATGTGCAGATCGCCTCGGGGCTGATGTTCTTCTGGGCCATTGGCGCGTCGATTGGTCCGCTCCTGTCCGCCGTGCTGGTGGACTGGCTTGGCGCATCGGCCTTCTTCGCCTTCATCTGCGCCATGCATGGCGCCTTCGTTGTCTACACCATCGTGCGGATCATTCGCGGCGAAGCCGACGACCCGGATCGCGGCCGGTTTGCCGGATTGTTGCGCACCTCGCCGATTTTTGCCCGCATGGCGGCGCAGTCGGTCAATCGCCCGGAGAACAGTGCGGCAGATCCTCAGACCAAAGCCGAAGAAAACGATCCGCCGCGGGGACAAGACAAAGCGGAAAATTCGGGGTAAAGGCCAATCATGGACATGATTACAACGACTGAGGCGCTGGCCGCCTTCTGCACCCGCCTTGCTAGCCACGACTATGTCACCGTTGACACCGAGTTCCTGCGCGAGACGACCTACTGGCCCGAGCTCTGCCTGATCCAGATGGCAGGCCCGGAGGATGAGGGCATTGTCGACCCCCTGGCCAAAGGGCTTGATCTCAAACCGTTTTTTGACCTGATGGCAGACACCTCGGTGATCAAGGTGTTTCATGCTGCCCGCCAGGACATCGAGATCGTCGTCAACCGCGGCGATCTGGTTCCGCACCCGATTTTCGATACGCAAGTGGCGGCCATGGTCTGCGGTTTCGGCGAATCGATTTCCTACGACCAGCTGGTTTCCCGCATAACCGGGGCGCCCATCGACAAATCCTCGCGGTTTACCGACTGGAGCCGCCGGCCGCTCTCCGACAAGCAGCTGGATTATGCGCTGGCCGACGTCACGCATCTGCGTGATGTCTATCTCGAACTCGTCTCGCGGCTCGAGGCCGAAGGCCGCGGCCATTGGGTGGTCGATGAAATGGCGGTGCTCGAATCGCGCGCCACCTATGAGATGGATCCCGAGGATGCCTGGAAGCGGCTCAAGATGCGGGTGAAGAAGCCGGTCGAATTGTGTGTGCTCCAGCTGGTGGCTGCCTGGCGCGAACGCGAGGCACGAACCCGCAACGTGCCGCGCGGCCGGGTGATCAAGGATGACGCCATCTACGAGATCGCCCAGCAGCAGCCCTGCGACGCCGAGGCGATGTCACGGCTGAGGACCATTCCACGCGGCTGGGAACGCTCGGCCCAGGGTGCGAAACTGATCGAGATCGTCAATCAGGCCGTTGAAACGCCCAAGGAAGACATGCCACGCCTGCCGCGCCACCGCCAGGCGCCCGAGGGCGCGCAGGCAGCGATCGAGCTGTTGCGCGTGCTGCTCAAGCTGACGGTGGAAAAGGAAAATGTCGCGGCCAAGATCATCGCGACCTCCGATGACCTCGAATCCATCGCCATTGATGGCGAGGCAGCCGACGTGCCCGCGCTGAAAGGCTGGCGCCGCGAATTGTTCGGCGACCGCGCGCTCAAGCTGATCCGCGGCGAGCTGGCGCTGCGGTTTACCGGCAAGCGGGTTGATGCGGTGGAATTGTAGTTGGCCCGCTCGGGCTCACGGGCACCCTTGCGTGCCCGATCGGGCCTGGCGGATCCTTTTGGAACCCGATCTCGATTAGCTCTTGCAATCCCTGCCAAGGCCCCCCATATTGGGTTCAACACGAGATTTGTCTCCACCCTGACCACGGATGTACTGGCAGGCGTGTAGAGGCAAAGTGGGAAGGTCGGTGCGAATTTCGCCCGGCCTTTTTCTTTTGCGTCACAGCCACTCCAGCGCCGTGCGTTTTCCTCAAACGCACAAAGGTCGCTGCAGCGCTTTGAACTGCGGCATGATCTCTTGCCCTCACTCGATTTCGATGGGGAATGATGAGCAGCAGATGCACATCCCGTCGGCGGATTGCACTTACGCGCGTCGCATTCATCCGGATTCAGGTGACGCGAGTTAACGTTTTTGGATTTGCATGTCGTTATCGCAAAACCACTGCGCACTTTTGCGCAACATGCATGAGCGCCTGAGCCAGTCGCGGCACGTCCGGCCATGGCCATGTTCGCCCCGAACTCCACTCGCTCCCCGCCGTGCCCTCGCCGCCATACATTTCCGCTTGCGCACATACCAACCGGTTGGTATTGTATTTGAAAAGGAAAAACCATGCCACCTCGCGCCATCAACGCCCGCACCCGTCTTCTGGAATCAGCCCGCGACGTCATTCGCGCAAAAGGCTTTTCCGCAACCTCGGTGGATGATCTCTGCAAGACGGCCGGCGTCACCAAGGGCGCCTTTTTCCACCATTTCAAGAGCAAGGAAGAACTGGGCGTCGCGGCAGCGGATTTCTGGTCGGAGACCACGGCCGCGCTGTTTGCCGGCGCGCCCTACCACCAGCCTGACGATCCATATGACCGGCTGATCGCCTATCTCGAATTCCGCAAGCAACTGCTCGCCGGAGATCTGCCCGACTACACCTGCCTCGTCGGCACCATGGCGCAGGAGATCTATGACAGCGCGCCGGCGATCCGCGAGGCCTGCCACGCCTCGATTTCGGGCCATGCGATGACGCTTGTCCCGGATATCCGCGCAGCCATGCAGGCGCGCGGCGTGAGCGGATTCACGCCCGAAAGCCTCGCGCTGCACACCCAGGCGGTGCTCCAGGGCGCCTTCATTCTGGCCAAGGCCGGAAACTCGGTGACCTACGCCCAGGACAGCGTCGATCACCTCATCCGCTACGTGTCCATGTTGTTTTCTCAATCCGGGGAGAAGAAGATATGAACGAGACGTCCGATTACAGGCCGCTGATGCACGGGGTCATCCCCTATGCCACTGTCGATGGCGCCGACAAGGCGATCGACTTCTACGAACGCGCTTTTGGCGCGGTGCTGCATGGCGCCATAACCCGCAGTGAGGATGGCCGCGTCCTCAATGCGGCCATCGAGATCGACAAAGGCATTTTCATGCTGATGGACCCGTTCCCCGAACACGGCGCGCAGCCATCTTCGGGTAGCAATTTCGTGCTGCAACTGGTCATCGAAGACGGCGATTTCTGGTGGAACCGGGCTGTTGATGCCGGTTGCGAGGTGCTGTCGCCGTTCAAGCTCGAATTCTGGGGGGACCGCTACGGCCGTGTGCGCGATCCTTTTGGCCTCGAATGGGCCTTCAACGAACCGGCCGTCGAAAAGCGGGCGAGAGCATAAGGCACAACCATGAGCGCTTCTGAGGTTGCCGTCGGCCGGGAGACCTGGTGATCGATAGCTATCCCGATGCGCCGCGGGCCGTCGTCCGGCGCTGCTGGACCGGTCCCGCGCAATTGGCCCAGGGGTTTACGCCTGCGCCCCGGAAAACCAAGAGCGCCATCCCGGATGTGCGTCCAGGCGGCACCTCGACAATGGTGATGGAAAGCCCGGGCTCGAACACCGCCGCCGACCAGTTGGAAGCGGTGCTTGTTCTCGTTCGCAACGGCAAGCACAAATCCCTGTACGTAGGTGATGTCACCGACCTCGCCAGGACCGCGGCCAAGGTCTTCCGGAACAACGGAGCGCTGTCCGTGGTGGAGACCTGGGGCGAAGATGTCCCCGATGGCAAGCTCACCTCGTTTCCGATGGCGGTGAAGCTCGAGGCGGACGAGACCGTGGTGTTTTCCTGGATCGTCTGGCCCGACAAGGAGACGTGCACATCGGGCATGGAGGCGTCCATGAAGCAGCTCGATGAGATATACGGTCCGGAGCAGCTGCAGAACGTGCCGTTCGACGGCAAACGCATGATATGGGGCGGGTTTGAGACGATCGTCGAGGCCTGAGAGCCTCCCGACGACGGACGGTCCTGTCGGCCCTTGCGTCAGCCGACCCTGAAGCCGAGCTTCTTGCCGGTCAGCTTGGCAAGCTGCTGCAGACGGCCCTCGAGCCGCTCGCCGACAAATGCTTCGCAGGAGCGCGGCACCACGAGGACGATATCGACGTCGCCGTCCGCAGGTTCGGCGGCGGCGAAGGCGAGATGCGGCACGATGCCGGGCATGGAAGCCGAGAACAGGTAGACCACGCGCAGCATGCCGCCCAGCAATTTGGCATAGTCGAGATATTTCGGCCCGGCGATCGCCGCCAGGCCCGAGGAGACGCCGTCGTCATTGAGGCCTTCGAAGCGGAAATAATTGGCCAGCGCGATATAGGCGCGTCCGGCGTGGCTGATTCCGGTGAAGGTGCTGTGGGCGATGATGTTGAGCGCCTGCAGGCCGCGATAGTCGGGGTGGGCGCGCCAGGAGATGTCGGCCAGCAGACAGGCGGCCTGGCGGTAGCGGGATTCCTCCTCGCTTTCATTGACGCCGAACACCGGAAACATCCTGCCGGTCCAGGCGGCCAGTTCACGGGCATGTTCGGGCGAGCGGGCGCGCAGGATCGCCAGTTCATTAGCCGCCGTCAGCAAGGGATCGCGCGCGGCTTCTGCGCGTCCCAGCAGCGAAAAGAGATAGCCTTCGCGCACACCGAGCGCCGAAAAGCTCACGCGCGCGGCCTTCATGGCGATGAGCGTTTCCTGCAGCGCCACGGCGCCGTAGGGCAAGAGCCCGCGCCGGTTCCGGGAAATCGCCTTGATGGCGCTGATCCGCGACTGTTTCATCGCCGAGACTTCGCCGAGGAATTCGATCGCCGGTTCGGCATCGATCTCATAGGCCTGCATCATGTGCAGCGGATAGTTGCTGATCTCCATGTGCAGCTTGGCGATGTTGCGCCAGGTGCCGCCGACCGCATAGAAGGTGCGCCCTGCGCCCCCCTGCAGCACCGGGGATTTCTTCAGCGACCGGCGGGCGATGGATCGTGCCCGCGAAATCGAGTTGCCCGACATTTCCGCGAGCCGCAAACCGCCGAGCGGCAGAGTCTGTCCCCCTGAATGCCCCGTCCCCTTGACGTCGACCAGCTCAAGCGATCCGCCGCCGAGATCCCCGGCGATGCCATCGGGCTGGAAGTAACCGGCAATGATGCCGAGGGCAGAAAACCGGGCTTCCTCCTCACCGGTCAGGAGCCTGATGCGGCATCCCAGGATGGCTTCGGCATCCGCGATGAAAGACGCCCCGTTTTCGGCTTCGCGCGCGGCGGCTGTGGCCAGAACATGCATTTCCGAAGCGCGGGCCTGTTCGGACAAAGCGCGAAAGCGAACCAGCGCGGCCAGCGCGCGGGCGATGCCGGTTTCGTCCATGCGGCCGGTTGCGACAAGGCCCTTGCCCAGGCCGCACAGGACCTTTTCATTGAACAGCACCGAAGGGGACCGATTGAGCCCCTCGTAGATGACCAGCCGCACGGAATTGGAGCCGATGTCGATGACGGAAACCGGGTGAATACCGGGCAATCGTCCCTGAGCTTCCGATTCGACCATATCTAAAGCGCTTCGCGGTTCGCGTGACCTGTTCCGCCGCAAAAGAGCGGGGTCAGGGACACCAGGATTCGGGGCCTTATATATGGAACGCTCCAAAACCGGAACCCGTTGCATGCTGGCAAAAGATCACGGCCATGGTGCTGTGCGGATTGAGGACCACAAAAATCAGCGTTTGCTGCGGGTGGCGCGCGCCAGCCGGTCCGCGATCAGTTTCGGGGCATTCGATTTGAGCGCCTCGCCTCTGCCGGAAAGACTGGGATTGGTCATGAAATACACCTGCGCATTGAATGGCTCATCGTCGCCGGCCTCGATCCGGCGCGAGGTCCCGTCCGGCAATATCTCGTAACTCTGCTGGTTATCAATCATGTTGCCGAGCATGATCTGCGACAGCACCTGTTCATGCACAGTCTTGTTGGACAGCGGCACCAGGGTCTCGACGCGGCGATCGAGGTTGCGCGGCATCAGGTCGGCCGAGCCGATATAGACCAGCGCCTCGGCGGACGGCAGGCCATGGCCATTGCCGAAGCAGTAGATGCGGCTGTGTTCGAGGAAGCGGCCGACGATCGACTTGGCGTGAATGTGCTCGGAAAGACCCGGCACCTGCGGGCGCAGGCAGCAGATGCCGCGCACGACGAGATCGATCTCGACACCGGCCTGGCTTGCGCGATAGAGCGCATCGATGATCTGCGGGTCGACCAGCGAGTTCATTTTCATCCAGATCGCCGCGGGCCGCCCTGCCTCGGCATGGGCAATCTCGGCCTCGATGTTGTCGACGATCCGGGTGCGCAGGTTGAGCGGCGAGACTGCCAGCTTGTTCAGCCCTTCCGGTTCGCCATAGCCGGTGATGAAATTGAACACATGGGCGGTGTCGCGGGCAATCACCGGATCGCAGGTGAAATAGGACAAATCGGTGTAGATCTTGGCGGTGACCGGGTGATAATTGCCGGTGCCGAGATGACAATAGGTCACCAGCTTGCCCTCCTCGCGCCGCACGATCAGCGACATCTTGGCGTGGGTCTTGAGCTCCAGGAAGCCGAACACCACCTGGACGCCGGCGCGTTCCAGGTCGCGCGCCCAGCGGATGTTGGCCTCCTCGTCGAACCGGGCCTTGAGCTCGACGAGCGCGGTGACCGACTTGCCGGCCTCGGCTGCATCGACCAGCGCGCGCACGATCGGGCTGTCGTTGGAGGTGCGGTAAAGCGTCTGCTTGATCGCCAGAACGTCGGGATCGCGCGCCGCCTGGAACAGGAACTGGACTACCGCATCGAACGATTCATACGGGTGATGAACGACCAGATCCTTTTCACGAATGGCGGCAAAGGTATCGCCGGCGTGCTCGCGGATGCGTTCGGGAAATCGCGCGTTGTAGGGTGGAAACTTCAGATCGTCACGCGGCGCCTTGGTGATTTCCGACAGCGTGTTGAGCGCCAGCAGGCCCGGCAGAACGGCGATCCGGTTTTCCGGAACATTGGTCTCGTGGGCCACGAAATCGCGCAGCGCCTGCGGCAGTTCGGAATCGAACTCGATGCGGATGACCGAGCCGCGGCGGCGACGCTTGAGCGCGCTTTCGAACAGCCGCACCAGGTCTTCCGCCTCTTCCTCGACCTCGATATCGGAATCGCGGATGATGCGAAAGGTGCCCGAGGCGCGCACCTCGTATCCCGGATAGAGCGAACTGATGAACAGGCTCACCACGTCCTCGAGGGTGATGTAGCGGATGGCGCCGTCGAGATCGGGCAGGCGCAGAAACCGGTCGAGCGCCACTGGCAGGCGGATCAGCGCGGTCATCGGCTCGTTGGCGGCTTTTGACGCCAGTTGAAGGCAGATCGAGAATCCGAGATTGGGAATGAACGGAAACGGATGGGCGGGGTCGATCGAGAGCGGGGTCAGAACCGGGAAGATCGATTGCAGGAACGCATTTTCAAGCCATTCCATGTCGCTGGCGTCGAGCCCCGTGGGGCGGACAATATAGATGTTCTCGTCGGCCAGGTTCTGCTGCAGGATGGCAAGCGAAGCCTGCTGCTCGAGCTGCAACCCGTCGATTTCCTCAAGAATGCTGTCCAGCTGTTCGCTCGGCGACATGCCGTCGGCTGACCGGTTGGCGATGCCCTGACGCACCTGGCCTTCAAGCCCCGCGACGCGGACCATGAAGAACTCGTCGAGGTTGGCCGCCGATATCGACAGAAACCTGACCCGCTCCAAGAGCGGGTGGGCTGTATTCAGGGTCTCCTCAAGCACCCGGCGGTTGAACTGCAACCAGGAAAACTCGCGATTGACGAAACGTTCCGGACTTGTGAGCAGGTCTTGCAGGGGCGTATCCGACGCAATCGGATCAATTCGCAAATCACTGCCGCCGACATTCTCGACATTATCCATTCTGCACTCCAACGCTCCGGTTCCGAACTTGTTCGTCTATAGCACAAGGAAGAAAGAACTATGACAGTTCGATGTCGCCCTTTCCGGCATCCATTTCCGCCATCACCTCGGCTGCCAGAGCGCGGGTGATTTTCGAGCCGCGCGCCAGCGCCAGCTGGTCGATCCGGGAGACAATCGCCCGGGCGGCAGCGAGCGAGCGCTCCATGCGGGCCACGAGATACACGATGATCCTGTCATCGACCGCCACCTGCCTGTCGGCAAACAGCTTGACCATGACCTGGGCCAGAAGCGCCTCGTCCGGTTCTGCGATCTCGACCACGGTCGCGGCCTTCAATCGCGATGCGAGATCGGGCAAAGTCACGTTCCAGGCGGAAGGCCAGAGCCGGGTCGTGACCAGCATGGCGCTGCCATGCTCGCGAACGGCATTGATCAGATGAAACAGCGCCGTCTGGTCAAAGTCCGTGCGGTCGATGTCTTCGATCAGGATGGGGCCTTGGGCAGCCAGCTCCAGCACCATGGGATCGGCCGTCCCGATGTCGACCCTGCTTGCGCCGACGCGGGCCGCCCAGATGCTGGCGAGATGGGATTTGCCCGACCCCGTGGGCCCAGCAAGGATCACCACCGGCGACGGCCAGTCCGGCCAGCGGTCGACAATCGACACCGCCGCACTCAACCGGTCCGAAACGATCAGATCGTCGCGGCCTGATGCGGGATCATGCTCGAATTCAAGGGGCAATTGCCGTGTCAGGGGCCGCTTGTTCATTGATCGGGCGGAGCTCCGCCAGGGGGAAGCGGATCCCTGAGTTCCGGGCGCCGGTGGCCTGAATAGAGATCGCTTTCGAGATAGCGTTCGATGGCAAACCGCACCAGCACGCCGATCGCCGCCGCCGCCGGCACCGCAATCATCATCCCGACAAAGCCGAACAGCACGCCAAAGGCAAACAGGGCGAACATCAGCCAGACCGGATGCAGCCCGACCGAGGAGCCGACCATGCGCGGCTGCAGAATGTTGCCCTCGAAAAACTGCCCGACGGCGAAGACGGCGATGACCGCGCCGATCATGATGAAGTCCGGCCAGAACTGGACAATGGCGACAATCAGCGCCAGCACCAGGCCGACCAGCGATCCGACATAGGGGATAAAGCTGATCACCCCGGCAAACAGGCCGATCAGAAGCCCGAAATTCAAACCGATGACCATCAGGCCGACAGCGTAGATCAAGCCCAGGATAAGGCAGACACTGCCCTGCCCGCGGACAAAGCCCGCAATCGCCTGGTCGATCTGCCTGGCAAGCTCGCGCACGGTGCCGACATGATCGCGCGGCACCCAGTTGTCGACCTTTTCGATCATCTTGTCCCAATCGAGCAGCAGGTAGAACGCCACCACCGGGGTCACGACAAACAGCGCCGCAATATCGAGAAGCGCCATGCCGGAATTCCAGATCTGCTGGAATATGGTGCCGACGAAGCCCACCCCTTCCTTCAGAAGCGCGGCAAAGCTCTCCTTGATCTCTCCCATCTGGTTGCCGACCCAGTCGGGCAAGACGGTGGCTTCGGACACCAGCAACGCCTGCAACTCGGCGATGTAGCCCGGAATGCGCGCGCCCAGGTCGACGGCCTGGGTCACCAGCACCGGAACCACGACGATCAGGGAGATGGTGAAGATCGCCACGAAGGAGATCAGGATGACCAGCGTCGCCATCAGCCGGGAAAGGCCGCGGCGTTCGAACCAGTCCGCGACCGGATCAAGGAAATAGGCGAGCGCCATGCCGGCGATGAACGGCAGCAGGATGGAGCTGAACACCATCAGGAAGCCGACAAACACCGCGAGCGCGATCAGCCAGAAGAAGATCTGCCGCCGAAGCGCCACCGGGTCGATATGCGTTGCCATGATCACCTCGCTTGAGGGCCGCGTTTCAGCCGGCCGCACTCTGCATCCCGCTACCCGGCTCCGGCCTCGCTCGCCATGTGCTTGAGCCACGTGACGAGATAGGCGCCAGCCGATACAATGGTCAAGCCTGCAACTGCATGGACCATCCATCCGACCAGAGCGTCAAACTGGACAATTCCGGCGAGCTCGGCAAGCACAAGGATGAGCAGCACAATCTGGGCCAGGGTGGTGGCCTTGGAAACCATCAGCGGCCGCATTTCAACGGGATTGCCCATCAGGCTCGACAGCACCACGGCGGCGATGATCATCCCGTCGCGCGAGACCGCGAGGATCACAAGCCACATCGGCACGGCGCCCAGCCATCCCAGCATGACGAACACGCTGACCAGCAGGAACTTGTCGGCCATTGGATCAAGCCAGGCGCCGAGTTCGGATCTCTGATTGAACTGCCGCGCGATCGCCCCGTCGACCGCGTCGGAGACGCCCGCCAGCATGAACAGCACGAAGGCTGTCAGCATCTGGCCATTGATCATCGCGAGAACGACCAGCGGAACCATCAGGAACCGGGCAACCGTGATGTAATTGGGCAATGTCATGGGACGCAAACCATAGTGACTCGTACCGGATATGGCCATGGGCTTGCGCCTTTCCAAGACTTTGCGGTCTGTGTAGCATCCCTGCATCCGGTTTTCCCGTCAATTGTCACGCCGGACCGCATGCCCCGGCTTGCGGAATGGCCCGCAAAATGCCATCCCCGGCACTGAGAAAACGGCTTTGAAACCCAAGGAGGGGAAGCCCTATGGCGGATCCGAAAAACGGCCTCACCTATGCCCAGGCAGGCGTTGACATCGATGCCGGCAACGAGATGGTCAACCGCATCAAGCCGCTGGTGCGCTCGACGCGGCGGCCTGGCGCGGATGGCGAGATCGGCGGCTTCGGCGGCCTGTTCGACCTCAAGGCCGCTGGCTTTTCCGATCCCGTTCTGGTGGCCGCCAATGACGGCGTCGGCACCAAGCTCAAGGTGGCGATCGAGGCCGGATTGCACGACACGGTCGGCATCGACCTGGTCGCCATGTGCGTCAACGACCTGGTAGTCCAGGGCGCAGAGCCGCTGTTCTTCCTCGATTATTTCGCCACCGGCAAGCTCGATCCCGAGCAGGGCGCGGCCATTGTCGGCGGCATTGCGCAAGGCTGCCTTCAGGCCGGCTGCGCGCTGATTGGCGGGGAAACCGCGGAAATGCCCGGCATGTACCGCGATGGCGATTACGATCTGGCAGGCTTTGCCGTGGGCGCCGCGGAGCGCGGCCAGCTGCTCCCCACCGGCACGATGGCGGAAGGCGACATTGTGCTGGGCCTCGCCTCCTCCGGCGTGCATTCCAACGGCTACTCGCTGGTGCGCCGCATCGTCGAGATGAGCGGCCTCGGCTATGACGCCCCTGCCCCGTTCGATGCGTCCGAGAGCCTTGGCGCGGCGCTGCTGCAGCCGACCCGGATCTATGTCAAATCCCTGCTTGCCGTCATCCGCGCGACCGGCGCGATCGAGGCGCTCGCCCATATCACCGGCGGCGGCTTTCCGGAAAACCTGCCGCGGGTGCTGCCCGAGGGTCTTGCAGCCGAGATCGACCTCGACGCCATTGCCCCGCCAAAAGTGTTCGCCTGGCTCGCCCGGACCGGCGGCGTGGCGCCCGAGGAAATGCTGCGCACCTTCAATTGCGGCGTCGGCATGATCGCGGTGGTCAAGGCCGACCAGGCCGACGGCGTCGCCGCGGCACTTGCAGCCGAGGGCGAGACCGTGATCCGTCTCGGCAGGCTGACCGCGCGCGCGGACGGTGCTGCGGGTGTCATCTACAAGGGAACCCTGGCGCTGTGAGCGACAAGCCGAAAGTCCCGGTCGCGATCCTGATCTCCGGACGCGGATCGAACATGGGAGCGTTGATCGCGGCCTCGCTGCATTCGGATTTCCCGGCCAGGATTGTCACGGTGATCTCGGACAAGCCGGATGCCCTGGGGCTTGAGCATGCGCGCAGCTTCGGAATTGCCGCCGTGGCGATCCCGCGGCCGGACTTCCCCGGCAAGCCCGAGCATGAGGCGGCGGTGATCGCGGCCATCGAGGCTTCGGGAGCGCAGATCATTGCGCTGGCAGGCTACATGCGGCTGCTCTCGGGCGACTTCGTCAAGCGCTACTCAGGCAAGATGATCAACATCCATCCATCGCTGCTTCCGGCCTTTCCGGGCCTGGCGACCCATGAGCGGGCGCTTGCCGCCGGCTGCCGGGTGCATGGCTGCACGGTCCATTTCGTCACCGAAGGCATGGATGAAGGCCCGATCATCGAGCAGGAGGCGGTGCGCGTCGAGCGTGACGACACGCCCGAGACACTCGCGGCCCGCGTGCTTGCGGCCGAGCACCGGATCTATCCCGAAGCGCTTGCCCTGATCGCCCGCGGCGGCGTGCGCATGAGCGGCGATGGCCGGGCGATCTTTACCGATTGAGCGGCAAGGCCGCTGTGCCGCCATGGTCCCCGTCCGGCAAGTCCGGCCTTTGTGGACCCGCCTGCCCTGTCAGTCGCCCGAGGCGTAGAGCAGGGCGATGTCGCGATGGTACAATTCACAGCTCGCGCTTTCGATCTTGACCACCGCCTGTTCCGCCTCAAGCACGATCACGCAGCCATTGGCGAAGCGATACTCGCGGTCGCCGCCCGACAGGACCTGCTGCGCGGGAACCTCGTCCATCGGACGCTCGGGGCCTGCGGGTTGCGGCGAAGCGGCTGGAGGCGATGCGGGCGGGGCAGATCCGGTGCAGGCCGTGAGAAGAACCGTCAAGACCAGGGCGAGCATCTTCATAGTCTGTCTCCGATTCTTTTCCGGTCAGACGAAAGAAGGGCCCCGGTTTCGCCGGCTGCTTCGCAGCTGCGGCAGTCGGCCGTCGACCGTATCACGCGCCGAAGCGGATATACGCGGCAATCGGCCAGATCTTTCCGCCGCGACCTGAGATGCCGGAATTCGGTTCAACTCAGTGGCACGTGAGTCGTCCCGGCCGGGTTTTATTATCCGGCCCAGTGCTTTATTCTTGAGTTCTCGACGAATGAGTCAATGCTCGGCGGGAGCCGGCCAGTGTCTGCGATCTTTGCCGGAGGCAAATGCCAGAACGGAGATGACATGTATTCACTTTACTCACTTCTGGATAAAACCATCAAGAAAGGCCGCCTGACAATCACCGACGCCAAGGGCGTGGTGCACAGCATTGGCGGCGTCGAGCCCGGACCGGAGGCGGCGATCCGCTTCACCAACCGCGCGGCCGAGCTCAAGATCCTGCTCAATCCCGAACTCAATGCGGCGGAAGCCTATATGGACGGGCACCTGGTGATGGACAGCGGAAGCATCCATGACCTGATCGTGCTGTTTTACGCCAACAAGCGGCAGTTCGACCGCTCTCCCTCGCAGATCTTCTGGAACGGCCTGTTCCGCGGCCTCCGCCGGTTTCATCAGAACAATGTGCTGAGCCGTTCGCGCGCCAATGTGAAAGCGCATTACGACATCGGCGAGGATCTCTACCGGCTGTTCCTCGACCAGGACATGCAGTATTCCTGCGCTTACTTCGCCGAGGGCACCGAGACGCTCGAACGGGCGCAGACGCTGAAAAAGCGCCATATCGCCGCCAAGCTCAATCTCAAGGACGGCCAGAAGGTGCTCGACATCGGCTGCGGCTGGGGCGGATTGGCGCTCTATCTCGCTCATGCCGCGGATGTCGAAGTGGTGGGCGTGACGCTGTCGGAACGACAGCTTGCGGTCGCCCGCCGCCGCGCCGAAATTTTGGGCGTCAGCGACCGGGTCACCTTCGAGCTCATCGACTACCGGGAAGTCACAGGCCGGTTCGACCGGATTGTCTCGGTCGGCATGCTTGAGCATGTCGGCGCTCAGTATCTCAAGCCCTACTTTCTCACCGTGCGGGACCGGCTGACGCCCGATGGCGTGGCGATGATCCATTCGATCTCCACCAAGGCGCCGCCGGGGATCACCGGGCCGTTCATCCGCAAATACATCTTCCCCGGCGGCTACGCGCCGTCGCTGTCGGAAACGGTTGCGGCGATCGAGCCGACCGGGCTGTGGTTGCTCGATTGCGAGATCCTGCGCTGCCATTACGGCTACACGCTGCAGCACTGGCGCACGCGGTTCCTTGAAAACCGCGAGGCTGCCGTCAAGATCATGGGCGAGCGGTTCTGCCGGATGTGGGAACTCTATCTGTCCATCGCCGAACGGGTGTTCCTGCAGGGATCGAGCCATGTTTTCCAGCTCCAGCTTGGCCGGGAGCGGGATGCGGTGCCGATCACGCGCGACTATCTCACCAGGGAAGAAGCCCGCTTCGCCGTGCGCGAAAGCGACTTTCTCGACCGTGTGGTGGCGAGCGCGAAACAGGCGCTGGACGAATGAAAAAAGCCCGGACGTTGACCGCCCGGGCTTGAGAGTGGAGTCGGCGGGCCGCGGATGGCCCTGTCCGCTCAGGCGAGCTCAGGGGTGATCTTGAGCGTGCCCGAGGTGGCGTGCGAATAGGGGCAGACCTTGTGGCCGCCGGCGATCAGGTCTTCCGCCACGTCCTTGTCGATGCCCGGCAGGTCAACCTTGATCTTGACGTCGAGGCCGAAGCCCGTGTCCTCGCGCGGGCCGATTCCCACGGTGACGGTGACATTGGCGTCGTCGGGCACCTTCACCTTCTTCTGGCCGGCATAGAATTTCAAGGCGCCGAGAAAGCAGGCGGCATAGCCGGTGGCGAACAATTGCTCCGGGTTCACCCCGCCGCCGGGTCCGCCCATTTCCTTGGGAACCGCCAGATTGACGTCGAGAGCGCCGTCATGGGTCTTGGAATGGCCGTCGCGGCCACCGGTGGCGGTGGCGGATGCACTGTAGACAACTTTTGTCGGCATGATTTTTTCCTTTCGTACGATTTAATCGTGTGCGATATTAATCACGCCTCGCAGGGTCATGTCAACCGCTTGCGATCAGATCGCGCACACGATAATTTGACGCGGAAAGGGAGCAGAGATCATGACGGAGCAGCCGAAGATGGATATCCGCAGCATCGATGTGGATTCGATGCTGTGTTTCGATCTCTATTCAACCCACCACGCGGTGGGACAGATCTACAAGCCGCTGCTCACGCCGCTTGGCCTGACCTATCCGCAATATCTGGTGATGCTGGTCCTGTGGCAGGCCGACAATCTCATCGTCGGCGAGATCGGTGAAAAGCTGCATCTCGAATCCTCGACGCTGACGCCGCTGATCAAGCGGCTCGAAGCGCAGGGCCTGGTCAAGCGGCAGCGCGACACCACGGACGAGCGCAAGGTGCGCGTCACGCTCACGCCCGAAGGCAAGGCGCGCCAGAGCCAAGCGAGCCATATTCCCGACTGCATCATGGCCGCCTTCGGCCTGCCGCTGGACGAGCTGATCCAGTTGCACACGACGCTGGGAAAGGTGCGCGCGGCCCTGCTGAAACAGGCGGCGGCCGATCAAGCAGCGTCCGGGGACTGATCGCCCGGGTGACGGCGGCAGGCGCTAGACCTTCCGCACCCACACCCTTGTGTCATGAAACGCCGTGCCGCCATAGGGCGCGCAGGAATCGGCGCCGGTCAGGGTGTTGATGCCCTCCCCGTCCTCGAAGGCGGAGTTCGGCCACAGCCCTTCGTGGATCACCACGCCGCGGCGCTGGCCCGGGTCGAGCCTCAGGTGCATCGTGACGTCGCCACGGCTGTTGCCGAGCTGCACCCGATCGCCATCGGCGATCCCCAGCGCTGCGGCATCGTCGGGGTGCACCATCAGGTCCGGCCGCTTTTCCTTGGCTTTCGATGACGGCGTTTCCGCAAAAGTCGAATTCAGGAACGAGCGCGACGGCGATGTCGCGAGCCGGAAAGGGTGATCAGCATCGGCGCTCTCGATCAACGCGACATGATCGGGAAACTCCGGCAGTCGGTCCACCGGCCCCTGCGGCCCCATGCGCTTGGGCGGCCGGTTGGCGGCGGGCGTGCCCGTCCAGTCGGGCCGGAAGCGGAACTTGCCGTCCTTGTGGGCAAAGCCCTTGAGAAAATGCGCGGTCTCGAAATCGGGCTGCATGTCGGCCCATTTTTCCTCGCGGAAACTGTCGAAATCGCCCAGGCCCCGCTTTTGCAGCATATGGTCGATATGGTCCCGCGGCGTCATGCCGAAACCTTCGCATGCGCCGACGCCCAAGCGCTTGCCGAGTTCCTCGATGACATGATGATTGGGCATCGGGCCTTCGGGCGGGTCTACGAGTTTTGGCCCCAGCATGATGTGCTGGTGGCCGCCGCCTCGGTAGATGTCGTCATGCTCGAGAAACATGGTGGCGGGCAGCACCACGTCGGCGAGTTTGGCCGTGTCGGTCATGAACTGCTCGTGGACCGCGACAAACAGATCCTCGCGCCTGAGACCTTCGATCACCTTGCGCTGTTCGGGCGCGACATTGGCGGGATTGGTGTTCTGCACCAGCATGGCGGTGACCGGCGGGCCGCCATTGAGCGCTTCGGCCTCTCCGGTCAGCACCCGGCCGATCCGCGACTGGTCGAGCCAGCGCAGGCCGGGATCGTAATATTTCCGGCCCTCGAGCAGCGATTTGTCGAGCCGGAAAATATCGGAATTGGAGTGAAACGCGCCGCCGCCTTCATGCTGGTAGCAGCCGGTCACCACCGCCAACGACAGCGCCGCATGCATGTTGACCGCGCCGTTGCGCTGCCGGGTGAAGCCGTAGCCCAGGCGGAAGAAGGTGCGCTTGGTGGTGCCCACCAGCCGGGCGAAGGCCTCGATCTCGGCCACAGGCACGCCGGAGATCGCTTCCGCCCATTGCGGCGTCCGTGCCTCCAGATGCGATTCAAGTCCCGCCGGGTCGTCGCTGAATTTGTTGAGATAATCGCGATCCGCCAGACCCTCGCGGAACAGCACATGCATCACCGCGCAGGCAAAGGCGCCATCGGTGCCGGGCTTGAGCAGGATCTTGATGTCGGCCTGCTTCATCGTCGGCGTGTCATAGATGTCGATGACCGCGATCTTGGCGCCACGCTCCTTGCGGGCGCGGATGGCGTGGGTCATGACATTGACCTGCGTGGACACCGCGTTGGTGCCCCAGATCACCACGCAGTCGGATTTCGCCATCTCGCGCGGATCGGGGCCGCGCAGCCCGCCCGCCCCCATGGCGAACCCGGTCCAGGCCAGATTGGTGCAGAAACTGTCGAACTGGTTGGAATAGCGCTTGGCGTGCCTCAACCGGTGGATACCGTCGCGCTGCACCAGGCCCATGGTTCCGGCATAGTGATTGAGCCACACGGTCTCGGAGCCGAATGCCGCCTCGGCCCGGTCGAATTTCTCGGCGATCAGGTCGAGCGCCGCCTCGAAGCTCGCCTCTTTCCACTGGCCCTCGCCTTTTCCGCCGGCGCGGATCAGCGGCTTGAGCAGGCGCGCGGGGTGGTGGATGCGCTCGGCATAGCGCGCCACCTTGGCGCAGATCACGCCGGCGGTGTAGCTGTTGGCCGCATCGCCGCGCACGCGGCCGATGCGGTTATGCCCCAGAAGCTCCACCTCCAGCGCACAGGTGGAAGGGCAATCATGCGGACAGGCGGAGTGGCCGATGGTCGTCACGGTGTCGGACACTGGAGATCCGGACTCAAGGGGGGTCGCGTCGTTCATGCTTTCTCTATAAGAGAAATTTGAGCGGCGCGCCACGGCCGCCGGGCTCATCAGATCAATTCAGGGACGCATCACATCAGACGATGAATTACCGTCACAGCTACCATGCGGGCAATTATGCCGATGTGCTCAAGCACGCGGTGCTGGCGCAGATCATCACCTATCTCAAGCTCAAGGATCCGGCGTTCAGGGTCATCGACACCCATGCCGGCATCGGCGTCTATGACCTGTCGTCCGCAGAGGCACAGAAGACCGGGGAATGGCGCGACGGCGTTGGCCGGGTGCTGGAGGCACAATTGTCGCCGGAGCTTGCAGCCTTTCTCGCGCCATGGCTTGAGGCCGTGAAGACGCTCAATCCCGATGGCGGCATCAGACACTATCCCGGCTCACCCAAGCTCGCCCGGCTGCTCTTGCGCAAGCAGGACCGTCTGACGGCGATCGAGCTGCATGCCGACGACGCCAGACAGCTCAGGCGCGTCTTTGAAGGCGACTTCCAGGTCCGGGTGATCGAACTCGACGGATGGCTTGCGCTTGGCGGGCACCTGCCGCCCAAGGAAAAGCGCGGCCTGGTGCTGATCGATCCGCCGTTCGAGGCAGACGGCGAGTATGACCGGATGATCGACGGGCTGGCGCGCGCCACACGGCGGTTTCCCGGCGGGACCTATGTGCTGTGGCACCCGATCAAGGCCGGCAGCCCGCTCGCAAGCTTCGACAAGAAGCTGATCGCGCTGGGCCGGCCGCGCACGCTCTCGGTGCGGATGCTGGCGCGGGCCAACACCAACGCCCCCGGCCTGAACGGCTCCGGCCTGGTGATCATCAACCCGCCTTTCACGCTGGAAACCGATCTGAAGGCCGTCCTGCCCGAACTCGCCCGCCTGCTCGCTCAAGGCCCTGGCGCCGGACCGGACATCCGCATGCTGGTTGGCGAGAGCTGAGGTTAAGGCAGGACTGTTCACATCGCTGCGCCCGGCCGCAAACCGACGCCTGCCATGCCGCTTCGCCCTTGCCGAGGGCATGGGTGCATCTTATACCGTGACTCGCATCCTGTTTGGAGAACCGGTCATGACCATGAAAAGCTTGATACTTGCAGTCACAGCGGCCTTCAGCATCTCGCTTTTGAGCTTTGCAGGCCCGGCCAAGGCCTTCAGCGGCGGAACTTTTCCATCATGCGACGCGCCGCAGGTCCTCGATTACATTCAGAACCGCTTTGTCTGGACCGACACGCATGTGATCAAGCGCGGTCTCGCCATCAGCAGCATCACGCACACTCAACGCGACCGCGTGAGCTATGGCGATCAGTACTGGTCGATCCCGAGGCTTTATTGCCGCGGCACTGCGCACATGAATGATGGCAAGGAACGCACGATCTGGTGGCTGATCGAGGGCGGCATGGGCTTTGCCGGTCTGCGCGACAACCTTGAATTCTGCATTTCCGGGCTGGATCCCTACAAGGTGCATGGCGCCTGGTGCCGCTCGGTTCGCTGACCCGGCTTCGTGTCCAGGCTCCTGCCCAACAGGCTCTTGACGGTCCTGGCCGTGATTGCCGCGGTCGCGGGCTGCGCGGAGGATGGACCGCCGGCAGCCCAGGCCGAACCGGTTGATGCGAAGCCTGTTGCCGCCGATCTGCCTCTGGGCACAGGGTTTGATTTCTATGTTCTGGCCTTGTCCTGGTCGCCTGCCTATTGCGAGGTGGAAGGGGCCAAGGCCAACAGTCGGCAATGCGCCGAGGACCGCGATTTCGGCTTCGTCGTGCACGGGCTCTGGCCGCAATTCGAAACCGGCTATCCCGAATTCTGCCCGACGCGCCAACCTGACCGGGTTCCCGCGGATCTGGGCGGGGATTACCTGGATATCGTTCCTTCCATGGGCTTGATCGGGCATCAGTGGCGCAAGCACGGCTCCTGTTCGGGCCTCACCCAGAAAGACTATTTCCGGGTGCTGCGCGCCGCGCACGCCGTCGTGACCGTGCCTCCAGCCTTCGCGCCGGAACATCTGCCCGCCGAGATTGACGCCATGGAGGCCGAGGACGCCTTCATCGCCGCAAATCCGGGGATGGCACGCGACGGTATCGCAGTCGCTTGCCAGCGCGGGCTGTTGCGCGAAGTCCGCATCTGCCTGACGCCGACACTCGGCTTCCGTGACTGTCCGGAGCTTGACCGGAACGGCTGCAGGATCGACAACCTCAAAGTTCCCGAACCGGGTTGACCGGCAAGGGCGCATTTTCGACGCAA
The DNA here is from genome assembly GCF_014359905.1 of Hoeflea sp. Lineage (GTDB taxonomy): Bacteria > Pseudomonadota > Alphaproteobacteria > Rhizobiales > Rhizobiaceae > Hoeflea. The sequence goes on along the minus strand of NZ_JACIYP010000001.1, from coordinate 112,276 downwards.
CGAAAGAAGAAACCGATGAAAATCCTTTACTCCCCCGCTTCGCCCTATTCCGCAAAGGTGCGGATGGCGGCAAAGTTCGCAGGCATCGACGCCGAGGGCGTGGTCACCGACACCGTCGCGGCGCCGGCGAACCTTGTCGACAACAACCCGCTCGGCAAGATCCCCACCCTGATCACCGATGAGGGACAGGCGGTCTATGACAGCCGCGCGATCATGCAGTATCTCGATCGCACCGGAACCAAGCGGCTCTACCCCCGCAATGCGGCCAAGCGGACCGAGGTCGAGGTGCTCGAGGCGCTGTGCGACGGCATCTGCGACTGCCTGCTGGCGATCATGTATGAGCGCCGTTTCCGCCCGGAGGAAAAGGTGCATCAGGAATGGATCGACCGGCAATGGACCAAGGTCGAGCGCGGGCTCGACTATCTTGAAGCCAACATGCCGCGCAGCACCAAGGCTCTGAGCGGCGGCCATCTGGCCCTCGCAGCCCTGCTCGGCTACATCGCCCTGCGGTTCCCCGGCCAGTGGGAACGCGGGCGGCCCAAGCTCAAGCGCTGGAGCGCGAAATTCGCAGCCAGCTTCCCCGACCTTGAAGCGATGCGACCCAGGCAGTGACAAACCGTCCGCAGAAGCAGGAAGGCGTCGGCCATGTCTTCGCTGCCGCCCGCTATTCGCTGGGCGGCGTCAAGCGGCTCTGGCGCGAGACCGCGTTTCAACACGAGACACTGGCCTTCGGCTTGATCATCGGGATCTTTGTCTTCGCAGGAGCGCCGTTGTGGGGCTTTGTCGGGGCAGTTCTGCTTTATCTGCTGACGGCCTCGATCGAAGCGCTCAACACCGCGGTGGAAGAGCTCACCGATCATGCCTCGCCGCATTATTCGAAAATGGCCGAGCACGCCAAGGATCTCGGCTCCTTCGCGGTTTTCTGCCTGTTGCTCGCCAATGGCGTCTGGGCGGCCTATGTTCTTGCCTCGCTGTGGGGCTGGGCCGCCTGAAACGCAAAAGAGCCCGGACAGTTTCCCGTCCGGGCTCTTCATTCAATCTGTTCTTTTATCGCAAAGCTGCGATTAGAACTTCATGCCGATACCGAGACGGACCGAATGATCGTCGAAGCCCGACGACACGTTGGTGCCGCCCAGATTGTAGTCCTTCGACTGGTAATCGGTGTAACGGTACTCAAGACGGGTGGTGATCTTTTCGGTCACAAACGCTTCTGCGCCTGCACCGGCGGTCCAACCGAAGTGGGTGTTGTTGTCCGAGCCAGCTGCATTGCTGAGTTCAGCACGGGTGGCAGCGACACCGCCGGTTGCGTAGATCAGGAACGGATTGATATCCATGCCCAAACGCGCGCGGAGCGAGCCGTTGAAACCCTGTTCGCCAGTCGTCGCACCCGAAGTCACGTCAGCTCCGGAATACCCGACATCAGCTTCCACACCATAGACGATGTTGTCTGACTGCCAGTTGTAACCGCCATAGACGCCACCGCCGAAGCCGTCAGCGTCGGCCGGAACCGCGTCGAACTCGCCCCACTTGTACTCGCCGTAACCGCCGAGATATCCGCCGGCCCACACATAGGTCTGCGGCAGGACTTCAGCGATTGGAGGTTCGGGAGGCTGCTCCATGATCGCGTCCGCGGCCAGCACGGAGCCGGCGAGCGGCATGGAAAGAGCTGCGGCCAGCAGTGCCAGTTTACGAATACGCATTTTATTCTCCTTGTTTGATCCGGCCCCACACAGAACAGTGGGCCTGAAGCGCCGAGACGGTTGGGAAGTCCGCCTTCGACATGCCCCAAGATGGACATCGAATGCGGCGCCCGCGAAGCCGAATTGTGGAAACACAGCGGCGGAACAAAGGCACTCCCGACTGTTGCTGAATGGCAACAAGCCTCTGGACGAGGCGTGTATGCCCGTTTGGTCCAGCTGCCTGCAGACGCAATCCATTGCGCAGGGGGATGCGCCGCCTATATGGCTAGGGACCCTAACTCAAATCGAGAGCGTTGATTCCCCGGCATGTTGAGTATTCTGACCCTGATGGCGGGCCTGGCCGTCCTTGTCCTTGCAGGTGACTATCTGGTGCGTGGCGCCGTGGCGCTTGCGGAAAAACTCTCCATCGATCCGCTGATCATTGGTCTGACCATCGTGGCCTTCGGCACCTCGGCGCCGGAAATGTTCGTTTCGCTCCAGGCGGCCTTTGACGGCGTTTCCGGCATTGCTGTCGGCAACATCATCGGCTCCAACATCGCCAATGTGTTTCTTGTGCTCGGCGCGCCGGCGCTTTTGATGACCATCAGCTGCCGCGAAGACGGTCTGGGCGTGTCACTTGCGGTGATGATCGGCCTGACGCTGACGCTGATGGTGATGATGTGGCTGACCCCGCTCAACCGGATCGACGGGGCCATTCTGCTGACCATGATCGCAGGCTACCTGGCCTGGCAGATCAGGGCGGCGCGCAAACACCAGCTGGCGAACATGCCCGATTATCATGATGAAGTTGCCGAGGTGCCGCATGAAAACTGGAAGATTGCGGTCTTCATCATAGGCGGGTTGATCGGCCTGCCGATCGGCGCGTGGCTCACTGTTGACAGCGCATCGCAGATCGCGCGCATGCTCGGAGCCTCGGAAACGGTGATCGGCCTGACCATTGTCGCCATCGGCACCTCGCTGCCCGAACTGGTCACCTCGATGATGGCCGCATGGCGCAAATCAGGTGCCGTGATGATCGGCAACGTGGTCGGCTCGAACATTTTCAACATCGGCCTGATTCTGGGCGGCACCTCGCTGATCATGCCGCTCGATGTGGACTCGCGCATCGTCTCGATCGACATGTGGGTGATGCTTGCCGCGGGCCTGCTGGTGGTGGCGCTGGCGCATTGGAACGTGCCGGTCAAAAAGCTTGGCGGCCTGGCTATGCTTGCGGTGTTTGGAGCCTATATCGTCTCTGTGTTCTGAGAGTAATCCATTTGCCGCCACCCTTCTGGCGCGCAAGAGCCGGGGAAAAGTTGATGCCTTACAGGGGAACGGTCCTGGTGACCGGCGCAGGGCGCCGGATCGGCAAAGCCATCGCCATGGACCTGGCGGCGCACGGCTATCATGTCGCGATCCACGCCCACCGCAGCGGCGCGGAGGCCGAGGCGGTGGCCGGCCTGATCAGGGCCGAAGGCGGGGTGGCGGAGGTGTTTCTCGCCGATTTGACCCAGACGGCTGCGGTGCGGGAGCTTCATGACTCGGTGTCGGCCCGCCTGGGCGCGCCCGACATCATCGTCAACAATGCCTCGATGTTTCAGGATGACGATGTGCGCGCCTTTGACGAGGCGCTGTTCGAGCGGCATTTCGCCGTTCACCTCAAGGCGCCCGCGATCCTGGCTGAAGCCATGTCCAACAGCCTGCCTGACGGCCGCGATGGCCTGATCGTCAACATCATTGACCAGCGGGTGTGGCGGCTCACGCCGCGATTCTTCTCCTACACACTGTCGAAATCGGCGCTGTGGACGGCGACCCGGACCATGGCCCAGGCGCTCGCGCCGCGCATACGGGTCAACGCCATCGGCCCCGGCCCGACGCTCGCCAACGAGCGCCAGAACGCCGACGACTTTGCACGGCAGGCAGCCGCGGTGCCGCTCGGCCGCGGGCCGGAACTGGCCGAATTCGGCGCGACCATCCGCTATCTGCACCAGGCTCGCTCGGTCACCGGGCAGATGATCGCGCTCGACGGCGGCCAGCACCTGGCATGGCAAACGCCGGATGTGAGCGGAGTTGGCGAATAGGCCCCGCTTCCGCTCGGACGGACCAGGGTCCGCACGCGAGGCGGCTGGTTCAGGCCTTGTTCGCCCGGCGCGCCCGCTCGATGTCGGTCATGCCGTCATGGTCGCCCATCTCGCGCGCCGGGACATCGTCCCACCAGTCGTCGCGCAACGGCTTGCGGTCGGGATTGACCGGATAATAGATCCGGTTCTCGTCCTTGCTGGTCTCGCCCACCACCAGCAGGCGCACCTCGGCGTCGGAATTGTTGAGAAAGCTGTGGGCCTGACCGGTTCCGGCCGGGAAGCCGACCGAATCGCCTGGCGCCAGCCGGTGCAGCACGCCGTCGAGCCAGACATCCGGCGCGCCTTCGAGGACATGGACGAATTCCTCCTCATGGCTTTCCGCATGGGGAAAGGAGGTGCGGCGGCCGGGCGGCAGCCGCACGTGGTGAATGCCGAGCCGGTTGAGGCCGAAATGCCGGCCGAGCGCCGCGCCGATGCCCAGCAGTTCGTCGTCGTTGCGGTAATGCGCGGTGTCGGGGCCCTCGACCTCGGACCAGTGGGCGATGCAGGCGGGACGGTTGGTTGGCATGACGATGTCTCCTGTTTCCTGACGGATCCGGGCGCGATTGCGTGGCATGACGCGAGTCATGCCGGGCAAGGGGGCTTGGCGCAATGAGCTTTACAGGAACGTCCTGACGGTTTTTGGGCAGTGTCTCAGTTTGAAGTTTGACGCCGCAAAAAGGTCAACCTTGACGTGTCAATCTTTTATCAGAATAGTGCATCCGGATGGGGACATGAGATGGATGACAGTCAAAGACACTGCAACTACGGCGAATATTTCGAGCAGATGGGTACGAACAAAAACCAAGTGTCGGAATGGATGGTTTTTTCTCGGGCACGCCTCGACAAGAGTGGGGGTCTGGCTGCTGAGTCTAGTGGCGCTTGTTGGCGCCCCTTGTCTGCCTTTGTTGATTGAATTGCTAAAGATTGGCACCATTGGCAGCAACAGTATTTATATCACTGCGTCTGTTATGTGTGTGGGGTTCGTCTTTATGGCAGAGAATACACTCATTCGGGTTGTGTACATCGTGCTATTCTCGCTGACCCTGATTTTCAATATGGTCAGCGGCCCATATTCACCGGAACTTAACTCCTGGTCGAGCATTATACTGATTGGTGTCTGCGTTTTGCATGCGTCGGAACGCGCATACTGGCATGTAGCATTGGATAGGCCGTTCCCTGAAAGGACTTCATGATGGGCGACGTCGTTTCGATTATCCTAGCATTGCTCTCAGCACTAATTGCGGGCAGTGCCGCTGCCATCACTTTTATGAAGACAGCCCGCGCGATTCGCGCGAAGCATCGATTCCACCTCATTCTGAAATATCAGGCGAGTAGAGATGCCAAGGTTGCCTCTCTACTAGAGCAGATGTCATCCACAAATCCGGCGGAGGGTGTCGAAATGGAAAGACTTATCGCCACACTTGAGAAGCAAATATATTTGCTATCAAAGGAAGATCGCCGTTTTATTGAGGAAGGCCTTCATCAGCGGAGCAGAGAGGGCGTAAGTCGCTACATTAGAGAGGTTGCAATCTAATCAAGCCGCTTTTTGTATGGCCCGAGCGGCCCCGATTTCAGCGCACGAGCATCGATCAGGCAGACAACCCAATCCATATCGCGTAGCGTGTCAGACACGCCAGCAGCCATTGCAGGGGACATGCGAAGGCTCTTGTGCATCCGGCAAAAGTTGTAATGCACGAAATACAGCGAGAGCATGTGCACGTGGTTTTCAATCTTCTTTGAAAACGCATTGGTCAGGCGGGTGAACCGACGATTGCCCATGCGGATATTCAGGTTCATGCGTTCCACATAAGGCGTGCTGACACGGACGAGGAGGATTTTTTTACAGCTACCGACGTAATAGATCCGTATTCATCAATAATGAATTCTCCAAAGCAGATTGCGCATTTTGATAAGAATTTCAGGCGCTTTTCTCTGCTCAGCATCGATCTATTTAGCCCTAGCTTCACCTCCCTTTGATCTCAGCATGGCTCGCGATCTTGTGTTGTCTTCAATCTTGCCGGTGGCGATCTTTGCGATGTGCACGGCGCGCCCAATGGCGTCGGCGGGGCGCTTCTGTCCTTTAGGTCCGGTTGGCATCTTCAAGCCTTTTCGAATCCTGTGACTACATCAAAAAGCGAAACATCTGGGTGCTGCTTTCTAAAAGCAGCAAAAGCCTCTGCAATCCCATTTTTCAAATCGTCACCATTATCGTGGTCTATGATTGGACGGAAAAGTGTTTCTCCATCTTTTTTGAAATTAATCGCCATTCTCATCGGTACGCCTCCTGATGCTTTTCACTAAGCATACAAGAATTCGCGCTGGGATTCGATAGCCTGTCAATCGGATCAAATTTCAAACTGAGACACTACCGGTTTTTGACAGCAGCCCGATATAGGAGCGGCCCGTGACCTGCTTGATTAAACCGGTCGTTCCCTCCAGATAACGGCAAGACACGACACCGCCTCTTGCCCGCACCGGGCCGGAGCCTGATAAGATCCCGGAATGACTCGCGAGACCGACTCCACTCCCAAAATCGCAAAAAACGCCCTCCAGACCGACGGCGGCGTGATCTATGGGGAAACCGACACCGACGAGGACGAGCCTTCAGCGATTGACACTCCCCTGCCCGTCGATGTCGCCAATGTGGCCGGCATGGAGTGGAACGAAAGCCCGATCGCCACACCCGGCCTCAAGGGCGCCGAGGTGATCCAGGCCTTTGTCCGGCACCTGCCCAACCAGCCGGGCGTCTACCGGATGATGAACGAGACCGGCGACGTGCTCTATGTCGGCAAGGCGCGCAGCCTGAAGAAGCGGGTGACGAACTACGCGCAAGGGCGCGGCCATTCCAACCGCATCACGCGAATGATCGCGCAGACGGCCAACATGGAATTCGTCACCACGCGCACTGAGACCGAAGCCCTGCTGCTCGAGGCCAATCTGATCAAGCGGCTGAAGCCGCGCTTCAACGTGCTGATGCGCGACGACAAGTCGTTTCCCTATATCCTGATCACCGGCGACCACGAGGCGCCCGCGATCTTCAAGCATCGCGGCGCGCGATCGCGCAAAGGCGCCTATTTCGGCCCCTTCGCCTCAGCGGGCGCAGTCGGGCGCACCATCAACGCGCTGCAGCGCGCGTTTCTGCTCAGGACCTGCACCGACAGCGTCTATGAGAGCCGGACGCGGCCGTGCCTGCTCTACCAGATCAAGCGCTGCTCCGGCCCGTGCACCGGCGAGATCGACGCGGAGGGCTATGGGAAGCTGGTGGGCGAAGCCAAGGATTTCCTCTCCGGGCGCAGCCAGGCGGTCAAGTCGCACCTGTCGACCGCGATGCAATCGGCATCCGAGGATCTCGATTTCGAGCGCGCGGCGGTCTATCGCGACCGGCTGTCGGCGCTCAGCCACGTGCAGAGCCATCAGGGCATCAACCCGCAGACGGTCGAAGAGGCCGATGTCTTCGCCATTCATCACGATGGCGGCATGGCCTGTATCCAGGTTTTCTTCTTCCGCACCGGGCAGAACTGGGGCAACCGCGCCTATTTCCCTAAGGCCGATCCCTCGCTCGCCGCGGGCGAGATCCTGGGCGCGTTCATTGGCCAGTTCTACGACGACAAGCCCACGCCGCGGATGATTCTGGTCTCCGATGATTTCGAGGACCGGGAACTGCTGGCCGAGGCGCTGAGCGCGCGCATGGAGCGCAAGACCTCGATCACCGTGCCGCAGCGCGGGGAGAAACGCGAACTGGTCGACCAGGTGATGTCGAATGCGCGCGAGGCCCATGGCCGCAACCTGGCCGAGACCGCCTCGCAGGGTCGGCTGCTTCAGGGGCTGGCCGAAACCTTCAACCTGCCGCACCCGCCGCGCCGCATCGAGGTCTATGACAATTCGCACATCATGGGCACCAACGCGGTGGGCGGCATGATCGTCGCGGGCCCAGAGGGGTTCGTCAAGAACCAGTACCGCAAGTTCAACATCAAATCGACCGACATCACCCCGGGCGACGATTTCGGCATGATGCGCGAGGTCATGCAGCGCCGCTTCTCGCGGCTGATCAAGGAGCACGGCGGCGAAGGCCCGGTCCAGCCGGAGGAGGCCTCGGATGACCCGGACGCGGTCCAGCAGACCGGCATGCCGGCCTGGCCGGACCTGGTGCTGATCGACGGCGGCAAGGGGCAGATGAGCGCGGTGCGCGCGATCCTCGAGGAACTCGGCATCGCCGACAAGATCACCGCCATCGGCGTCGCCAAGGGCATGGACCGCGAAGCCGGGCGCGAACGGTTCTTCGTGGAAGGCAAGCCGGACTTCACCCTGCCGCCGCGCGATCCGGTCCTGTATTTCGTCCAGCGGCTGCGCGACGAGGCGCACCGCTTCGCCATCGGCTCGCACCGGGCGCGGCGCAAGAAGGACCTGGTCGCCAATCCGCTCGACGAGATCGCGGGCATCGGCCCTTCCCGCAAGCGCGCGCTGCTGCACCATTTCGGAACCGCCAAGGCGGTCTCGCGCGCCGGCATCGACGATCTCGTGACCGTCGAAGGCATCTCCGAGGCCGTGGCCGAACTGATCTACAATCATTTTCACGAGGAAAACCGCTAGGCCTTGGCCGATTCTCATCTTATTTGCGGCATTTGCGCACGACGCCGCAGAGAAGCGGTTGACCTTGAGGGTCGCTCCCGCGCATCTTGCGCGAAATCCGGACAACGGGGTACTCCATGGCGTCGCATGCGCTCAACATACCAAACCTGCTGACCTATGGGCGGATTCTCGCTGTCCCCTTGATTGTGCTGTGCTTTTTCATCGAAGGCCGGCTGCACGGGTCAGATTTCGCCCGCTGGAGCGCGCTGGCGATTTTTGTGGTGGCTTCGGTCACCGACTTCTTTGACGGCTATCTCGCCCGGATCTGAGACCAGACATCGAATATCGGCCGCATGCTCGACCCGATCGCCGACAAGCTTCTGGTGTCCTCGATTCTGCTGCTGGTCGCCGCCGACGGCACCATCGCCGGCTGGTCGATCTGGGCGGCGATCATCATCCTGTGCCGCGAGATCCTGGTCTCGGGCCTGCGCGAATACCTCGCCGCGCTCAAGGTCTCGGTGCCGGTCACCTGGATCGCCAAGTGGAAGACGACGCTTCAGATGATCGCGCTCGGCTTCCTGCTGGCAGGGCCCGCGGGCGACAAGGTGCTGCCCTACACAACCGAGATCGGAATCGGCATGCTGTGGATCGCCGCACTGATCACGATCTACACCGGCTATGATTATTTCAAGGCCGGGCTGAGACATGTGGTGGACGAATGAGCGTCAGGATTGTCTATTTCGCCTGGGTGCGCGAGCGTATCGGCAAGGGCTCCGAGGAGATCGCGCTTCCCGCAGATGTCAAGACCGTGGGCGACCTGATCGCCCATCTCGCTACCCTTGGCGAGGAATACGAAGCGGCGTTCCAGGTTCCTGGCGTCATCCGCGCAGCGCTGGACGAGGAACATGCGGATCACGACGAAGCCATCGGCGCTGCACGGGAAATCGCCCTGTTTCCGCCGATGACGGGAGGCTGAGATGGCTGCGGGCAGCGACGAGACCGGCGGGCCGGACGCGGTCACCGTTCGCATTCAGACACAGGATTTCGACATCGCCGCGGAGATCGAGGCGCTGACCCAAGGCCGCGCCGACATCGGCGCAGTGGTCAGTTTCACCGGTCTGTGCCGGGACGAAGGCGGTCGCCTGTCGACGCTGGAGCTTGAGCATTATCCCGGCATGGCCGAGCGCGCCATCCGCACGATTGCCGCCGAAGCGGTCACGCGGTTCGCGCTTTGCGGCATCACCGCAATCCACCGCCATGGCGCCATCCATCCCGGCGGCAACATCGTGCTGGTGGTGGCCACCGCCCCGCACCGCCAGGCAGCTTTCGACGGCGCGTCGTTCCTGATGGACTACCTCAAGACCGATGCACCGTTCTGGAAGAAGGAACATCTCAAGGACGGCCGCGCCGGCGAATGGGTCTCGGCCAAGGACGCCGACGATCGGGCCAAGGCGAAATGGACCGAGGCGCGCGGGCAGAGCGGGCAATGAGCGCAGCGGTCAGGCTCGAGGAGAGCTGGAAGGCGGCGCTTTCGGACGAGTTTTCAAGCCCCTACATGGCCGAACTCCGCGCCTTTCTGAAATCCGAGATCGACGCGGGAAAGCAGGTCTTTCCGAATGGACCGGAATATTTCGCGGCCCTGGACCTCACGCCGCTCGACAAGGTCAAGGTCGTGATCCTCGGTCAGGACCCCTACCATGGCGAGGGCCAGGCGCACGGGCTCTGCTTCTCGGTGAGGCCCGGCGTGCGGGTGCCGCCCTCGCTCAGGAACGTCTACAAGGAACTGGAAACGGACCTGGGCATCCCGCAGGCCCGGCACGGCAATCTCGAAGCCTGGGCGCGGCAGGGCGTGCTCATGCTCAACGCCGTGCTGACGGTGGAGCGCGGCCTCGCCGCCTCGCATCGCGGCCGCGGCTGGGAGCACTTCACCGACGCGGTGATCGCCCAGGTCAACGCGCTGCCCCATCCGGTGGTGTTCCTGCTCTGGGGCTCGCATGCGCAGAAGAAGGCGAGCTTCGTCGACACGAGCCGCCATCTCGTGCTCACGGCCCCCCATCCCTCGCCGCTCTCCGCCCACACCGGGTTTCTCGGCTGCCGGCATTTCTCGAAGGCCAATGCGTTTCTCGAAAAGAACGGCATGACGCCCATCGACTGGAGCCTGCCGGAACGGGCGTGACCGTCAGCCGCTCATCACCATTTCGACGAGCAGGCCGGCGCCCATCAGGCACAGCACCGCACCGCTGCCCCGCGTGAGCCAGAGGATGATATCGCCGCGGAAGTGGGTGCGGGCGAGCGCCCCCGCCACGCAGTAGAGACCCCCGAGGCAGGATTCGAGGCTCAGCGAGACCGCGGCCATGGTGGCGTAATGGGCCGCGTAGCCAGGCATCGCCGGATCGATGAACTGCGCGTAGAAGGCGGTCGCGAACAGGATCGCCTTGGGATTGGCGATGGCCGTGAGGAACTCGGCCCGCGCGGCGGAGCGACCGCCAGTCCCGTCCTGCGCCGCCGCGCCCGCACTTTCATGCGCCCGAACGGCCCGGAGGCCGAGCCAGACGATGTAGAGCGCCCCCGCGATGGTCAACACCCTGAACGCTTCGGGAAAGGCGATGATCACGGCGCCGAGGCCCAGGCCGGCGGCGAGGAAGATCAGCGCATATCCGGGCAGCCGGGCAAGCATGGCCAGGGCGGCGGGACCCAGGCCGCAGGTCATGCCGTGGCGCAGGGCGAGCAGGTTGTTCGGTCCTGGCGCCCCGTGAATGGGCAGCGAGGCGAGAATGAAGACGAGCCAGAGATGGGCGGACATGGCGACTCCTTTCGAGGCTGGAGGCATTGTCGCGCCTCAATGCGCGGCATGTCCTTGCGTAGTTTCACGGTCTGGCGCCCAATTCTGGCAGGAGTGCTTTGATTTTCCGGACTTATTGACCTATTCTGCCAATATGGATGCAATCGACATCAGGATCATTGCCGAACTGCAGCGCGACGGACGGATCAGCAACGCCGATCTGGCCGCCCGGGTGGGATTGTCGCCCTCGCCCTGCCTGCGGCGCGTTCGGATGCTCGAGCAGCGCGGGGTGATCACCGGATACCGGGCGACGCTCGACCGCGCCAAGGCCGGGTTCGGGCTGACCGTGTTCGTGGAAATTTCCGTTCTGCGCCACAGCCGCGAGAACGCCGGCGCGGTGCAGGCGCGGCTGGCCGCCCTGCCCGGCGCGATCGCCTGCCACATGGTGTCCGGCGCGGCGGATTTCCTGGTCGAACTGGCGGTGCCCGACCTGCCGGCCTACGAGAAGATCCTGAGCGAGGAGATCCTTACCCTCGAGGCGGTGGGCGACGTGCGGTCGAATTTTTCGCTGCGCCAGGTCGCCGTGGACCGGCCGCTGCCGGTGGGCGCGCCAAGGCGACCATGAGCCCGGGGGGAACTCGCTGCGCCAGGGACCGCGACCGGCATGCCAATCCGGCGCTGCGGGGAGTTGGGGGCCGCCGGCGCCACGTCCCTGCCCGAACCCCGGACGCGCCGACCGGAATGCCATGCCGAATTGATCTGCGACAATACGGACTTCGGCAAAGCGCCCTAGGATCGCACCGGGTTCGGTGACAGGCCGAAGCCAGGATCGGGCAACGGCCATGCGGAATTGGCGAAAGGGTTTTGCGGTGACACATATCAAACTTTCCTTCTGGGGCCTGCTGGCCCTCCTCAGCCTTCTCTGGCTCGCGGCCGATCCGGCGGTGTTTGAGGCCAGCAGCGTGTTCGCGCTCCGCGGTTTCATGATGCAATACAGCGGCGTGCTGGCCATCGGTTGCATGAGCGTGGCCATGGTTCTGGCACTGAGGCCGCGCTGGCCGGAAAAGTGGCTCGGCGGGCTCGACAAGATGTATCGCCTGCACAAATGGCTCGGCATATCCGCGCTGATCTTCGCGGTGGTGCACTGGCTGTGGTCGGAGGCTCCGAAATGGGCTATCGGTCTGGGACTGCTTTCGCGTCCGGAGCGTGGCGAGCGCGGCGCTCTGGTCAATCCGATCGAGCAATTCTTGTCCGGACTACGCAGCCCGGCCGAAGGGCTCGGTGAATGGGCCTTCTACCTGACCGTGCTGCTGATTGCCGTGGCCCTGATCCCGCTCATTCCCTACCGGCTGTTCTTCAAGACGCACAAGATCCTGGCCTTCACCTATCTGGTTTTGGTGTTCCACACCGTGGTGTTGACGAGCTTCGGCTACTGGACGACGCCGTTGGGAATCGGGCTCGCGCTGCTGCTGCTCGCCGGGACGTTCGCGGCCGTGGTGGTGTTGTTCAGGCGCGTGGCGGCCGGACGCCAGGTGGCCGGCACGATTGTCGATATTGAGCACTTTCCGGGAGTCCGGGCTCTGGCAAGCCGGATCAGACTTGCGCCCGGCTGGCCCGGCCATCAACCCGGCCAGTTCGCCTTTGTCACCTCCGACCGCCAGGAAGGCGCCCACCCCTACACCATCGCTTCGGCATGGGATCCAGCAAATCCCGAGATCACCTTCATCATCAAGGCGCTGGGCGACCACACGAGCCGTCTCGCAGAAAACCTGCGCATCGGCCAGGAGGTCAAGATCGAAGGACCCTATGGCTGCTTCACTTTCGACGACAATGCGGCGCGCCAGGTCTGGATCGGCGGCGGCATCGGCATCACGCCCTTCGTCTCGCGGATGAAAGCTCTTGCGCATGCGAAAAAGCACAGCCCCGGTGCGCCCCGGCAGATCATCGACCTTTTCCATACCACGACCGATCTCGATGAGACCGCGCTGGCCCGGCTTGGCGCCGACGCCGTCGATGCGGATGTGCGGCTGCATGTCCTGATCGACGCCAGGCACGGAAAGCTCACCGGCGCCCGCATCCGCGAAGAGATGCCGGACTGGCGCGAGGCCAGTTTCTGGTTCTGCGGACCCGTCGGCTTCGGCGACGCGCTCAGGGCCGATTTCGCCGCCCACGGCTTCGACACCCGGACCCGGTTTCACCAGGAGTTGTTCAGCATGCGGTGAAGCCGGCCGCAGGATCCGGATACGAAAAAGGCGGCCCACCAAGGCCGCCTTTGCATTTGGATCAAGCGCGCCGGTTGATTGGCGGCGCAGTCAGCCGTCTCAGCCGACGATTTCGGTGCCTGCAAACCAGTAGGCGATTTCTTCGGCCGCAGTTTCAGGGGCGTCCGAGCCGTGCACCGAGTTCTCGCCGATCGAAAGGGCGAAGGTCTTGCGGATGGTGCCTTCGTCGGCGTTGGCCGGGTTGGTGGCGCCCATGATCTCGCGGTTCTTGAGGATGGCGTTCTCGCCTTCGAGAACCTGAACGACGGTCGGGCCGGAAGTCATGCCGTCAACCAGTTCGCCGAAAAAGGGGCGTTCCTTGTGCACGGCGTAGAAGCCTTCGGCTTCGCGCTTGCTCATCCAGACGCGCTTGGAGGCGACGACGCGCAGGCCGCTGTCTTCAAACACCTTGGTGATGGCGCCGGTCAGGTTGCGCTTGGTGGCATCGGGCTTGATCATCGAAAATGTGCGTTCAATCGCCATGTCTTGTTCCTTCAGCGGTTTGCCCGCGGACAAGCGGGCCATAAGGGGTGCAAAAATCCGGGCAGACACAGGTCAGCCCGGAGTTGCGGCCTAAATAGCCGCATGCCCTGTCATTCGCAAGGGGCGTTCGGCGCGTGTGGTGCCTCAAGACGGGAGGCGGGAACGCTGGCATCCCTGCCGGAAGCAATAGGCGCCGTCCGGCAGCCCGCCCTGTGCGGCCCCGCCCCGCCGCTCGTGTTGGAACAATCACCAATCCAGTGTACCATGAGATCATGACAGACGCGGTCATCGCATCGGGGGTTGTCGCTGTCGTGGTGTTCGGGTTTGCACCCCAGAACAATGCGATGCTGGCGGCTGGCGCGCAGCGGACGCTGAAGTCGGTTTTCGACTGCCTCGTGGCAAGCCTGTGCGGCTGGCTCGCGCCGTTCGGCGCGGCCCTCGGCATCCTGGCCCTGCTCCCGCCCCGGGCGGCCGGGGCAGCGAGCGTGCTTGCACTTCTGTTCCTGGCCCCTGGCCGGCCTCGCGCGCTACATGGCCGATCCGAACGCCCCTGTCCCGCCGCGGCGCCGGTCTCCGCCGCCACCCTTCGAGCAGTTGGGAAGCCCGGAAAGCTGGGCCGTGGCGCTGTTTCTCGCGGGATCGGCGGTCAGCGGATCGCTCACGCTCGCAGCCGCCTTCGCCGGACTGACGCTGATGGCCGCCTTCGGGCTCAGCCTCTGGGCGCTGGCGGGCTGGTCGGGCTGCGGCCATCTCACCTCGGGCTGGCAGCGCCGGCACCTCGACTGGGCGCTCGGCGTGCTGATGTTCGTGGCGGCAACGGCCTCGCTGGTGGCGGAGGCCTGACCGGTCAGGCGGCGGCGGGCACCGTGCGTCCGAGACCGTCGTGCAGATCGAGGCAGCGCTCGAACCACTCTGTCACCGCGTCGCCGGGCTCAAGCACTTTGGCGCTCGAGGTCACGCGCACCCATTGCAGCGCGCCGAAGACGATGTAATCGGCAAACAGCGGCGAGGATCCGCCGATCCAGGGCTGCGACTTCAGCATTGCGCGCAAGGGCGTCAGCTTTGCGGAAAATCCCTCGATCTCGGCCTCGCGGCGTTCGGTGACCTGCTCGAGCGTCTTGCCCATGCGCGCCTCGCGGCTTGTCCGGAAATAGGCCTGGTCCTCGGGCGCCAGCATGTCGTGGATCTCCTTGAGCGCGATCACGCCAAGCGCGGCGTACAGGGTAGACTGGGTCCAGGCCTCGATGAAGCGCGCCATGGCCTGCCCGCCCTCGCCGCCAAACAGCGACGGCCTGTCGGGATAGGTCTCCTCCAGATAGGCGGCAATGAGGAAGCTGTCGGCAATGACCTGGGTGCCGTCGCGGATCACCGGCACGGTCTTGGAGACGCCGCCTTCGACCTCCGGCACCTTGGTGAAACAGACATTGCTGCGTTCGAAGGGCAGCCCCTTGTGCGCCAGCGCCATCGTGACTTTCCAGCAATGCGGGCTGAAGGGACGCGCCGGATCGGCGCCGATGAGATCGTGAAGGATGACGGTCATGCTGTGGATTCCTCTGAAAAGGTGTATCGGTCGGCGGATAAGGGGGTCGGTCGGCGGACTGACCGCCGGTATTCATTGGGCGTGGCTGGCAGTAGCCAGACCGAGTTCGCGCTCCATCACCAGGAAATCGCGGTCATTGTGCAGAAGGGGTATCGCGCACTGAATGCACCATGTGGCGATGATGACATCCACGGCTCCTCGCGGCGCAAAGCCCGATCTCCCGAGCCTTCTGTAATTTGCCGCGGCGATCGGCGCAATCACCGATCCGCAGAGAAGCTCCACCGGTAACCCGGCAAATGCCCGCTCCAGCCGCATCACGTCACGCTGGTGCCTTGGGCCTTGCAGAAGCTCTATCAGGATCAGGTCCCCGATCAGCACCTGCCTCGCGACCAGGGCCTGTTTGAGCACGTCAACCTGTGTGGTTTGGCGCCCGGCGAAGAAATCGATCCAGACCGACGTGTCGGCGAGGATCACCTCGCGGCCCGCAATGTGTCCAGGTCACCCTGCCATTCGACAGCTCCCTTCAGGTCGAGAATGAGCCGTGCTGCGCGCTTGCGCTGAAGTTGATCACGCAGGGCATCGTCCCCACCACCTGGCGCTTGGTCTTGCGTCCTGTCAGCTTCATCAGATCGGCGACCAGATCGTCGTCGATTTCAATATTGGTGCGCATCGGTCACCTTAATGTGTAGAACCACTTGGAATATGCACATCGCATAGTGGGCGCGCAAATGGTTTCCCCTTGCCATTTGGCGCGTTTCCAGCCAGAAGCGCAGGCATGCTGACTATTACAGACCTTTCCGCGCGCATCGCTGGGCGCCTCCTGATCGACAATGCCTCGCTTGCGCTCCCCGTGGGCATCAAGGCCGGGCTTGTGGGCCCCAATGGCGCGGGCAAATCGACGCTGTTCAAGATCATCACCGGCGAGATGGCGACCGAAACCGGCCACACCTCGATTCCGAAGAACACCCGCATCGGCCAGGTGGCACAGGAAGCGCCGGCGGAAGACACCGCGCTGGTCGAGATCGTTCTGCGCGCCGATCTCGAGCGCACCAGGCTGATGAAGGAAGCGGAGACCGCCACCGATCCGATCCGCATCGCCGAAATCCAGATGCGGCTCGTCGACATCGACGCCCATTCGGCCGAAGCCCGCGCGTCCTCGATCCTCGCCGGCCTGGGCTTCGACCAGGAGGCGCAGCAGCGCCCGGCGTCGTCGTTTTCGGGCGGCTGGCGCATGCGCGTGGCGCTGGCCTCGGTGCTGTTTGCCGAACCCGACCTGCTGCTGCTCGACGAGCCCACCAACTATCTCGACCTTGAAGGCACCTTGTGGCTGGAGGAATATATCCGCCGCTACCCGCACACCGTGCTGATCATCAGCCATGACCGCGACCTGCTCAACACCGCGGCCAACGCCATCGTCCATCTCGACCAGAAGAAGCTGACCTATTATCGCGGCGGCTTTGACCAGTTCGAACGGCAGAAGGCCGAGCGGGACGAGCACCAGACCAAGGCGCGCGAAAAAAGCCTTGCTGCCCGCAAGCACATGGAAGAATTCGTCGAGCGTTTCCGCGCCAAGGCATCCAAGGCCCGCCAGGCGCAGTCCCGCATCAAGGCGCTCGAGAAGATGGGCACCGTCGATGCGGTCATCGAAAACGATGTCAGCGGCTTCTCCTTCCCGCGGCCCGACCGCGGCGTCGCCTCGCCGATCATCGCCATCGAGAACGGATCGGTCGGCTACACGCCGGGCTCGCCGATCCTGACGCGGCTCGACCTCCGGATCGATGCAGACGACCGCATCGCCCTGCTTGGATCGAACGGCAACGGCAAGTCGACCTTCGCCAAGTTCATCGCCGGACGGCTTCAGGCCGAAGGCGGGCTGATCCGCACCGCGCCGCAGCTCAAGACAGGCTTTTTCGCCCAGCACCAGATGGACGATCTGATTCCCGAGGAATCCGCCGTGGCGCATGTGCGCGCGCTGATGCCGGATGCGCAGGAAGCCCGCGTCCGCGCCCGGGTGGCGCAGATGGGTCTCAAGCAGGACAAGATGAACACGCCCGCCAAGGATTTGTCCGGTGGCGAGAAGGCGCGCCTCTTGATGGGACTGTCGGCGTTTCATGCACCCAACCTGATGATCCTCGACGAGCCGACCAACCATTTGGACATCGACAGCCGCGCGGCCCTGATCCGGGCGCTCAACGCGTTCCCCGGCGCGGTTATCCTGATCTCCCATGACAGGCATCTGATCGAAGCCACGGTCGACCGTCTGTGGATCGTGCGCGACGGCACCGTCAGCGTGTTTGACGGCGATCTGGAAGATTACCGCCAGGAAGTCGTGGGCTCGTCGGGCAAGAGCAAGAAGAGCACCGAAAGCGATGGCGGCTCCAAGGCGGAGAAGCGCAAGCAGGCGGCCCAGCAGCGCGCGGGCCTTGCTCCGATGAAGAAAAAGATCAGTGATCTCGAATCCTTGGTGGCAAGGCTTACCAAACAGATTCAGTCTCTTGATGCAGAGCTTGCGGATCCGGCCCAGTTCGCCGACGCGCCCTACAAGATCACCCAGAAGTCCAAGCAGCGGGTCGAGCGGGCTGCGGAACTGGCCAAGGCCGAGGAAGAATGGGTGGCGCTGACGGCCGAGGTGGATGACGCGGAGGCGGCCGAATAAGGCCCCTCGCCGCTCACCAGTTGTTCCGTCCGTCGATCTTCTCCACTGTCAGTTTCGACCAATCGAGGTCGTCCACCAGCCGCAGGTTGACCGCATGGATGCGCGCCGTCGGCACGGCGGTCGGGTCGCCGGTCTTGGATGTGCCATCCATGTTGTACACGGATGCCCAGTCGGGCGAATCTCCCCAGGTCTGCATGCCGCAATGACCGCAGAAATGGTGCCGGTTCAGACTGCCGCTGACGCAATAGATCTTGTCCGCATCTTCGGAGAGGATCTTCATCTCTCCCGGCTCGAAATAGCCCCAGATCGCGCCGGTTCGCGCGCAATAGCTGCAATTGCACTCCGAGGCGCTGAGCGGTGCATGCGGCAGTTCGATCCGGCTGGCGCCGCAATGGCAGGAAGCGATGAGAGGCATGGCGAAACTCCGTGTTGAACACCGACCAACCTAGCCGAGCCTGATGACAAGCCGTGTCAGCAGTCGGCCCCGCCCGGTCAGCGTACCCCCTGAGGAAACGCATCGGGCCCACTGGTTTGATGCATATCAATCACCCGGTCCGATCCTCGTGCTAGCGAGATCCAAACGATTGGAACGCGCCATGCCCCCCTCGAAATCCGATATCGAATCGATCGTCAAGACTGCAGGCAAGGGCTCGCCCCTGAAGCGGCGGCTGGTCTGGCTTGTGGTGCTGGTCGTTCTCCTCGGCGCAGGCTGGACCTGGTGGTCCGCCGCCTCGCGGCAGAGCCTGCCCGTCTATGCGACCGAGACTGTCGGCCGGACCGACATCGTCGTGCAGGTGACCGCGACCGGCACTGTGCAGCCGACCGATCAGGTCGAGATCTCGAGCGAATTGTCGGGCACGGTCCGTTCGGTGGAGGCCGATTTCAACGATGTGGTCAAGAAGGGCCAGATCCTGGCCCGGCTTGATACCGACAAGCTTGAAGCCAATGTCGAACTGGGCCAGGCCTCGCTGACTGCGTCGCAAGCGCGCCTGGCCGAAGCCACCGCGACGCTCAATGAGACCAAGGACAATTATGACCGCGCGGTGATGCTTGAGCAGAAGAAGGTCACCACGCTCGAAGGCCTGCTCAAGGCCAAGGCCGCCCATGACAGGGCCAAGGCCGCGGTCAAGAGCGCCGAGGCCGACATCCGCGTGGCGGAGGCAAATCTCAGGATCAACGAAGCCAATCTGGCCAAGGCCTGCATCTGCTCCTCGATCGATGGCGTGGTGCTCGACCGCAATGTCGAGGTCGGACAGATCGTCGCCTCCTCGCTGCAGGCGCCGGTGCTGTTCACGCTCGCCGCCGACCTCAGGAAGATGGAGCTGCGCGTCGACATCGACGAGGCCGACATCGGCAAGGTCAAGGTCGGCAACGCCGCCATGTTCTCGGTGGAGGCCTATCAGGGCCGTAGCTTTCCCGCCGTCATTTCGCAATTGCGCTATGCGCCCAAGACCGTCGACGGGGTGGTCACCTACGAAGCCATCCTGTCGATCGACAATGCCGACATGCTGCTGCGCCCCGGCATGACCGCGACCGCGGACATCAAGGTGGCCGAGGTCAAGGACACGCTGGCGGTCTCGAACGCGGCGCTCAGGTTCTCGCCGCCGGCGACGACGGAGAACAGCGGCGGCAGCGGACTGCTCGGGATGATCTTCAGGCCCCCGACGCGGACCGCTACCCCCACGCCCAAGCTCAGCACCGACGGCCACCGCGACATCTGGCTCTTGAAGAACGGCCAGGCGGTCGCCGTGTCGGTGATGCCGGGCGAAAGCGACGGGTCGAAGACCGCGATCACCGGCGACGTCAAAGAGGGTGATCTGGTCATCACCGATCAGACGACGCCATGACCGGGGAAGGCATGTCCGCGCCGACCGCCGGGCCCGGCGCCCTCCCCCCGAAGGATGCGGCGCTCATCAGCCTTCGCGGCGTCACCAAGTTCTATGGCACCGGCGACGCCGAGGTGCGCGCCTTGCGCGGCATCGACCTCGATATCCGTGGCGGCGAATTCGTCGCCATCATGGGCCCCAGCGGCTCGGGCAAGTCGACCGCGATGAACATTCTGGGATTTCTCGACAAACCCACCGGCGGCGCCTATCGCTTCGGCGGCGCCGATGTCGACCATCTGGGCCGCGACCAGCTGGCTTTGCTGAGGCGCAACTTTCTGGGCTTCGTGTTCCAGGGCTACAATCTGCTCGCCCGCACCTCCGCGCTCGAAAATGTCGAACTGCCGTTGATCTACCAGGGCATGCCGCGGACGGAGCGGAGGCGGCTGGCGCTTGATGCGCTTGCCAAGGTCGGGCTCAAGGGCCGTGAGGACCATGACCCGTCGCAGCTGTCGGGCGGCCAGCAGCAGCGCGTGGCGATCGCCCGGGCCATTGTCACCAATCCGGACGTGATCCTGGCCGATGAACCCACGGGAAATCTCGACACCGCCCGCAGCCATGAAATCATGGACCTGCTTACCGAACTCAACCGCAAGGACGGCATCACCATCCTGATGGTCACCCACGAGCCCGACATGGCCGAATATGCCGACCGGCTGGTCCATTTCCTCGATGGCCGCATCGAATCCGACACGATCCCGGAGAAGGCGGCGTCCCATGCTCTATGAAGCGGTGCGGCTTGCGCTGCAGGCCATCCTGAGAAACATGTTCCGGTCGTTCCTCACTGTGCTGGGCATCGTCATCGGCGTCGCCGCGGTGATCGCCATGGTCACCGTCGGCCAGGGCTCCACCGACCAGGTGGAGGCCGATGTCTCCACACTTGGCACCAATCTCCTGATGATCCGTCCGGGCCAGCCCTCGCAGGGCCCCGGCTCCGGCGTGGGCGGGACCGCCGCGAGCCTCACGCTCAAGGATGTCGACGCCATCGAGGAGCAGATCGGAAGCGTGCTGGTCGCCACGCCGAGCAATTCGCGGGCGATGACGGTCATCTTCGGCAATGTCAATTATTCGACCACCGTGACCGGCACCGACACTCGGTTTCTCACCGCCCGCGACTGGCCGCTGTCGAGCGGCCGCGCCTTCTATGAGAGCGAACTGAGGACCGGCTCCTCGGCCTGCATCCTGGGCAGCACGGTGCGCGAGAAGCTGTTCGGCAGCAGCGATCCGCTGGGCGCCAGCATAAGATTGAAGCAGATCTCCTGCCGGGTCATCGGCACGCTGGAGGCCAAGGGCGCATCGAGCTTCGGCACCGACCAGGACGACATCGTGCTGATCCCGATCCGCGCCTTCCAGCGCCGCATCGCCGGCAACCAGGATGTGTCGCTGATATTTGCCTCGATCCGCAACGGCATCTCCACCGACAAGGCCAAGGCCGACATCGAGCGGCTGATGCGCGAGCGCCGGCGCATCGGCCCCTTCGAGGAGGACGATTTCAACGTCTTCGACATGAAGCAGATCTCGTCGATGCTGACCGGCATCACCAGCGTGCTCACCGGCCTGCTCTCGGCCGTCGCCGCCGTGAGCCTTCTGGTCGGCGGCATCGGCATCATGAACATCATGCTGGTCTCGGTGACCGAGCGCACCCGCGAGATCGGCATAAGGCTCGCGGTCGGCGCCACGGAGGGCCAGGTGCTGCTGCAGTTCCTGGTCGAATCCATCGTGCTGTCGGTTATCGGCGGCCTGATCGGCATCGTGCTCGGCCTGGGGCTGGGCCTACTGGGGTCGCGGCTGCTGTCGATTCCCTTCGCGCCCAATCCGGCGCTGGTGCTGGCGGCGTTTGTGTTCTCGGCGATGGTGGGGATCGTCTTCGGCTATTTCCCGGCGCGCCGGGCTGCCCGGATGGATCCGATCGAGGCGCTGCGCCACCAGTGAAACGTCAATATTTTCAAGCTGCTCGCGGCAAGGCCTGTCAAACGGAATCCAGGTCTTGCGAAAGTGAATCCGGCTCTCACCCGCCGTGGGGCGCAATCTCGAATAGGTGCCCGAATTCAGGCTGACGCCTGCCCGCCGCGGCGGTAGGATCACTGCATGCTGTTTGATCTGCCTGATACCGCCACCCTGTACGACGCGCTTCTGGCGCGCGATCCGAGCTATGACGGGCGCGCCTATGTCTGCGTGTCGTCGACCGGGATCTTCTGCCGGCTGACCTGCCCCGCCCGCAAACCCAAGCCTGAGAACTGCAGCTTCTACGCCACCGTGGGCGAATGCATCCAGGCCGGCTACCGCGCCTGCAAGCGATGCCATCCGATGGCGCCGGCGGCCGAGGCCGAGCCGGCGATCAAGGTGCTTCTTGCGGCTCTGAGCGAGCGCAAGGGCCACCGCTGGAGCGAGCCCGACATCGCCCGGATGGGCCTCGACCCGTCCACCGTGCGGCGCGCCTTCAACCGGCATTTCGGCATGACATTTCTGGAAATGGCGCGGCTCGAGCGGCTGCGCAACGGGCATGTGGCGCTGGCAGGCGGCGGCAAGGTGATCGAGGCGCAACTGGATGCGGGATTCTCCTCCCCCGGCGCCTTCCGCACCGCCTTCGCCCGGCTGATGGGACAGGCGCCCAACAGCTTCTTGGCGGATGCGGCCGTGAAGGCGGACTATATCGACACCCCGCTCGGCGCGATGATCGCGCTCGCCGACCGGACCCATCTGCATCTTCTCGAATTCGCCGACCGCAAGGCCCTGCCTGCGGAGTTGCGCCGGATGCACCAGATCTTCAAGGGGAGGATCGGCATTGGCCGGCAGCCGCCGATGGATCTGCTGGAGTCCGAGCTGGAAGCGTATTTCGCAGGACGGGATGCGCGCTTCAGCGTTCCGCTGGCGTTCCACGGCAGCGACTTCACCAGGACGGTCTGGCACGCGCTTGTCGACATCCCGGCCGGAGAAACCAGGAGCTACAGCGCAATCGCCCGCCAGATCGGCCGCCCGTCGGCGATCCGGGCGGTGGCGCGCGCCAACGGCGCCAACCAGATCGCGCTGCTTGTCCCCTGCCACCGGGTCATCGGCGCCGACGGGTCGCTCACCGGCTATGGCGGCGGGCTGTGGCGCAAGCAGAAACTGATCGAGATCGAGCGGCAGTATGCGAGCGCCGCGAAGCTGCAAAGGCCGGACCAGCATGCTTCAGCCGAGGCCGGATGAATGGTGTCCACGAGCCAGAACGCCTGAGCCGAAACGGCGGAGCGAGACTGCCCGGAACCGTACGCACGATCCAGATCCTAGTTGCTTCGCCTGAACGCCAGTGGAGTCTGGCCGACGGCGCTGCGAAAAGACCGACCGAACTGGCTGGCGCCGTTGAAGCCGCAGGCTTCTGCAATGCTGGCAATGGGAAAGCCTGTGCCAACCAGCATCTGCCGCGCCTTATCGATGCGTCTCTGGTTGACATAATGGTATGGGGGGACGCCAAAGCTGGCCTTGAAGGCCCGTGAAAAATGAAATCGCGTCAGGCCGCACACCGCGGCGAGTTCATCCAGACCGATATCCTTGGCAAGATTGTCCTCGATGAAACATACCACCTGCTCGCGTTGGGACTTGCTCAATTGTCCTGAACCGGTCCTGCCGCCGCTTTCGATGTCTTCGTTCGAAATCCGAAACATTTCGAGTGCCGCTGTCAATCCAAGGGTTTCCGCATAGATCTTCGAGGCGGGCCTTTCCTGATCCGCCATAAGCAGTCCAAGCTTGCGCATCGTTGCGCCGAGATCCTCGTGCAGGAAATAGATCTGGGCTTGTGCGTCGACCGAATTGAACTCGGCCTCCAGCTCCGCCTCCATAGCAGCCGGATCAAAGCAGACAACCGTGAAGGCATTCAACCGGTCCGCGGGTTTCCCCCAACCGTTAATCGTCTGACCTATCGGGACGTAGGTCATCTTGCCCGTGAGGTCGCGTCCGACAATTGCTTTCTCGCCGGTCACCTCCATTTCCCCATCCACAAGAACAAGGTCGTGATAAGCGAGGTAGTGGCTGCTTCCGTCCCATTTGAAATCGTACTCGGCGGGCAACGTCAGGCGCGAGTACTGCACGGACAATCCGGCGCAACTGAAGGAAGCGTGAACGTCCACCGATTGAGACGGCTCTCTGAACTCGAGCTGCAACTCGCTGATCTTGTTCATGGTCATCGGTTTCGACCTAAACGCTGCATACAGTCCCCCCGCCCCTGTCGGGAGGACAGGAGACTTTCGAGGGCCTGCAAGAATTGTCGATCATTCGCATGATCCGTCTATTGTCGTTAATTCATTCATCAGACGTAAAGAATTCAAACAGATAATCAGCACTATCAACTGTAAACATTGCTCGAAGCTTGCAGCGCGAATTTTGCTGTTTCGAGCCTGGCCTGCTTAGGAGAGCCGCAATGATGGGATTTGGGTACGCGGCAGAGAAAGCGGTGCTTGAGGCGGTAAGCAAATCTCATGCAATCATAGAGTTTGACCTGAAGGGAAACATTCTTACCGCCAACGAGAATTTCTGTCAGGCGATGGGATACGAGTTGTCGGAGATCAAGGGCAAGCACCACAGCATCTTCATCGAACCCGCCGAGGTTGGCTCGGAGACATACAAGAGCTTCTGGAAAAATCTTGGTGAAGGCAGGTTTGATCGGGCGCAATACAAACGGATCGGCAAAGGCGGCAAGGAAGTCTGGATCGAAGCCAGCTACAATCCGGTTTTCAAAGGTGGCAAGCCTCACAAGGTTGTGAAATTCGCCACCGATATTACAGCCGCAAAACTCAAATCCGCCGAAGACGCTGGCAAGATCACAGCCATCTCGCGCGCCCAGGCGATGATCGAATTCGACCTGGACGGCACGATCATCACCGCCAACGAGAATTTCCTTGGGACGCTCGGATACAGCCTCGCCGAAGTTCAGGGCAAGCATCACCGCCTGTTCTGCGAGCCGTCCTATACACAAGGCGCCGAGTACGCCGAATTCTGGAAAAAACTCAACCGAGGGGAATTCATTGCCAGCGAATTCCTGCGCATTGGAAAAGGCGGCCGGCAAGTCCATATTCAAGCCTCCTACAATCCCATCTTCGATGCGCACGGCAGGGTTTTCAAGGTGGTCAAATTCGCCAATGACGTGACCCAGCGCGTCAAGAACGTCCATTCGCTTTCGGACGGCCTTGAACGCATGGCCGACGGCGACCTCACCTTGCAGATCGAAGAGCCGTTTCGCGCCGACCTGGATCCGTTGCGGGTCAATTTCAACACCGCGATCAAGCGGCTTTGCGAAGCGATGCAATCGGTTTCGGAGAATGCCAAGGCAATTTCGTCCGGCTCAGAAGAAATCCGGGTCGCGGCAGACGATCTCTCCAAGCGGACGGAGAACCAGGCGGCATCTGTCGAGGAAACCGCTGCCGCGCTTGAGGAAATCACAAAAACGGTTACCTCTTCCAGCGAGCGCGCCAACGAAGCCGGCCAACTGGTTGCCAAGACCAAGAAGGACGCGGAAACGTCGGGCCAGGTGGTCGAAAAGGCTGTTGTCGCCATGGCCGAGATCGAGAGCTCGTCGAAGGCCATCGCCAACATCATCAACGTCATTGACGACATCGCTTTCCAGACCAACCTGCTGGCGCTGAACGCCGGGGTGGAGGCCGCCCGCGCAGGGGAAGCCGGTCGCGGTTTCGCCGTGGTCGCCCAGGAAGTGCGCGAACTTGCCCAACGCACCGCCACCGCCGCCAAGGAGATCAAGGGCCTGATCATCGCATCCGGAGACCAGGTCAAGAGCGGCGTCGCGCTTGTGGGCGCGACCGGCAAGGCGCTGGTCAGCATTGTCGAGCAGGTCAAGCTGATCAACGCCAATGTCGAAGCCATCGTCATCGGGTCGCGCGAGCAGTCGACCGGACTGAACGAGATCAACATGGCGATCAACACCATGGACCAGGGCACCCAGCAGAACGCCGCGATGGTCGAGCAATCAACCGCGGCCAGCCATAGCCTGGCGCAGGAGGCGGCCTCGCTGTTCCATCTGCTCAGCCGCTTCAAGACGGGCGGCAACTCCGGCTACAGCGCGCCGAGGGCCGTCATCTCGAACCCTGCGGCGGCGCCCCAGCGTGGCGCCCCGGCCAGGCAGAAGCCCGCGTTTCGCGGCAATGCCGCAGTGGACATGACGGAGTGGGAAGAGTTTTAGGCCCCAGCTCAGCGTTGAAGAGGCCACTGATGAAAGAGCCCTCCGGAAACGCATCCGGAGGGCTTTGTCGTTCAAGGAGGGCTGCCTCTCAGGCTTTCTTCTCCCAGCGCCGGTCGGGCGTTTGCTGCCAGTAGGTCAGCGTATGACCGCCGGACTTGAGGGTCTTCCATTGGGAACGGGCAGCCTCAAGCTGCTGTTGATCATGGCCGTCAAACATCATCACCAGCCGCTCGACGCCGTCGAGCGCCGGGATGTCGGCGCCGTCGGCGACAAACCGGACAGTGGCGCCGTTCGCCGCATCAGCGGCAAGCGTCAGCAGCACCGGCTGGCGCGCCGCGTGGGGCCCGTGCTCGACGCCATGGGGCAGGAAACTGTCTTCCCGGAAGGTCCAGAGATGGCCGTCGAGCGCCGCGCAGCGTTCTTCGCTGCCCATGTGCACGGAGACCCTCCAGCCCCGATCAAGACTTTTCTCCAGAAGCGGCGGCAGCGCCTCCTCAAGCCGGGATTCGGTCAGGTGATAGAACAGGACTTCGGCCACCGGCTCCTAGCTCTCGTAATTGGCGCGCACCAGCTCATCAAGCAGCCGCACGCCGAAACCGGACGCCCAGGACTGGTTGATGTCGGTGGATGGCGAGCCCATCGCGGTGCCGGCAATATCGAGGTGCGCCCACGGCGTATCCTTGACGAACCGCTTGAGGAACTGCGCCGCAGTGATCGCTCCGGCATGGCGGCCGCCGGTGTTCTTCATGTCGGCGAACTTGGAATCGATCATCTTGTCGTAGTCGGATCCCAGCGGCATCCGCCAGACCCTCTCCTCGGTCACCTCTCCCGCCTTGGTTAGGGCCCGGGACAGTTCGTCATCATTGGAGAACAGGCCGGCGTGATGGGGCCCGAGCGCCACGATGATGGCGCCGGTCAGGGTGGCGAGATTGATCATGATCGCCGGCTTAAACCGCTCCTGGCAGTAGGTGAGCGCATCGCACAGCACCAGACGGCCCTCGGCGTCGGTGTTGATAACCTCGATGGTCTGGCCGGACATCGAGCGGACGATGTCGCCCGGACGCTGGGCTGCGCCGTCGATGGCGTTCTCGACCAGCCCGATGATCCCCACCGCATTGACCTTGGCCTTGCGCGCGGCCAGCACATGCATCAGCCCGATGACCGCGGCAGCACCGCCCATGTCGCCCTTCATGTCTTCCATGCCCGCCGCCGGCTTGATCGAAACACCGCCGGTGTCGAAGACCACGCCCTTGCCGATGAAGGCCACCGGCTTGTCCTTGGGCTTGGCGCCCTGCCAGCGCATGATCGCCATCCGCGGCGGTCGCGGCGAGCCGAGCGACACGCCGAGCAGCGCCTCCATCTTGAGTTTCTTCATGTCCTTCTCGGTCAGGATCTCGACATCCACGCCCAGGGATTCGAGCTCCTTGGCGCGGTCGGCGAACTCCACCGGGCCGAGCACGTTTGCGGGTTCATTGACCAGGTTGCGCGCAAGCTCGACGCCCTCCGAGATCGCCTGGCGGACGGCAAAGGCCTTCTTGCAATCGCTCGCCTCATCGTGCTGGAACACCACGCTGACCTTGCGGGATCCGTTGTCGTCGTCCTCGCCCTTCCTGGTCTTGTAGGTGTCGAACGAATAGGACCGCATCATGAGCCCCAGCGCCATGTCGGCTGTGGCCTCCGTGGAGGGAACGCCTGCATCGCCCAGCAGCACGGTCACTTTCGAGGCCTTGCCGATCAGGGAGAAGATCTTGCCGCCGACGCGCATCCATTCATGAGAGGACAGCTTTTCCGGATCTCCGGTTCCCACGAGCGCGATGCGGTCGGCCGGCGCATCAACAGGCGCGAACACATCGACGGTGGAAAAGGACTTGCCGGTGAAGCCTGCAATCTTGACCGCCTTGTCGAGCTGGCCGGCGGGATCGGCCGTTTTGGCAGCGGCGGAAACGGGGGCAGCCAGAGACCCCATGGCGACAACCAGCCCACCAGAGACTTTTACGGATTTGGAAAAACTGATTTCAATGCTTATCGGCATGACGGCTCCAATGGATTTTCGTGATTGGCGTTGCCCTCGATGTTCTCGTTTTCGAGACAGAAGGCAAGCGCCCATGTGCGGATCAGTGCGTTGGCAGGGTTCCGCCCCGGTTCCGAAACGGCGTGAGGCGGGATCGATCGGGACCTGACATACCATAGCCATGGGCACAGTGGCCAATATTGCATTTGCGCGACACCGCTGCAAGAAACGGTTAACCGTGTTTGTTTGCCACAGATTATCCAATTTGCAGTTTAGTAAGGCTGGTGCATGGTGGGCATGGTCCAGCCAGCAGTCACGAGCGCTCGCGCGAATCGCGGCGCACCCCGCCGCTTGCTCCGGAAAGGCGCAATGAAGCAAATCGAACGTTACATATTGCGCCGCATGAGCATGCTGACCTTCTGGTCACTGGCCTCGGTCACCATCCTGGTGATGACGACGCAGGTGCTGATCCGCGTCGATGTGCTGACCACAACAGGTCAGGCCTTCGGCGCGTTCCTGCTGCTGGCCGCAACCCTCATACCCTCGGTGCTGTCCATCGTCGCGCCCTTTGCCCTGCTGATCGGGGTCAGCCAGGTGCTGTCGGGCATGAATGCCGACAGCGAGCTGGTGGTCGTGGAGGCAGCCGGCGTCAAGCCGGTGACGGTTCTCAAGCCGGTGCTGGCGCTCGCCGCGGCCATGTCGATCATGGTGTTTCTGGTGGCCAATTTCGTCGAGCCCTGGTCGAACCGCAAGCTCTACGACGTGTTGGCTCAGGCGCAGTCCGACCTGTTTTCGGTGGCGGTGCGGTCCGGCACCTTCATGGAGCTTGAAAAGGGCCTGTTCGTTCAGGTCAATGAAAAGCTTCCCGGCGGCGAGTTGGGCGGCATCTTCCTGGCCGATTCCCGCACAGAGGGCAGCGAAACCATCTATTACGCCCGCAGCGGCGTCATCCGGCGCATCGGCGACACGAGCATCCTCCATCTGGTCGACGGCGAGTTGCAGCAGCGCAGTCTTTCCAACGACCAGATCTCGATTGTCACCTTCACCTCCTACGCGCTGGACATGGCGGCCTTCGTGCCCACGGGAAACACCGTCGTGCGCAGGCCCAAGGAACAGACCACGGCCTATCTGCTCAATCCGTCCAGCGAGGATTTTTACACTCGGAAAGCGCCTCACATCATCAAGAAGGAACTGGTGGAACGTTTCTCGACATGGATGTATCCGCTGGCATTCGGCCTGGTGGCGTTCGTGTTTCTGGGCAAGGCCCGCTCCAACCGGCATGAGCAGTTTCAAAATGGGGCGCTGGTGGCGGCGATCACGCTGGGCGCGCGCGGATTCGGCTTCTACAGCAGCGATGAAGCCGGTTTGAGCGTGACGATGGAATATTTGACCTATGCGGTTCCCGCCGCGATCATTGTGGTTTTCGGCATCCTTGCCCTGACAGGCCGGACGCTGACGATCCCCAGGGCCTGGGCACGGCTGAATGACCGTTTGCTCGAAGCCACGACTGCCCGGCTCAAGCGCCTGCAGACCTGGCGCCGACCCGCCAGCGACGGGCCAGCTGCATGAGTTTTCTCGTCCCCACCCTGTCGCTCTATTTCTTCCGGCGCTACATGTTCACATTCGTGACCTACTGCGTCGCGATCCTGTTTCTGATCCTTCTGGTGGATTTCAACGAGTCCAGCCGGCGGCTCTCCGTGGCGGAAGACTACACCGTTCTCACGGGCCTGTTCATCTCGATGCTGAGGGTCCCGACGGTTTTGCAGGCGGTGATCCCCTTCGTGGTGCTGATCGCGTCGATTGCCACGCTTCTGCAGCTCAATCGCAAATACGAGCTTGTGGTCACCCGCGCGGCGGGCATATCGGCCTGGCAGTTTCTTGCGCCGCTGGTTCTGGCCAATCTGCTGATCGGCGCCCTGTCGATCACCGCCTTGAACACATTCGCGGCCAAGGCGCTGCAATTGGCCGAGACCATCGTCGTCGAGCGCAATCTGGGTGTGCGGCAGACCAGCTCCGCAGCTCCCTGGCTGAGGCAGAGGACCGAGGCCGGCGACACGGTGGTGGGCGCGCGCGCCACGGCTGCCGGCGGCACCCGGCTGTCAGGCGCGACATTCTTCCTTTTCGACGACGAGCAACGGATCAAAGAACGCCTTGAAGCCAAGAATGCCGTGCTGGGCGACGGCGTCTGGAAGTTGACCAACGTGAAGCGAATCCGCCGCTCAGAGCCGGTGGAAACTCTCAAGACCGCAACGGTTCCGACCAATTTGAAAGCGGAATTCGTTGGCGAATCACTCACTTCGGCCGAGACCGTGCCGTTTTTTGAGCTGGGTGGGAAAATTGCAACGGCCAAGTCATTCGGGCTTCCAGCCACCAGTTATGAGATGCAATTCCACCGTTTGGTGGCCCAACCCGCGCTTTTGGCGGCGATGACATTGATCGCCGCGATGGTGTCGCTCAAATTTGTTCGCTTCGGCCAATCTTTAACGGCGATCCTGGGTGGAATCCTCGCAGGCTTCGTGCTTTATGTCGTTTCCGAGCTGATCCAGGCGTTTGCGAATGCCGGGACCATTCCGCCTGTAGTGGCGGCCTGGCTTCCGGTTCTGGTTGCTTCGGCTTTGGGGACGACAGTGCTTCTCCACAAGGAGGATGGGTAGTTGGCAGGTGTGCGCCGGTCTAGGGTATATGCGTTGGCTCGCGCCTTGAGCGTTGGCGCGGCCATGTGCGCCATTTTTGCATTTGCAGCGCCTGACGCCACCGCGCAGCTGGCTGTTCCGGGCGATATCAGCGTGCCTGCAGATCAGAAGATGCTGCTCGCGGCCGATGAGGTGATCTACAACAATGATACCGGCATTGTGGTGGCCTCCGGCGGCGTGCAGATCGACTACGGCGATTACCAGCTGGTGGCAGACCGGGTCGAGTATAACCAGAAGACCGGCCGGGTGAAGGCCATCGGTTCGGTCGAAATGATCGAACCGGGCGGCAACAGGATCTATGCCGACGATCTCGATGTCACCGACAATTTCTCCGACGGTTTTCTCAACGCCTTGAGGATCGAAACCCCGGACAACACCCGGATCGCGGCTGAAAGTGCTGAACGCAGCGGCGGCAGGGTGACCACGTTCAACAACGGCGTCTATACCGCCTGTGAGCCCTGCGCGGAAAATCCGGAGCGCGCGCCGTTCTGGCAGGTCAAGGCGCAACGGGTCATCCAGAACGGCGAGACGAAGACAATCCGGATGGAGAAGGCGACATTCGAGCTGTTCGGCATGCCGATCGCCTATCTGCCGTATTTCGAAATTCCCGACCATGGCGCCAAGCGCAAGACCGGGTTCCTGATGCCGAGCTACAGCAGCTCCGACGTTTTCGGGTATGGTCTGACAGTGCCCTATTATGTCGTGCTGTCTCCCTATATGGACGCGACCTTCACCGGCACCGCCTATTCCAAGCAGGGCTTTCTCGGCGAAGCCGAATTCCGTCGGAATTTCGCCAATGGCGAAGTCACCTTGCGCATGGCCGGGATCTCCCAGCGCAGGCCTGGCGAATTTGCAGCAAACACCACCGACTCGCTTGAAACCGAACGCGGCATGATCGCCGCCAAGGGCCGGTTCCGGATCAATCCGCGCTGGGTCTTCGGCTGGGACGGCATGCTCCAGTCCGACAACAACTTCTCCCGGACCTACGGAATCGAGGGATACAACGCCACAACGGTCAAATCCGAGGTCTACCTGACCGGCCTGTCGAACCGCAGTTTCTTCGACCTCCGGGCCTACCGGTTTGACATTCAGAATGCCAGGCAGCTCAAGGATCAGTCTGAGCGCCGGCAGGCTATGGTTCATCCCTCGCTTGATTACAAGCGAACCTTCAGCGACATCGCCGGCGGCGAACTGAGGCTCGACGTCAACGGCTATTCGCTGTCGCGCAAGGATGACGATATCAGGGTGCGCGCCGGACTTGCGACAACCAACCCTCTGTTTGCTGATCGCTACCGTGGCTTTGCCGGTTCGAATGCGCGGCTGAGCACGGAACTGGAATGGAAGCGAACCTTCACCACCATGAACGGGTTGCGGCTGACGCCGATCCTGGCGGCGCGCGGCGACCTCAACTCGGTTGATGTCGACACCGCTCCCACTGATTACGACGGCGCCTTTGCCGGCAACGGCACTCACGCGCGCGGCATGGTGACGGCAGGCCTCGAAGCCAGCTACCCGGTCCTGGTAACAACCGCCAATTCGAGCCATGTGATCGAACCGATTGCGCAGGTCTTCGTGCGCCCTGACGAGCAACTGGCCGGCGGCATTCCCAACGAGGATGCACAGAGCTTCGTTTTCGACGCGACCTCGCTGTTCGAGCGCGACAAGTTTTCCGGTTTCGACCGTTCCGAAGGCGGCATTCGCGCCAATGTCGGGCTTCGCTACACCGGCCAGTTCGACAATGGTTTCAAGACCCAGGCCGTGTTCGGACAGAGCTATCACCTGGCGGGTCTCAACTCCTTCGCCACGCCGGACCTGTCCCAGGCGACGCGGAATTCGGGGCTTGAGGACGACGTGTCCGATTTCGTCGGGATGGCCGGCGTGGGCTACAATGGACTGTCGCTCGCCGCTTCGGCCCGGTTCGACAAGGATGATTTCCGGATGGAACGCACCGATGTTCGAGCCGGCTTGAGCAGGGGCCCGCTTACCACCGCCCTCACCTACACTGAGATCAAGGCTCCAAGACCGAATACATTCACCGAAGACGATCGCCGCGAGATCACCGGTCTGGCGAAGCTCCAGCTGCATGAGTTCTGGAGCGTGGCAGCCTCGACAACCTATGATCTGGTCGACAAGGAATTCGACCGGAGGGCCTTCGGCATTCTTTATGAAGACGAGTGCTTTGCGTTCTCCCTTGCCTATGAGCACGTCCGCGACGATTCCGACGTGAACGCCCGTGACTGGAGAATCGGCGCAAGGTTGAGTTTCCGTACACTTGCCGATTTCGAGCAAGGATCGGTATCCAACCCGCTGCTCAAGCCCAGTTTCTGAGGCTGTCGGTCAGGAACGAAGGTCCCAAGGGAACAATCGCCTCGTTTTCGCCGCATGAGATAGGCATTTACGGGCGTCATCGGATTTGCAAAACTGGCCATGCCGGTTTTTGACCGGAAACAGAGGACCTGAACGCATGCACTTTCCCGCGATCTTTCGCTTTACCGGCTTGCTGCTCATGGCTGCATTGGCGTTTTCCTTCACGCCGGGTTCCGCGCCGTCGGCCTTTGCCGCAAGCGAAATCAAGGTTGTGGTCAACAATCAGGCCATCACCAGCGTCGACATCGCCCGGCGGGTCGCCTTCCTGAAGCTGCAGCGCGCTGGCGGCAATCTCGGTGAGAAAGCGCGGGAGCAGTTGATTGACGAGGCTATCAAAGGGCAGGAAGCGGCGCGCGTCCGTCTCCTTGCCTCCGACGCAGAGGTCAATGCATCGTTTGAGCGGTTCGCCAAGTCCAACAAGCTGACCCCCAAGCAGCTTACGGAGGTTCTCAACCAGTCCGGCGTGACGCCGAAGCATTTCAAGAGATACATCCAGGTTCAGATGAGCTGGGGACGCGTGGTTCAGGCTCTCGGCGGCGGCGGCAGCGGCATGTCGACCCAGGACCTGGTCTCAAAGATGCTCGAACGCGGTGGGGACAAGCCATCCACCACCGAATACATCCTTCAACAGGTGATTTTCGTGGTTCCTGCCAACAAGCGCTCGAATGCCACGCTCAATGCCCGCAAGCGCGAGGCGGATCAATTGCGCGGACGCTATCAGGGCTGCGACAACGCCGCCTCGGTGATCGGCGGCCTGCGCGACGTCACCCTGCGCCAGCTCGGCCGCATCATGCAGCCGCAATTGCCGCCGGAATGGAAGCCGCTGATCGAAAAGACCCAGACGGGATCCGCCACACCGGCGCGGATCACCGACCGCGGCGTCGAATTCATCGTCATCTGTTCGGCAAAGACCGTTTCGGACGACAAGGCGGCCGAAATGGTGTTCCGCTCGGAAAATGACGAAGCCGGGGAATCCGAAGCGGCGAAGAAGCATCTTGCGGAAATTCGCAAGCGCGCCGTGATCGCCAACAAGTAGGACATCCACTCTCATGACCGGGAACCGCCGCGCATTGGCCTTGACCATGGGCGATCCCGCCGGAATCGGACCGGATCTCGCGTTGTTTGCATGGGCAAACCGAGCCGCGCTCGGCCTGCCCAATTTATTCCTGATTGGCGACCCGAAGATGCTGGGCGAGCGGTCGAAAATGCTTGGCCTGGATATTCCGCTGAAGGAGACCTCGCCCGAAACGGCGGCAGCGGATTTCGACGCAGCCCTGCCGGTTCTGCCCGTTGCCTTGGCTGCCCCGGCAATCGCCGGTGCCCCGGACCCGGCCAATGGGGCGGCGATCATCCAAGCCATAAGGCTCGCGGCTGAGCTGACCATGGCCTGCCGCGCCCGCGCGGTGGTGACAAATCCGATCGCCAAATCGGTGCTCTATGCCTCGGGTTTCGGCTTTCCCGGACACACCGAGTATCTGGCGCATCTGGCCGAGGAAGCTGGCGGAGAACCGCACGGCCCGCCGCTGAGGCCGGTGATGCTGCTTGCCGGGCCGCATCTGCGGGTGACGCCGGTCACCATCCACATTCCCTTGAAGGATGTGCCGGGCGCATTGTCGCGGGAAGCGATCGTGGAAACGGGCCGGATCGTGGCGCGGGAACTGGTCTCGCGGTTTGGCGTGACCTCGCCGCGGATCGCGGTTTCCGGCCTCAATCCCCATGCCGGCGAGAACGGCGCGCTGGGGTCGGAAGATGCCGAGATCGTTGCGCCCGCAATCGCGGAGCTCCGCGCGGCAGGCATAAACGCATTCGGTCCGCTGCCTGCCGACACCATGTTCCACGCACAGGCGCGCGCCACGTACGATGCGGCGATCTGCATGTACCATGACCAGGCGCTGATCCCGGCCAAGACGCTCGGGTTTCACGATTCGGTCAATGTCACCCTCGGCCTGCCCTTCATCCGTACCTCCCCCGATCATGGAACGGCGTTTTCACTCGCCGGCAAGGGCGAAGCGCGCGCCGACAGTCTGGTCGCAGCGCTCAAGCTTGCCGATCTCATGGCGCGGACCGAAGCCTCCAACCAAGCGAGCGCTGCCTGATGGCCTCAGCCCATGACGATCTGCCGCCGCTGCGCGACGTGGTGGCGGCGCACGGGCTTGCTCCGAAGAAGGCGCTGGGCCAGAATTTCCTGTTCGATCTCAATCTGACGGCGAAAATTGCCCGTTCGGCCGGTCCGCTCGAAGGCTATACCGTGTTCGAGATCGGCCCCGGCCCCGGCGGGCTGACGCGTGCGCTCCTGGCGCAGGGCGCGTCGCGCGTCGTGGCCATCGAGCGCGACCCGCGCTGCATTCCGATCCTCGAAGAGATCTCGGCGCGCTATCCGGGGCGGCTCGAGATCGTCGAGGGCGATGCGCTGAAAACCGATCTGGCGGCGCTGGCTGGCGGCAAACCCGCCAGGATCGTCGCCAACCTGCCCTACAATGTCGGCACCCAGCTCCTGATCAACTGGCTGACGGCTGACGTGGACAATCCGTTCTGGACTTCGATGACGCTGATGTTTCAGAAGGAAGTGGGACAACGCATCGTGGCTGCGCCAGGATCGAACCATTACGGCCGTCTCGGCGTGCTCGCCGGCTGGCTCACCCACAGCGAAATCCTGTTCGATGTGCCGCCGCAGGCGTTTACGCCGCCGCCCAAGGTCACCTCCAGCGTGGTCAGCATCCTGCCGCTCACCGAGCGCCTGCCCTGCGATCTCGGCAAGCTCGAACGCGTCACGCACGCCGCCTTCGGCCAGCGGCGCAAGATGCTGCGGCAAAGCGTGAAGCCTCTCGGCGGCGAGGCCCTGCTCGCCCGCGTCGGCATCGACCCCACCCGCCGGGCCGAGACATTGAGCGTCGAGGAATTCTGCACGCTGGCGCTGGCGCTGTAATCGGCGGACGGCACGTCTTTTCGGACGGAGTCCGAGAGGTTAGTGTGAGCACATTGCAGACAGGAACCAGACTTGATGTTTACCCTTGAAGAGCTTGACGCAGCGGCCGCGCTGGTCCACCGCCACATGGCGCCGACGCCGCAATACAGCTGGCCGCTGATCAACCGCGAGCTCGGCATCGAGACCTGGGTCAAGCACGAGAACCACACGCCGACCGGCGCCTTCAAGGTGCGCGGCGGCATCACCTTCATTGACTGGTTGAAGCGGACTCAGCCACAGGCGCGCGGGATCTGCACCGCCACCCGCGGCAATCACGGCCAGAGCCAGGCGCGGGCTGCCACTGCTGCAGGGCTGAAGGCGAAGATCTATGTCCCGGAAGGCAATTCGCCCGAGAAGAATGCCGCCATGAGCGCGTTCGGCGCGGAGGTGATCGTTTTCGGGCGCGATTTCGACGAGGCGCGGCTAGAGGCCGTTCGGGTGGCCGAGGCCGAGGGGCTCGCCATCGTGCCGCCGTTCCACCGGGAACTCGTCCGCGGCGTCGCAACCTACGCCCATGAGCTGTTTTCGGCCCAGCCGGATCTCGACACGGTCTATGTGCCGATCGGCTGCGGCTCGGGCATCTGCGCGGTGATCGCGGTGCGTGACGCGATGGGGCTCAAGACCAGCATCGTCGGCGTGGTGTCGACCGAGGCGCAGGCCGCGAAGCTGTCGGTCGAGGCAGGCGAGCTGGTCGAGACCGAAAGCGCGCGCACCTTCGCAGACGGCATGGCGGTGCGGGTGCCGGTGAAGGAAGCCTTCGAGATCTACGCGACGGGTGCTGCGCGGATCGTGGCGGTGAACGACGATGAAGTGGCCGAGGCCATTCGCACCTATTTCCGCTGCAGCCACAATGTGGCCGAAGGCGCGGGCGCGGCGCCGCTGGCGGCGCTCATGCAGGAAAAGGAACGGATGCAGGGCAAGCGCGTCGGCGTCATCCTGTGCGGCGGCAATATCGACACGGGCAAATTCATCACTGTCATGCAGGGCGGGACTCCGGAACCATGAGCGATACGGCACTTCTCAAGACCATCGAGCAGCGGCTGTTGTGGCTGTCGCACTGGATGATCCACAACGCCAACCACATCCGCCCCAAGGCGGACGGTATCAAGGTCGGCGGGCATCAGGCCTCGTCCGCCTCGATGGTGTCGATCATGACGGCATTGTACTTCTCTGCGCTGAAGCCCGAGGACCGGGTGGCGGTCAAGCCGCACGCCTCGCCGATCTTCCACGCCATCCAGTACCTGATGGGCAACCAGACGCGCGAGAAGATGGAGAATTTCCGCGGCTTCGGCGGCGTGCAGTCCTACCCGTCGCGCACCAAGGACATCGACGATGTCGATTTCTCCACCGGCTCGGTGGGTCTCGGCGTGGCGATCACCTCCTTTGCCTCGATCGTGCAGGACTATATCGCCGCCAAGGACTGGGGCCGGGACATCAAGCCCGGGCGCATGGTGGCGCTGGTCGGCGACGCCGAGCTCGACGAGGGCAATATCTACGAGACGCTGCAGGAGGGCTGGAAGAACGATCTGCGCAACACCTGGTGGATCATCGACTACAATCGCCAGTCGCTCGACGGCATCGTCCATGAGGGCCTGTTCCGCCGCGTCGAGAAGATCTTCGAGGCCTTCGGCTGGGACGTTGTCCGGGTCAAGTACGGCCATCTGCAGCGCGCCGCGTTTGCCGAAAACGGCGGCGACAGGCTCAAGGCCTGGATCGACACCTGCCCCAACCAGCTCTATGCGGCGCTCACCTTCATGGGCGGGGCGGTATGGCGCAAGCACCTGATGGACGATCTCGGCGACCAGGGCGACGTCACCCGGCTCATCGAGGCGCGCTCCGACCGGGAAC
The DNA here is from genome assembly GCF_014359905.1 of Hoeflea sp. Classification (GTDB taxonomy): domain Bacteria; phylum Pseudomonadota; class Alphaproteobacteria; order Rhizobiales; family Rhizobiaceae; genus Hoeflea. The sequence continues at coordinate 74,247 of NZ_JACIYP010000001.1, read as the reverse complement.
TGGCGGACCTGATGGAAAATCTCGGCGGCAACTGCGTCTCGACCATGGCGGACGCCTTCGCTGCAATCGACCATGACCGGCCGGTGTGTTTCCTGGCCTACACGATCAAGGGCTGGGGCACGCCGATCGCCGGGCACAAGGACAATCACGGCGGGCTGATGAACAAGACCCAGATGGCGGAGTGGCAGCGGCACATGGGCGTGCCGGAGGGAGAGGAATGGGAGAAATTCGCCACCGTCAAAGACCCTGATGCGCTGCAGGCCTATCTCGACCGGACGCCGTTCTTTGCCAAAGGCCGGCGGCGCTATTCCGATCACGTGATCGCCACGCCCGAGATCGACATCGCCTCGGATCGCGAGATCTCGACGCAGATGGCCTTCGGCAAGATCCTCGACGATCTGTCCAAGACCGACAGCGAGCTTGCGGCACGCATCGTCACCACCTCGCCCGATGTCACCGGCACCACCAATCTCGGCCCCTGGGTCAACCGGCGCAAGCTGTTTGCCCGCGAGGCGCGCGCCGACACCTTCAAGACGCACAACATTCCCTCGACCGCCAAATGGGAATTCGCGCCAGAGGGCCAGCATATCGAACTCGGCATCGCCGAAATGAACCTGTTCCTCCTCCTGGGCGCGGCCGGACTGTCGCATTCGCTGTTCGGCAAGCGGCTGATCCCGATCGGAACCGTCTACGATCCCTTCGTCGCCCGCGGTCTCGATGCGCTCAATTATGCCTGCTACCAGGATTCACGCTTCATGATCGTCGGTACGCCCTCGGGCGTGACGCTGGCCCCCGAGGGCGGCGCGCACCAGTCGATCGGCTCGCCGCTGATCGGCATGAGCCAGGACGGGCTGGCGGCGTTCGAGCCGGCCTTTGCCGACGAACTGGCGGTGATCATGAAATGGGCCTTCGACTACATGCAGAAGGATGGCGAGGGCGATCCGGACGAGCGCACCTGGTTGCGCGACGAGACCGGCGGCTCGGTCTATCTGAGGCTCACCACCAATCCGATCGAGCAGCCGGGCACCCGCGCCGACGAGGATTTCCGCCAGGGCGCCATCGATGGGGCCTACTGGCTGCGCAAGCCCGGCCCCAATTGCGAGGTCGTGATCGCCTATCAGGGTGCGGTGGCGCCCGAAGCGATTCGGGCAGCGGGCCGCATTGCCGAGACAAGGCGCGACGTCGGCGTGCTGGCGGTGACCTCTGCCGACCGCCTGAACGCCGGCTGGACGGCGGCACAGCGCGCCCGCTCGCGCGGCAACGCGTCAGCCGAAAGCCATATCGAAACGCTGACCTCCGCCCTGCCCCGGCACTGCAAGATCGTCACCGTCATCGACGGCCATCCGGCCACATTGGGCTGGATCGGCTCGGTGCAGGGCCACCAGACCATTCCATTGGGCGTCGAGCATTTCGGCCAGACCGGCACCATCGGCGACCTCTACCATCATTTCGGCATTGACGCGGCGGCCATCGTTCAGGCGGCCATCGGGCTCACGGATGGGCACCGCGGGATGCCGCGGCTGGTGACGCGATAGGGCGAGGATGGCCCGCCCTGGCTAGCCCTCGAGCAGTTCCTGGACGAAGTCGAACAGGCCGGGGCGGCGGTCGCGGCGCAGGCGTTCGGCCTGGACGATGGCGCGCACGGCGGAATAGGCGCGGTCGAGATCGTCATTGACGACGACGTAATCATATTCGCGCCAGTGCTCGATTTCCGCGCGCGCATTGGCGAGCCGCTGTTCGATCACCTCCTCGGCGTCTTCCGCGCGGCGGTGCAGCCGGGCGCGAAGCTCCTCCATCGAAGGCGGCAGGATGAAGATCGAGACCACGTCGGCGGTCATCTTTTCCTGCAATTGCTGGGCGCCCTGCCAGTCGATATCGAACAGCATGTCGCGGCCTTCGGCCATTGCCGTCTCGGCGGCCTCGCGCGGCGTGCCGTAGCAATTGCCATGCACTTCCGCCCATTCCAGCAACGCCTCGGAATCGCGCATGCGCTCGAAATCGCGCTTCGACTTGAAATGGTAATGCACGCCCTCGATCTCGCTGCCGCGGCGCGGACGGGTGGTCACGCTGACCGACAGGCTCAGCCCATCATCGTGTTCGAGCAGGTTGCGGGCGATGGTGGATTTGCCGGCGCCCGATGGCGAGGAGATCACCAGCATGAGGCCGCGCCGCTTGATGCGGGCTGAGGGAAGATGGGCGGGCGGCTGACTCATCGCTACTCCAGATTTTGAACTTGTTCGCGAAACTGGTCTATCAGGACCTTCAAATCAAGCCCGATCGCGGTCACCGACGCGGCATTCGACTTCGAGCATATGGTGTTGGTTTCGCGATTGAATTCCTGCGCGAGGAAATCCAGCCGGCGGCCTGCGGCGCCTTCGCCCTCAAGCAGCGCGCGGGTGGCTGTGACATGGGCCTTGAGCCGGTCGATCTCCTCGCGGAGGTCGGCCTTGGTGGCGAGCAGCGCCGCCTCCATGTGCAGCCGGTCGCGATCGAGCCCCGCGCCCGCATCCATCAGCGCCGCCACCTGGGCCGCCAGCCGCTCGCGGATGACCTCAGGCGTGCGCGACGGATCGGCCTCGACGGCCAGCGTCAGGCGTTCGATCTCATTGACCTGCTCGCCCAGGACCTTGGCAAGCGCGGCGCCTTCCGACAACCGCATCGCCTTGAGGTCATCGAGCGCTGAAAGAAACCCCTCCAGCACCGCCGCGTCGCGCGCGGTTCGGGCGGAATCGGACAGCTCGGGATCGCGGAATTCCAGCACGCCCTTGATGTTGAGAATGCCGTCGAGCGCCGGCTTGCGCGCATCGATGCGGTCTCCGAGCTTACCCAAAAGATCGATCACCGCCTCGAGCGCCGCCTTATTGACCACGGCTTCGACGGCTGCGCCGGTGGCGCTGACCGAAAGTGTGACCTGGAGATTGCCGCGTGCAAAGACCGCGGCGGCCGCCTTGCGCACCGGCTGTTCCAGCGCCTCAAAACCCTGCGGCAGCCTCAAGCGCAGATCGAGGCTCTTGCCGTTGACCGAGCGCAGTTCCCAGACGAAGCGGCAGCCTTCGGCCTCGCCCTCATGCCGCGCAAATCCCGTCATCGACTGGATCGCCATGCCCCACCCCCTGTTGTCGTCGGCCGGCCGCGCCTGACATCAGGCCGGCCGGATCAATTGCCTGCCGGCTGTTCCTCGCCCGCAGCCGCTTCCGCTGCGGCCGCGGCTTCCGCCGCCTGCTCGGCCTCGAGCCGGCGCCAGCGGGCGACATTGGTGTTGTGCTCGTCGAGCGTTTCGGCGAAGGCGTGGCCGCCGGCGCCGTCTGCGACGAAGTAAAGATCCTTGGTGCGCGACGGATTGGCGACAGCCTCCATCGCCTCGCGACCCGGATTGGCAATCGGCGTCGGTGGCAGGCCATCGATCGTATAGGTGTTGTAGGGCGTTGGCTTGTCGATGTCGGAGCGGTAGATCGGCCGGTCAGCCGGCTTCCCGGCTCCGCCGAAAAGGCCATAGATGATGGTCGGGTCGGACTGCAGGCGCATGCCCCGGTTAAGCCGGTTGATGAACACGCCGGCAACGCGCGGCCGCTCATCGGCGCGGGCGGTTTCCTTCTCGACGATGGAGGCGAGGATCACCAGTTCCTCGGGCGTTTCAAGCGGCAGGTCCGGATCGCGCCGCGCCCAGACACCCGCCAGAGCCCGGGTCTGGGCCTTGGCCATCTGCTCGACAATCTCGGCCCGCGTGGTGCCGCGCGAAAATTTGTAGGTCTCAGGCAGCAACGCGCCTTCGGGCGGCATTTCTTCGGGCAGATCGCCTTCCAGCATCTCGTCCGCTCTCAGCCGGTCGAACACCTGCTGCACGGTCTGGCCTTCGGGCACGGTGAAGGAATGCAGGATCGATTTGCCCGACTGCAACAAGGCAACGATCTCGCGCATCGAGGCGCGCGCCTTGATCTCGTACTCGCCGGCCTTGAGCGTGTCGTCGCCGAGCTCGCTCTTGGCGCCGAGCGAGAAGATACGCTGGTTGGAGATGATCCCCTGCCGCTCGAGACCGGCGGCGATCTGGTTGAGACCGGCGCCCTCGCGCACCATGAAATTGGTGGTCTGGTCGAGCGGACCGGGGCCTTCGAATTCGGTCTTGCCGTACCAGAACACGCCGACGCCCACGATGGCGATGAAGATGATCAGCGACAGCACGAAGTTCAGGAACACCACGACCTGGTTGCGGGCGCGGCGGGAGCGCTTGGGCGGCTGCGGCGCCCTTTCGGGCTTGAGCGCCTGGGACGGCGACACAGGCACGATCGGGCCTGACGCCGCGTTCTTGTTGTCGCCGGCGCGGCCGAATATACCCTTGTTCTGATTATCGCGGTCGTTCACGAGGCCAATCTCCGCTGGAATGATAGAGGGCAGAACCCTGTGCAGTGTCTTTACCGCTCAATGTGGCGAAATGCTGGTTTGAGGACAAGATGCGCGGGCAGTTGCCCACGCGGGTGTCATCACCCCTGAAAACGCTTCAGAACAAGCGAGGCATTGGTGCCGCCAAAGCCGAAGGAATTGGACAGAGCCACGTCGATCTGACGCTTGCGCGCCACCTTGGGAACCAGATCGATCCGGGATTCGACCTCCGGATTGTCGAGATTGAGCGTCGGCGGGGCGACATTGTCGCGGATGGCAAGCGCGGCAAAGACCGCCTCCATCGCGCCGGCAGCTCCCAGCAGATGGCCGATGGACGACTTGGTCGACGACATCGAAATATTGGCCGCGGCGTCGCCCACCAGCCGCTCGACGGCGCCAAGCTCGATCGTGTCGGCCATGGTCGAGGTGCCGTGGGCGTTGATGTAGTCGACATCGGCGGGCGTGAGGCCCGCGCGCTTGAGCGCCATCTGCATGCAGCGGTAGGCGCCGTCGCCATCCTCGGCCGGCGCGGTGATGTGATAGGCGTCGCCCGACAGGCCGTAGCCCACCACTTCGGCGATGATGTTGGCGCCGCGCGCCAGTGCATGGTCGAGTTCCTCGAGCACCACGGTTGCCGCCCCCTCGCCCATGACAAAACCGTCGCGGTCGCGGTCATAGGGGCGCGAGGCCTTTTCGGGTGCGTCGTTGTACGAGGTGGACAGGGCCTTGCAGGCGGCGAAGCCAGCGAGCCCGATGCGGCAGATCGCGGCTTCCGCGCCGCCGGCGACCATCACGTCGGCGTCGCCGAGCGCTATAAGCCGGGCGGCGTCGCCAATGGCGTGGGCGCCTGTGGAGCAGGCCGTCACCACGGCGTGATTGGGGCCGCGAAGACCGTGGCGGATCGAGACCTGGCCCGAGACCAGGTTGATCAGACGTCCGGGAATGAAGAAGGGTGAAATCCGCCGCGGGCCCTTGTCGCGGAGCGTGTAGCCCGCCTCGACGATGCCTTCGAGGCCGCCGATGCCGGAGCCGATCATCACGCCGGTTGCGATCTGGTCCTCGCGGCTCTCGGGCTTCCAGCCGGCATCCTTGAGCGCCATCTCGGCGGCGGCCACGCCGAACAGGATGAACTTGTCGATCTTGCGCTGTTCCTTGGGCTCCATCCAGTCATCCGGATTGAAGCCACCCTCGACCGACAGATCGGTCGGCACGGAACAGGCGATCTGGGCTGCGATGTCGCTGACATCGAAGGCGGTAACGCGCGAGGCGCCGTTTTGGCCGGCGATCAGCCGCGACCACGTGATCTCGGTTCCGCAGCCGAGCGGAGAAACCACACCCGTTCCGGTGATGACGACTCTGCGCATCGTCTCAATCCCCAGTCATGCCAGAATAGCAACAAACCGGCGCAAATATTGCGCCGGTCCTGAAAGCGGGCCGAATGGCCGCCCGCTCAGTCATGTCCATTCAGGCCTGGGCCTTGGAGATGAACTTGACGGCGTCACCGACGGTCAGAATCGTGTCGGCGGCATCATCGGGGATTTCCACGCCGAATTCTTCTTCGAAGGCCATCACCAGTTCGACCGTATCGAGCGAGTCCGCACCCAGATCATCAATGAAGCTTGCGCCTTCGTTCACCTTCTCGGCGTCAACGCCCAGATGTTCGATGACAATTTTCTTTACGCGTTCTGCGATGTCGCTCATGTCGGATTCCTCGACCTGTTTCAAATTGATGTTGCGCTTCGTTACCTGCGCAAGCATGGGTAATCAAGCTTGTTAAACGCTTTTATGCTCCGGGTCCGGTTCCGTCAAAGCCGAAGCTGTGGATTTCGGCACATTTCGGACATTGGAACCGCCGGGCAACGCGCGCTCGGCGGGGGCGAAGTACCATGGTTTGGCAACCGGGCAAAGCCGGAAAATGCGTGGGCGCTCGTGATTCCCGCCGGTTTGCCGCAGTCGCCTGATCGCCCGCCCTGTGCCGGGGCGGGTCCCTGTCAGACCATCAGCATGCCGCCATTCACATGGATGGTCTGGCCGGTGACATAGGACGCTTCATCCGAGGCGAGCCAGGTGACGGCGGAGGCAATTTCCGCGCCCGATCCCATGCGCCGCATCGGAATGGCGCCCATGATCGCCTCTTTCTGCTTGTCATTGAGCTTGTCGGTCATCGCGCTTTCGATGAATCCGGGCGCCACGCAGTTGACGGTGACGTTGCGGGTGGCGATTTCCTGGGCAAGGCTCTTGGAAAAACCGATCATGCCGGCCTTGGCGGCGCAGTAATTGGCCTGTCCCGGATTGCCCGCGACGCCGACGACTGAGGTGATGTTGATGACGCGGCCATGGCGGCGCTTCATCATCGGATGGGCCAGCTCCCGGGTCAGGCGGAAGGCTGCGGTCAGATCGACTTCCAGAACCTGGTCCCAGGCCTCGTCGCTCATCCGCACAAACAGCCCGTCCTTGGTGATGCCGGCATTGTTGACCAGAATATCGACGCCTTGCATGCGCTCCTCGGCGCTCTTGCCGAGGTTCGAGACCGCGTCCCGGTCCGACAGGTCTGCGGGAAACAGCATGACGCGTTCGCCCAGATCGGATGCCAGCGCCTCGAGCCGCTCGACGCGGGTGCCGTGAATGCCGACGGTTGCGCCGCGGCCGTGGAGTTGACGTGCAATGGCCTCGCCGATTCCACCGGTGGCGCCGGTCACCAGGGCCTTGCGGCCGGTCAGATCGAACATGGGAAGTCCTTTCGCGGTCTTGTCTTGCGTTGTGCCTGGAACCAGGCAGTCATCTGCTTCGCAACTCAGGCGTTTTGCCCGTCGATTGCGGCCAGAAACGGGTCAATGTCTCCAGGACCTGCAACATTCAGCGACGTGATCGAGCGGTCGATGCGGCGGGCGAGGCCGCTGAGCACCTTGCCCGCGCCGATTTCGGCCAGCGTATCGACGCCGTTGGCCGCAAACCAGGCGACCGTCTCGCGCCAGCGGACCTGGCCGGTGACCTGCTCGACCAGCAGCTCGGCAATCTCTTCGGGATCGGACACCGGCGCCGCGCGGACATTGGAAATGACCGGAACAACGGGGGCGGATTTGGCGACGCCTGCGAGCGCCTCGCGCATGGCGTCGGCCGCGGGCTGCATCAGGCTCGAGTGAAAGGGGGCGGAAACCGGAAGCATAAGCGCGCGCTTGGCGCCTTTTGTCGTGGCGGCTGCGGCTGCGGCCTCGACGGCGGGTTTCAATCCCGAAATCACCAGCTGGCCACCGCCATTGTCATTGGCGATCTGCACCGCGCCCAGTGTCCGCGCCTCGGCGCAGGCGGCTTCGACATCGGCGTTTTCCAGCCCGATGATCGCCGCCATGGCGCCCTGCCCCGCAGGAACAGCGGCCTGCATGGCGTTGCCGCGAATGCGCAACAGCCGCGCCGTGTCTGAAATCGAGAACATGCCGGCGGCGCACAGCGCGGAATATTCGCCGAGCGAATGACCGGCGACATAGCTCGCTGCGTTTTCGATTCTCAGCCCGCGCGCCTCGAGCACCCGGATCAGCGCCATGGAGACCGCCATCAGCGCCGGCTGGGCGTTGGCGGTCAGGGTCAGGGTCTCGTCGGGGCCTTCAAAGATCACTGTCGAAAGCTTTTCGCCGAGCGCCTCGTCCACTTCATCGAACACGGCCCTCGCCTCCGGATAGGCCTCGGCAAGATCCTTGCCCATGCCCGTTGCCTGGCTGCCCTGTCCCGGAAATGTGAATGCCATTGCCATGTCGCGGTTCCGATCTTTTCTGTCCCGTTGGCGCTTCAATTCACATTCCGGACGCCGGTGTCAAGCTTCGGCCCGATCCGCACACCCTGGAAAGAGGCCAGCCGCGGGGTCCCGCACCAGCAGACCACGTGGCGTGAAACGGACCGGCACGCGCCGCGTCGACCAGCCCGCCGGGCTGAAAACTCGGCAACATCCACCGCTCGAAGATTATTTTCGTCGCGCGGCTTGCGCCCCTTGAATTTGCCACGCAGCGCCGTCACATCTTGGCCGTTGCGCTCGGACCCAGCAGCGCCTTTTCGGATCATCACAGATGTCGCACACTGCGTCAGACCTCGCCCCGGCCATGCCCGAAGCGGGCCAACCGGTTTCCATGACCAAAACCAAGTTCGCCGCCTTTCTCACCGCCATCGGCGCCATCGTGCTGATCGGTTCGGAGATCTGGCTCGCAGCCATCGGCGCGATGTGGGCCGTGCACGGCTATTTCGACACGGGGATGATCGGCGACATCATCCTGATTGCCATGATTGCGCCGATGGCGCTGTGGGCGACATGGATGACGGCGAAACTTGCCATCGCGGCGGAACTGAACCCCGAAAACGCCGACTGAACGGACTGCAGCGGCCGCTTCGCAGTTCCGCCTGACCGGATCATTCGGATGGCCGGGATCGCGGTCCCGAAGAGATCGCGCCGTGCGTCCGGTTGGATGCACGGCGTTTGATTGCTATAGGCAGGCCTCCGCGCCCCGTGGGGCAGCAGTCCCGTTCACGCCCCCCATGCACCCTGACGGTCGAAGGACAGACACCCATGCTCATCAATCTCGCCATGCTCGCCGCAGGCCTTGCGCTGCTGACCTTCGGCGCTGACTTTCTGGTGCGCGGGGCCATATCGCTCGCCAACCGGCTGGGCATGCCGCCGCTCCTGATCGGACTCACCGTGGTGGGCTTCGGAACCTCGATGCCGGAACTGCTGGTGTCGCTGCAGGCGGCACTCGATGGCTCACCCGCCATCGCCATCGGCAATGTGGTGGGCTCCAACATCGCCAACATCCTGCTCATCCTCGGCGTTGCCGCCGCGATCTCGCCGATCGCCGCGCGGATCCCCAATCTCAACCGCGACCTCATCATGATGCTGGCGACCGCCGTGATCATGCTGGGCCTTGGGTTCTATGGCGTCATCACCCTCTGGCTCGGCCTCGCCATGTTTGCCTTGCTGTGCGCCTTCCTGGCCTGGGTCACCTACACCGACCGCCGCCGCCTGACGGCCGAGGAAGCCGATCTTGTGATCAAGCTCGAAGGCTGGAAGGAGGCGCTGTTCATCGCCGGCGGCCTTGGCGGCCTGTTCATCGGCGCCAGCCTGCTGATTGATGCGGCGACGTCGATTGCCCGCGAATTCGGTATCTCGGAAGCCGTCATCGGGCTCACGATCGTCGCCGTCGGCACCAGCCTGCCCGAACTTGCGACCTCCGTCGTCGCCGCCTTCCGCCGCCATGCCGAAGTGGCGCTCGGCAATGTCGTCGGCTCCAACATCTTCAACATCCTGGGCATCCTGGGCGTCACCGGCCTCGTCACCGCCGTGCCGGTCGATCCGGCCATGGCGGGCTTCGACATTCCGTTCATGCTCGCCGTCTCGCTGGCGCTAGTCGCCCTGATCCTTTTTGCCGGCAAGATCAGCCGCATCGCCGGTCTTGTGATGCTTGGCGTCTATGTCGGCTATGTGATCTGGCTGTTCTGACAGGGCCGTGCGGGTTCGTGACCTGAGTTGTCAGTTTCGACCACGAATGGGTTGCACCGGACGGCGCGGTGACTATGGTGCAGCCGAATTTCCCTCGGACAAAAGACAGCTGCACTCAAGAGGATGGCCCGCATGAAAATGAACCCGCTCGGACGCACCGGCATGATGGTGAGCGAGATCTGCCTGGGCACCATGACCTGGGGCGAGCAGAACACCGAAGCCGAAGCGCATGAGCAGATGGATTACGCCCTGACCCAGGGCGTCAATTTCTTCGATGCGGCGGAAATGTACCCCACGCCTCCGCGGGCAGAGACCCAAGGCGGCACCGAGGAAATCATCGGCAGTTGGTTTCGCGCCTCCGGCAAGCGCAACGATGTGATCCTCGCCACCAAGATGGTGGGCGACGGCATCAAATGGGTGCGCGACGGAAAGGGATACACCAGATCGTCTGTGATGGACGCTGTGGACGGCAGCCTGAAGCGCCTCGGGATCGACCATATCGACCTCTACCAGTTGCACTGGCCCAACCGCGGCTCCTACCATTTCCGCAAGCACTGGGCCTTTGACGCGAGCAAGCAGGACAAGGCGGGCGCGGTCGACGACATTCACGAAACGCTGGAAGGCCTGAACGATGCGGTCAAGGCCGGCAAGATCCGCGCGGTCGGCCTGTCGAACGAGAGCGCCTGGGGCACGATGCAGTTTGTGCGCCTGGCAGAGGCGCACGGCCTGCCGCGCGTTGCCTCGATCCAGAATGAATACAATCTGATCTGCCGCTTGTTCGATACCGATCTTGCCGAAGTGGCGCATCACGAGGATGTCGGGCTGCTGGCGTTCTCGCCGCTGGCGGCGGGCATCCTGTCGGGCAAGTACCAGGGCGATGTCACGCCGGAAGGCTCGCGCAGGAGCCTGACGCCCAATCTGGGCGGACGCTGGGGCGCGGAATCGGAAGCCGCCACCGCCGCCTATCTCGACGTTGCCCGAAAACACGGGCTCGACCCCTCGCAAATGGCCATCGCCTTCTGCCTGACGCGACCGTTCATGACCGCGGCAATCATCGGCGCAACCACGATGGACCAGCTGAAGAACGCCATCGGCTCCAAGGATCTGACGCTGACGGATGCGGTGCTGGATGACATCGCCACGGCCCGCCGGGCGCATCCGCTGCCGATCTGAAGAAGGCTGCCGCGGCCAACTCCGGCCGCGGCCCTTGACTGTAGGCTACATTGTAACCTTGCCACTGTCACCGAGATCGGGCTTGCCGATGCCTACCGCTGCGGCGGCCATCTTGATGGTGGCGACGATGTTGTGCGGGCTGTCCCAGGCTTGTGCGTCTTCGGGGACCACCTTGATCAGACGGATCGATGGGTCTTCGTGACCGTCCCAGAACGATTTCATCATCGGCGACCACAGCTCCTCGATCTTGGCGCGGTCATTGGACAGGGTGGCCGTGCCGGTGAGCGAGACATAATCGTTCTTCGACTGGTCGACGAACGCCAGGGTAACGATCGGGAATTGCTCGATCTGGCCATCCTTCTCCGCATGGGTGTCGGTGAAGAAGTAGATCGCGTGCTCGTCATGCCGCGGCATGGCGGCCATCGGCCGGGCGCTCTGGCGCGCGCCATCCCAGGTGATGAACATGCAGATGTGGATGCCTTCGATCATGTCCCAGACATGTTGCTGATCGATCTTCGTCATAAGCGTACTCCTGTTGATTGATCATTCGGCAGATGAACGCGGCAGGGGCCTGATTGGTTGCGCTTTTTCTGCAATCGATGCGCAGCGGACGATCATCCAGGGATGCTGGGCGATACAGAGCGACGGCGTTCGCCGCGAACGGCATCTGTGAGGCCGGCAACGGGCACGCCGGCGCCAGGAGGTCAGCCCATCAGGCGGCGCTTTTTCCGGCCGGGCGCGCGGGGGCGAGCGGTCCATGTGGAGCCGCGCCGCCGCGGCGACGCCGCGCAGGATGGCCAGCGAAACATCGGCCAGGGGAACGGGGCGGCCAAAATGGTAGCCCTGGATCAACTGGCAGCCGGCTTCGCGCAACGCCTCGATCTGACCTCGGGTTTCGGCCCCTTCGGCGGTCACCTTGATGCCCAGCTGTTCGCCATCGCGGTGATCGAGCCGACAATGGCGCAGGCGCGCATGTCGGTCTCCATCTCCATGGCGAAGGCCTGGAAACCGGGCGTTTCGCAAATCTTGAAGCGGTTGGCCATCATGTCGGAAAAGAGGTCGACCTCAGCCGCATTGTCCGCGCTTGGCACGTTGATGAAGCTGCCCAGCGCCTTCTGCAGATAAAGGATTTCCATGCAGCAGGCAGCGCCGACCCAGGCGCTGTCATAGCGTGACGACCGCTCCATGGCCTCCCGGGTGGCCGTGGCCAGGTTTGCGTGTACGACAATGATGGCCAGAAGCCCAACCGTCATGGCCGCTGCAAGGAAATTGAAAAGACTGGTCAATCGCCGCATTGGGAGCTCTCCTGATCCGGGCCGGACCTCGCTACTGAACCGTGATTGACCGGACCTGCCAGGCCGATCGCGCGTGATAGACCTCATTGTCCAGCGCGGCGTCGGCATCGAACGGATAGACAATGAACAGCGGACCCTTGTCGCTGACCCGCATGTAGGCTCCATCCTGCTTCAGAGCGAGAAGAACGTCGTACTTCTCGATGTCCGCGACCGGCATCTCGGAGCGGTAGCGGTTGAGCGCGACGACAGCGAGCGCGTCGCCGGTTGCGCCGAACTTCTTCAGAAGAACCCGCAGCGGGACGCCTTCGAATGCGATCGGACTCGTGTGCCACGGTGTCGTCGCCACGATGGTCGACGAGCCCAGCGCTTCGAGTTGCTCACGGGTCAGGTCGACCGCTTCGCCGCCGGCGATCTTTCCGTCGATGGTGAGGATGACGTCGCTTGAAACAGCGGGAAGTGAACCGAAAGCAACCATCGCGGTCGCAAGGAAAATGGCGCGCAGACTGGAAAACATTGCATATCCCGGAGAAAGGCGGCCATTCCGGCCCTGTTTCGTTGCTCCGGTCCTAACAGCTGCCCGCCAAGGGCCGCTTAAGGCAATACTGTCGATTTTCACAATTCTCATGCTTTCTAATATGCCGGCCCACCGGCACTGCTGTCGGCTGCCTTGCCCCGATTTGCGCTGTTGCCGCTTGCAATACGGTCAGAACCGCGTATAAGCGCGGCTGTTCGAACACCCGGTCATCTGGCTGGTGGCTGAACGGAGGGTGCGATCCTTTTCGAAGGATTCTAGGGGCAACAGCGCTCCGGCCTCCCGTGTCTCCGCTCACGACCGTCTCGATACCACGTCTTTCTTGCCCGGCCTTCAACGCCGTCAGGACAAGTCGTTGGGGCTTAGCGCCGGATCCGGGTGATGTAAAATGCAAGAAAGGCAAGTCAATCATGGCTCTTTATGAACATGTACTCCTTGCCCGGCAGGATGTCTCCAGCCAGCAGGTCGAAGCCCTTATTGAACAGTATAAGGGTGTGATCGAAGCGAATGGCGGCAAAGTCGGGCGTATTGAACATTGGGGCCTCAAGTCCCTCACATACCGTATCAACAAGAACCGCAAGGCGCATTACGCGCTGATGGACATCGACGCACCGTCGGACGCCGTCAAGGAAATGGAGCGCCAGATGCGCTTCAACGAAGACATTCTTCGTTTCATGACCGTATCCGTCGACGCCCATGAAGAAGGCCCGTCGGCCATGCTTCAGAAGCGTGACCGTGATGACCGCCCGCGCGGCGACCGTGACGACCGCCCCCGTGGTGACCGCCCCGATCGCGGTGACCGTGGCGACCGTGGCCCGCGCCGTCCGCGCGAAGACCGCGAATAGGAGAACAGACAATGGTCGACATCAACCAGATCCCGACACGCCGTCCGTTCCATCGCCGTCGCAAGACCTGCCCGTTCTCGGGAGCGAATGCGCCGAAGATCGACTACAAGGACGTCCGCCTTCTGCAGCGCTACATTTCCGAGCGCGGCAAGATCGTTCCTTCCCGCATCACCGCGGTGAGCCAGAAGAAGCAGCGCGAACTCGCCAAGGCGATCAAGCGCGCCCGTTTCCTCGGCCTGCTGCCCTACGTGCTGCGCTAGGCTTGAAATCCGGATCCGGCGCCCGCGCCGGGTCCTCTTCCCATCCCGCGGCGGCGCGGGGTCTGGGTTGCGAAATCCCGTGTTGGGGTTGAGGCGCGGAATAGCCCGCGACTGACCTCTAACTGCTCAGGCAGGACAGCGAACCATGACACAGCAAAGCACATCGCTCCTTGTGGGCCTGCTCGCCGGCGTTTCCGCCGCGCTCCTGCTTGTCAGCGCCGGTTCCCCCTCCAGCCTGTCCTTCATCCTGTTTGCCGCCGCGGCGATCCCGGTCCTGATCGCGGGGCTGGGCTGGTCCAATCTCGCCTCCATCGTTGCGGTTGTCTCAGCCATGGCCGTGATCGGTTTTGCCACGACGCCACAGGCCGCGCTTGTTTCGGCCGTCACCACGCTGACGCCGGCGGCCTGGATCGCCCATCTTTCCAACCTGGCCCGTCCGGCCGAGGAAATCGGCGGGCCTGAAGGCGATGTCGTCTGGTATCCGCTGTCAGACATTTTCCTCAACATTGCAGTCTGCGTCTGCATCGGCCTCGTGGCTGTCGGGCTTGCCCTGGGATACGGCCAGGAATTTGTCGGCCAGCTGGTCGACGTGTTCGTCAGCACCCTCAAGGACAGCAATGCCGACTACCAGCCTACCGCCGAAAGCCTTTCGGAGATGAAGGAATTCTTCTTCTTCGCGCTGCCCACCATCCAGGCTGCGATCTGGGTCCTCATCCTGCTGGCCGGCTGGTATTTCGCCTCGGCCATCGTGCGCCTCTCGGGCCGTTCCAAACGCCCCAAGGACGACCTGCCCTCGCAACTCAGGATGCCGCGGCTGGGCGCCATCGCGCTGGCTGCCGGCGCGGTGATGAGCTTCATCGGCGGCGGCATCGGCCTTGTCGGCTGGACCCTGATCGGCGCCTTCGGCATGGGCTATGCCGTCTCCGGATACGCCATCGCCCATCACCGCACCCGCGGCAAGCCGGCGCGCGGCCTGCTGTTGTGGACAGCCTATCTGGCAACGGTGATCTTTACCGTGCCGCTGGCCTTCTTCTTGTTTCTCGGGTTGTTCGACACGGCCCGCACGTTCAACACGACCGGCTCCGGTCCCAGATCCAAACCCTGAAACCACTTCTCGACCAACACCACTCAAAAGGAACACTACAATGGACGTCATTCTTCTTGAACGCATCGCCAAGCTCGGCCAGATGGGCGAAACCGTCAAGGTTCGCGATGGCTACGCCCGCAACTTCCTGCTGCCGCAGGGCAAGGCGCTGCGCGCCAACGCCGCCAACAAGACCCGTTTTGAGGCCGAGCGCGCGGTGCTCGAAGCGCGCAACCTCGAGCGCAAGTCGGAAGCCCAGCAGATCGCCGAAAAGCTCGAAGGCAAGACCTTCATCGTCGTCCGTTCGGCCGGCGAAACCGGCCAGCTCTACGGTTCGGTCGCAGCCCGCGACGTGATTGCGGTTCTTGCGGACAACGGCTTTGACATCGGCCGCAACCAGGTCGACATGAACAACCCGGTCAAGACCATCGGCCTGCACACCGTGCCGCTGGCCCTGCATGCCGACGTCACCGTCACCGTCACCTTCAACGTTGCCCGTTCCGCCGATGAAGCCGAGCGCCAGCTCAAGGGCGAGGATCTCTCCTCCGCCGACGCAATCTACGGCATCGACGAGGAAGCCGCCGCCGAAGCCGCTGAAGCTGCTGCCAACGACCCGGACTACCTTGATGAAGACGGCGAAGGCGAAGACAACGCCTGATTTTGCGGATGGCGCCTTGCGGCGTCGCGCAGACTTGAAAACCATAACGCCCGGATCCTGCATCCGGGCGTTTTGATTTGCGACGGGCGGATCAATCCGCTATCGCCGCCCCGCGCTTTGCGGTAAAACCGCGCCATGGCCGTTTCCGCATCCGACATGACCCCGCAGGCCCTTGCGGCGCTTTTGAGCTTTTACGCCGACAGCGGCGTGGAAGACCTGTGCGAAGACGCGGCTATCGACCGGTTTGAGCAATCGGCCGCGCTGGCGCAATCGCGGTCGCAAGCCAGGCCGCAGCCCGCGGCGGCCGGGTCCCGGCCAAGCAGCGGTCCGCCGCCGGCGCAACGTCCGGCCACGCCTGCCATGCGACCCGGAGCCGCGGTTGCCGCGCAGCCGATGACGCCGGCCCCGCAGGCCTCGCAACTGACCATCCCCAACGAAGCCGCATTCGAGGACGCCCGCGCACTTGCCGCGAGCGCCACCACGATCGCCGAGCTGCGCGCGGCACTTGACGGGTTCACCGGCTGCAATCTCAGGCACAGCGCCAAGACTCTGGTGTTCGCCGACGGCAATCCCGAGGCCGACGTGATGTTCATCGGCGAGGCGCCGGGGCGCGAGGAGGACATCCAGGGCGCTCCCTTTGTCGGCCGCGCCGGGCAGTTGCTCGACCGGATGCTGGGCGCCATCGGGCTCAGCCGCGACACCGCCTACATCACCAACATGATCCCCTGGCGGCCGCCGGGCAACCGCACGCCTGCGCCGCACGAGATCGAACTGTGCCGCCCCTTCATCGAGCGGCATGTCGCGCTCGCCGCGCCGAAGATCGTGGTCATGCTGGGAAATGTCGCGAGCAAGTCGCTGCTCGGGACCGACAAGGGCATCTTGTCGCTCAGGGGCACCTGGATGGAATACCAGGCGGGCGATGCGCGCATCCCGGCGCTGCCGACACTGCACCCGGCCTATCTGCTCAGGAACCCCGCGCAAAAGCGGCTGGTCTGGGCGGATCTGTTGTCGCTGCAGGAGCGGATCGAGCAGATGAAGGTCGGTTAAGCACGCTGCCTGGATAATGCCGGAGGCGTGAATTCACCGACCTGAGTCGCAATCGGGCTTTCCCGTCGCAATCGGGCATGACATGGTGGACGTCAGAATCATCCATGCATTTGGGCCTGCCTTATCCGGATAGAACCGGTGTTTGTGCGGGCCCTGTTTTTGTTCACAGGGAAGCCGCCATGATCCAGTCCATTCGGTCAGTGGCGTCGTTGCTGATATCGACTTTTTTCCTGCTGACCGCGATGGGCCTGTCAGGCTACCTGATCCCGGTCAGGGCCGTGGCCGAAGGCTGGTCAACCTTCACCATCTCGCTGATTGCCACGGGCTATGCCATCGCTTTTACCGCAAGCTGCATGATCACGCCGAGGCTGGTGCTGCGCGTCGGACATGTGCGCGTTTTCGGTGCGCTGACCACCATCATGGCGATGTCGTTCCTGCTGCATTCGCTGATCGTGCATCCGGCCGTCTGGGTGCTGACGCGGGCGTTGGCCGGGTTTTCCATCGCCGGCGCCTACATGATCATCGAAAGCTGGCTCAACGAGAAGGTCAGCAACGAAAACCGCGGCGCGCTGTTTTCGGTCTACATGGTGGTGAGCATGGCGGCGGTCATGGTCGGGCAATATATCGTGCCCTTCGGCAATCCGCTGACGCCGACGCTGTTCATGATCTGCGCCCTGATCTGCTCGCTGGCGGTGATGCCCACGGCGCTGTCGAGCGCGCAATCGCCGCAGCCGCTGACCCAGGTGAAATTCGACATTCCCGGGCTTTACCGGAGATCGCCGGCAGCGGTTATCGGAACCTTGATCGCCGGCCTGATCGCCAGCGCCTGGGGCGGCCTCGGGCCGGTCTACGCAACCCGGCTGGGTCTTTCCACCATCGAGGGCGCCTCAATGCTCGCCATCGCCATGATCGGCGGGGCGATCTTCCAGTACCCGCTCGGCCGCGCCTCGGACCGGATGGACCGCCGCAAGGTGATGATCTTTGCAGGCTTCATCGGCATTTTCGCCTGCCTGGTCACCGTGGCGTTCGGCGTCGAGAACCGGATCGTGTTCTTTGCCGGCATGCTGTGCCTGGGGACCGTGCTGTTTCCGATCTACTCGCTCAATGTGGCGCATGCCAATGACCACGCCAAGCCGGACGAATTCGTCGAAGTCTCGAGCGGATTGATGCTGGTTTACGGCTGCGCCACGATGGTGGGTCCGCTGATCACGGGCGCTGCGATGGACTGGTTCGGCCCGCACGCCCTGTTTGCGGCGATTGCCATCTGTTTTGCCGCCTATTCGGCCCATGCCGCCTGGCGCATCAGCCGCCGCGAGCAGCCTTCCGAGGAGATGCGGTCGGACTTCCTGCCGATGGCGGCGATGCCGGACCTGACCCCGCAAAGCGCCGAACTCGACCCGCGTTCGGATCCCGGCTATGGCGAGGATACGGCAGAGGACACCTCGCCCGACCGCAACGCAGCCTGAACGCCACGCGGACAGCCGGCTCCTTCCCGGTTCAGCCCTGGGGCGTCACCAGCTTGCGCTGGGCCTTGCGTTCGAGGCCGAGCGCATGTTCGCGCAGGATGACGAAGAGCCCGGCTCCGACCACGATGGTGGTGCCCAGAAGCATGGACCAGGTCGGAACGTCGCCGAAGAGGAAGTAACCGATCAAGATCCCGAGCACGATCGACGTGTATTCGAACGGCGCAATCGTCGACACATCGGCGTGGCGGTAGCTCTGGGTCAGCAGGATCTGCCCCAGCCCGCCGCAGAAGCCTGCCATCGCCATGAGAGCGAGTGTCGGCCAGTCGGGCATGATCCAGCCGAAGGGCAGCGAGGCCAGCGACAGCACCGTGGCTGTGAGCGAGAAATAGAGCACGATGGTCGGCGTGCGTTCGCTCAGCACCAGCTTGCGCACCAGGATCATCGCCGTGGCGCCAAGAGCAGCCGAGGCCAGGACGGCAGCCGCGCCAAGCGCTTCTTCCGAGCCGAAGCCGTCTCCGAACAGGCTCAACCGCGGCCAGGTGATGATCAGCACGCCGCCGAGGCCCACCGCCACCGCCGACCAGCGGAAAATACGCACGGTTTCGCCCAGGAACAGCGCCGCAAACACCACGGTCAGCAAGGGCATGGCGTAGCCGATGGCGATCGCGTCGGGCAAAGGCAGCCGCATGATGCCGTAAAATCCAAAGGCCATGGCGGTGACGCCCACCAGGCCCCGCCGCACATGCGACAGCGGGCTTTTGGTCCGCCAGGCGGTGTCGAGCTGGCCCCTCACGGCCAGGAAAATCAGGATGGGAAAAATCGCGAAGGCCGAGCGCAGGAACACGATCTGCCCCGCAGGCATGCCTTCGGCCGAAGCCTTGATCAGCGTGGACATGGAGACAAACACGGCGACCGAAGCAACCTTGAGTGCGATGCCGATCATCGGGGAACCGCTATACGTGGCAACGGACGGGGTCGATGCTGCCTGGGGGGCGGCGTCTGGTGTGGGATCTGTCAACGGATCTCTTTCGTGAGCCGGTCCGCGCGGTGATAGGTCAGCGGATGCGGTTTGGGGCGTTCACCGGTTATAGCAACCGTTTCGCCAGACGATAACCGGTTCACAGCGTATCGTCTGATCAAAAAACCTGATGGACCGCCCGCGCCGCGTTGATACGTCCCCCCGCTCAGCCCATGGTTGGAACCGTCACGGTTCACGTATTGAGCGCTTCCCAGACCCGTTGCGGGGTCGCGGGCATTTCGATGTGGCGCACGCCGCGCGCCCGGTCGAGCGCGTCGACAAGCGCGTTCATCACCGCCGGGCATGCCCCGATGGTGCCCGCCTCGCCCGCGCCCTTGATGCCCATGGCGTTGGTGGTCGAGGGCACGTTGCGGGTTTCGAACTCGAAGAACGGCACGGTGTCGGCGCGCGGCACGGTGTAATCCATGAAGCTCGCGGTCAGCAATTGCCCGTCCTCGGAATAGACCACGCCCTCACTGAGGCACTGGCCGATGCCCTGCACCACCCCGCCATGCACCTGGCCAAGCAGCAGCACGGGATTCACCGTCATGCCGAAATCATCGACGATCGTGTAGGCCACGATGTCGATATGGCCGGTGTCGGGATCGATCTCGATCTCGCAGATATGGGTGCCGTTGGGATAGGTGGCCTCGTCCTGGACCACATCGGCAAGGCCCGTGCGGTCATCGTCGGATTGCGCGGCGCGGGCGATGTCGGCGTAACTGATCACCCGGTCGGTGCCGACGATGCGCGCCGACCCATCCACCAGCTCGATGTCGGCGGCCGAGGCTTCCAGCTCGTCGGCGGCGATCTTCTTCATTTTCTCGGCCAGCACCTCGGAGGCCGCGGAGACAGACACTCCGCCGAGCGGGATCGAGCGCGAACCGCCGGTGCCGCCGCCCTTGGCCAGCTCGTTGGTGTCGCCCTGGCGCACGGTGATGCGATCGAAATCAATGCCGATATGATCGGCCACGAACTGGCTGTAGGCTGTGGCGTGGCCCTGCCCGTTGGTCTGGGTGCCGATATAGAGGGTGATGCCGCCATCGGGATCGAGCGTCAGTTTCGCGGGCTCCGATCCGGCAAAGGCGCAGGCCTCGATATAGACCGCCGTGCCGAAGCCGCGGAGCTTGCCGCGGCTTTCAGCCTGCTTTGCCCTTTCGGCAAACCCGGCGAAATCGGCCTTTTCGAGCGCCCGGGTCATGTGGCCGTCAAATTCGCCCACATCGTAATTCCGGCCGCCGGGCGTGAGGTAGGGAAACTGCTCGGGACGGATGAAATTGCGGCGCCTGAGCTCTTCCACCGGAATGCCCATTTCGCGCGCGGCCGCATCGATCAGCCGCTCGATCAGGAAGGCGGCCTCGGGACGGCCTGCGCCGCGATAGGCATCAACCGGGGTGGTGTGGGTGTAGACGCCGCGCAGCTTGAAATCGAGGTTCTCGATATCATAGACGCCGGTCGCCATCGAGCCGCCGAAGGTCGGCACAAAGGGGCCGAACTGGCTGAGATAGGCGCCCATATTGGCCAGAAGATCGATTTTCAATCCCGATATGCGGCCATGCTTGTCCATCGCCAGCGAGGCTGTCACCTGATGGTCGCGGCCATGGGCATCGGCCAGGAAATGCT
Source organism: Hoeflea sp. (assembly GCF_014359905.1). Taxonomy (GTDB): domain Bacteria; phylum Pseudomonadota; class Alphaproteobacteria; order Rhizobiales; family Rhizobiaceae; genus Hoeflea. Next base: position 53,390 of record NZ_JACIYP010000001.1, on the reverse strand, counting down.
CGGTGCGGTCGGCCACCCACTTGACCGGGCGGCCAAGCTGGCGCGCCGCTTCCAGCGACAGCGGGTATTCCCGGTAGTTGAAGGATTTGGTGCCAAAGCCGCCGCCGACATCGCGGGTGATGACGCGGAAGTCCTCGAGATCCATCTTGAAGACGTCATTGGCGAGCGTCCGGCGAATGGAGTGAACGCCTTGCGAGCCGAGCGTCAGGGTGAACTTTTTCGCCTCATCGTCCCACTCGGCCAGGCAGGCCCGGGTTTCCATGTAGTTCGTCACCAGCCGGTTGTTGACGAAGCTGATGGTGGTCACATGCTCGGCCCTGGCAAAGGCCGCATCCGTCGCCGCGGCGTCGCCGACCCGGTAGAGATAGGCCTGGTTGGTGCCGAGATCGGGCCAGACCAGCGGGCTGCCTTGATCCAGCGCGGTGGCGAGATCGGCGTGCGCCTCGCCGAACTCCCAATCGATCTCGATGAGTTCGGAGGCATCCTGCGCCTGAGCCAGCGTGTCGGCGACAATGAAGGCCACCGCATCGCCGACATGGCGGACTTCGCCGTCGCACAGAAGCGGCGTGTGCTTGAGCGCATGCCTGCTCCCGTCGGGCTGTTTGACGGGCGCCAGACACATCACCGGCCCGAGATGGGCGACATCCTGAGCTGTCAGCACCAGATGCACGCCTTCGGATGCGCGGGCCGCCTCGAGATCGGCGATGACAAAGCGTGCCGAAGCATGCGGCGAACGCAGCACGAAGCCGCGCAACTCGCCTGCAGCCCTGATGTCGTCGGTGAAGGCCCCCTCGCCGCGGATCAGCTTCGGGTCTTCCTTGCGCAAGGCGGATGCGCCCACGCCAAATTTCGGTGTCGCGATGGTCATGGCAGGTCCCGGGTGGTGGAGGGGCTTGGAGCCGCGTCCGCGACTCTGGCTTTCAACTTAATGGCGGAGACGAAAATGTCGAGAGGCAGGCAGCCGAACGGCCGCACTCTCCCCCGCCCTCAACCGCGGAAACCGCCAAATGTCTGTTTTGTCGACAAGATGGCGGCCGCCAACGCGCCCCCTCTGCCCCCTCGCTAATGGGATTCCGTCTTAACCCCGTGTCAGGATCCCCTGTGATAGCGTCCTGTGCCATAATGGGATTTTGCGGGGCAGAAGCATATGCGGACTGAATCGGGACAGGTGTTCAAACTCAAGGACTACAAGCCGACAGATTTTGTCGTGGAGCGGATCGACCTCACCTTCGAGCTTGATCCGACCGAGACAAAGGTCGTCTCGCGGGTGATCATGCATCGCCGCGACGGCGTGGCCCCTGACGCGAGCCTGGTGCTTGACGGCGACGAACTCAGCCTCGACGGCCTGCAACTCGACGGCAACGACATCGATCCGTCGCTCTATGAGGTGACGCCCGACAGCCTGACGATCCGCGGCCTGCCCGAAAGCGGCCCGTTCGAAGTCACCGTCAACACCACGATCTCGCCCCAGACCAACACCAAGCTGATGGGGCTTTACCGCACCAACGGCGTCTACTGCACCCAGTGCGAGGCGGAAGGCTTCCGCCGCATCACCTATTTCTACGACCGGCCCGACGTGCTGGCGGTCTACACCGTCACCATCATCGCGGCCAAGAACGACGCCAGATACCTGCTGTCGAACGGCAATTTCCTCGGCGGCGGCAATTACGACGAGGGCCGGCACTTTGCCGCCTGGTTCGACCCGCACCCCAAGCCTTCCTACCTGTTCGCGCTGGTGGGCGGCGATCTGGGCCTCATCGAGGACAGCTTCACCACCATGAGCGGCCGCGAGGTGGCGCTGAAGATCTATGTCGAGCACGGCAAGGAAGCCCGCGCCGGCTACGCCATGGACGCGCTCAAACGCTCGATGAAATGGGACGAGGAAGTCTACGGGCGCGAATACGACCTCGACATCTTCCAGATCGTCGCCGTGTCGGACTTCAACATGGGGGCGATGGAGAACAAGGGCCTCAATGTCTTCAACGACAAATACGTGCTGGCCGACCCGGAGACCGCAACCGACGCGGACTACGCCAATATCGAGGCCATCATCGCGCATGAGTATTTTCACAACTGGACCGGCAACCGCATCACCTGCCGCGACTGGTTCCAGCTCTGCCTGAAGGAAGGGCTGACGGTCTACCGCGACCATGCGTTTTCCGCCGACCAGCGCTCGGCCGCGGTCAAGCGCATCGCCGAGATCCGGCTTCTGAAGGCGCACCAGTTCCCGGAGGACGCGGGCCCGCTCGCGCATCCAGTGCGCCCGGAAACCTATCGGGAAATCAATAATTTCTACACAGCCACGGTGTATGAGAAGGGCTCGGAGGTGGTGCGCATGATCCGCACCATCCTGGGGGCGGAGGATTTCCGCAAGGGGATGGATCTCTATTTCGAACGGCATGACGGCGATGCCGCGACGATCGAGGATTTCCTCGCCTGCTTCGCCGAGGCCAGTGGCCGGGATCTCAAGCAGTTCTCGCTCTGGTACAGCCAGGCCGGTACGCCGTCGGTGTCGGTGTCGACCGACTGGAACGACGCGAAGAAATCCTTCAAGGTGACGCTGGAGCAGTCCCTCGCCCCGACGCCCGGCCAATCCCGCAAGGCGCTGATGCACATTCCGCTGGCCTATGGCCTGATCCTGCCCGACGGCGCGGAATTTGACGGCCAGCCGAGTGGCGGGGAAGCCCGCGGCGGCGTGGTCCACCTGACCAAGCGCAAGCAGACCTTCACCTTCCCCGACGTGCCCGGACGCCCGGTGCTGTCGATCAACCGCGCGTTCTCGGCGCCGGTCAACATCGCAATGGAGCAGAGTGCGGCCGATCTCGCCCACATCGCACGCCATGACAGCGACGGCGTGGCGCGCTGGCAGGCGCTAAACGAACAGGCGACGCGGCATCTGGTGGCCGCGTTACGCCTTGCCCGCGACGGCCGCAACCTGCCGTCTGCGAAAGATCTCGCCGACATCCTTGTGACCACCGCCGCGGACGAGAGCCTCGAGCCGGCGTTCCGCGCCCAGGCGCTGGCGCTGCCCGCGGAAAGCGACATTGCCCGCGAGATCGGCTCCAACATCGATCCCGACGCCATCCACGCGGCCCGTGAAGCGGTGCTTTCGGAGGTCGCCCGCACCGGGCTCGATGTCTTCGCCAAGCTCGCGGACAGCGCACCCAAGGGCGACTACAGCCCCGGGGCGGAAGACGCCGGCAGGCGGGCTCTGGCGGGCTCTGCGATGAGCTATGCCTCCATTGCCGAAGGCAGTCCTGCCCGCGCCAAGGCGGCCTTCGACGCGGCCGACAACATGACCGTGCTGTCGCAGTCGCTGCAGGTGCTGGCCCAGAACTTTCCGTCCGCGCGCGAGACCGCCGAGGCGCTGGATGCGTTCAAGGCCCGGTTTTCCGACGATCCGCTGGCGCTCGACAAATGGTATTCGATCCAGGCAACGGCGCCGGGTGCCGCCACCTGCGCGCGCGTGGAGGAACTGCTTGAGAGCGCCGATTTCGACCGCACCAATCCCAACCGCGTGCGCGCACTCGTCGGCGCTTTCTCGTCCGGCAATCCGACCGGTTTCAACGCGGCCGACGGCGCGGGCTACCGGCTGCTCGCGCGCGAGGTGATCGACATCGACAAGCGCAATCCGCAGCTCGCGGCGCGGCTGCTGACGGCGATGCGCTCCTGGCGCTCGCTCGAGGCCGGACGGCAGGAGGAGGCCCGGCTTGCGCTGGTGTCGATCCGTGAAGGCGGACACCTCTCTCCCGATGTGAGCGACATTGTCGACCGGATGCTGGCGAGCTGACCGCCGGTCAGCCCTCCCCCTTTAAGCCGCATGCGAGGTGATTTGCGCGCCGCTCTGCTCCAGAGGCGTCGCGCGGGATAAATCCGTGCGACTCGAATCGGTTTTAAACCGTGCAAATTCATATCCTTAACGAAAGCTTACTTTTAGGGCTGGACAAGGCGAATCACCTTTGATTCATTAGGTCAGATTCGGAGATGCGGTTGTCCGAATCCCAAAGGGGATAAGCAAAAATCATGGCGGACGCGCAGCCTGTCACTGCGGCCGAGAGGTCGATTCATGCTCGGAAGCCTGCCGCGAAGCGGGCGGCGGGCAGAGAGCTTTCCGGTCACGCAAAGCTGTTCGCACAGCCGGCCTATGACGGTCTCGCCGGCGCCGAACCCTTCCTCAAGCGCCTGATCCCTATTCTTATCGTTGCCTTCCTGGTGGTCGTGGCCACGGCCCGCTTCGTCAACATGAGCGAAGACCGCGACCGCTTGCTGACCGCTGCAGAGCACATGACCGCCCTCTCGCTCGCCGCAGCCAGCGCCACGTTTTCGGCCGACACCACACCCGTCAAACAGGCCCAGCGCTGGGAAACCGAAGCCCGGCTCAACCGCGTTCTTGGCGCCATGCCTGACACCGGCGGCCGGTACATGGTCGTTGTCGATGCGCAGGACCGGGTGTTTGCCTCAACCTCCGGCGGTCAGCATCTCGTCGGCCGGACGATCTCCAGCCTGCTGCGTGAATCCTCGCCCCTGTGGCTGTTCGGCGCGCGCGCCGGCGTTCAGGAAATCGGCTTCGACGGCGCCGACTATCTCGCAGCGATGGCGCGGCTGCCCGACGGCGCGGGCGCCGTCCTGGCGCTCACCCCCGTTTCGGACATGAACGAGGCCTGGCGGCAGTCGGTCTCGGTCAATGTGACGCTGTTCATCGCCACCTCCTCCATCCTGCTGGTGATCCTCTACGCCTATTTCAGCCAGGCCGGGCGCGCCCAGGAGGCCGACGGCATCTATCTCGAGAGCCACCGCCGCGTCGACATGGCGCTGTCGCGCGGTCGCTGCGGATTGTGGGACTGGGACATGGCGCGGGGCCGGCTCTACTGGTCGCGCTCGATGTACGAGATCCTCGGGCTAGAGCCGCGCGACAGCGTGATCTCGTTCGGCGAAGCCTCGCGGCTGATCCATCCCGATGACGGTGATCTCTATGAAATCGCGCAGAAAGTCGCCAGCGGTGACATCAAGCAGGTGGATCACCTGTTCCGCATGCGCCACGCTGCCGGGCATTATGTCTGGATGCGGGCCCGCGCCCAGGTCGTCGATCCGACCTCGGCCCAGACCCACCTGATCGGCATCGCCATGGATGTCACCGAGCAGTACCGGTTGCAGCAGCGCACGGCGGAGGCCGACCAGCGTCTGTTCGACGCCATCGAGAGCACCTCGGAGGCCTTTGTGCTGTGGGACCGCGACGACAGGCTGGTGCTGTGGAACAAGCATTACCAGGAAATCCATGGCCTGCCCGCCGACATCCTGGCACCCGGCACCCCGCGCGCAACCGTCGAAGCGGCGGCGACCCGGCCCGTGGTGGCGCGCAGGCTCGCTGTCCCCTGCGCCAGGGGTGTCGCGCAAACCTACGAAGTCCAGCTTGCCGACGGACGCTGGCTGCAGATCAACGAACGCCAGACCCGCGACGGCGGCCAGGTTTCGGTCGGCACCGACATCACGCCGCTCAAGCGCAACCAGGAACGGCTGCGCGACAGCGAGAAGCGGCTGATGGCGACCATCGGCGATCTGACGACCTCGCAGTCGGAACTCAAGCGCAAGGCGGAGGAGCTCTCCGAACTCAATCAGGACTATCAGGTCGAGAAGGAACGGGCGGAAGCAGGAAGCCGGGCCAAGTCCGAATTCCTGGCCAATATGAGCCATGAACTGAGAACCCCGCTCAACGCCATCATCGGCTTCTCCGAGGTGCTGCAGGCGCGGATGTTCGGACCGCTCGGCTCCGACAAATACTCCGAATATGCCGACGACATCCACAATTCCGGCATCCACCTGCTGACGGTGATCAACGACATTCTGGACATGGCCAAGATCGAGGCCGGGCAGATGCAGATCGAACGCGAGAATGTGGACCTTGTGCCGCTGCTGGAGGAAACGATGCGACTTCTCGCCATCCAGGCCGAGAAGAAAGGCATCGAGGTCCAGCAGAGGATCCCGGCGCACCTGTCGCTGCCCGCCGATCGCCGCGCCATGAAGCAGATCCTGCTCAACCTGTTGTCCAACGCGGTCAAGTTCACCGAACCCGGCGGCCGCATCCTGGTGCGCGCGCGAAAAACCTCGCGCGCGGTGACGCTGACCATCGAGGACACCGGCATCGGCATCCCCAAGGCGCTCCTGTGCCGCATCGGCCAGCCCTTCGAGCAGGTGCAGAACCAGTTTTCAAAATCCACCGGCGGCTCTGGCCTCGGCCTCGCCATCTCGCGCAGCCTGGCGGAACTGCACGGCGGCGCAATGAAGGTCCGGTCCGCGGAAGGCGTTGGCACCATCGTCAGCATCCGGGTGCCGATCACCTTCCCGGATCTCCGCGCAGCGGCCGAGTAGGCTTGAGGCGAGCTCGCCGCTCAGCCGCGGTCGTGGATCAGGCGGTGGATGAATTCGAGCTTGGAAAAGATCATGTCGGAGAGCACGAAGGGATAGAAATCCCCCAGCCCGATCGATCGGTTCATGGCGTTCATCGCCACCGTCAGCGGCACCCAGGCCTCGATCATCGGGCGAAACTCGGCCGCGCCATAGGGGCCGGCATCCGACCAGCCACCCGGCGTCCGGTTGAGCCCGGCATCGGGTGTGTGACCGTCCAGGCCATACCAGCCGGCAGTCTCCAGACCATCGACAATATGAAAATAATGGGCCCAGGTCTCGGCGAAGTCCTCCCAGGAATGGGCGCAGGCATAGGAGCTGACATGGGTCATCTGCCACCCCTCCGGCGCGCCGTTTTCGTAGTGACGCTTGAGCGCTTCACCATAATCCTCGCGCTCGTCGCCGAAAATCGCGCGGTAGCCTTCGAGATGCGGCCCGTTTGCGACGAGCCTGTCCCAGTAATAGTGGCCGATCTCATGGCGGAAATGCCCGATCAGGGTGCGGTAGGGTTCGCCCATGGCCTTGCGGTGCTTTTCTCGGGTCGGATCGTCGGCCTCGGCGATATTGATAGTGATCAGCCCGTTCTCATGGCCGGTCAGCACCTTCTTGGTCTTGCCATCGGACGTGAGAACGTCGGCCTTGAACTCGAAGCGCAGCGCGCGCTCGGGGGCGTTGACCAGGTCGCCGACGCCGAGCCGGAACTTGACGATCGAATAGAACAGCCGCCGCTTGGCCTCCTCCAGCGCCGCCCACCGGTCGCGGTTTTCGGGCAGCGACAGGTTCGGGATCACCAGGGTGTGGCTGCAGCTCAGGCAGTGCTCCTCCTCCAGCCCGTCCTGGACCAGCCAGTTGCAACCGATCACATGGCGGTTGGCGCAGGCGTTGTAGGCTGTCGGGCCGTCATGCCACTGGTCATTGTCGGGGGTGGTGTAGAACATCTGATCGCGCGCCGGCACATAGCCGAGCTTCGAATCGCAGCTGACGCAGCGGCTGTTGCGGAAATGCACTTCATTGGAGCAATTTGGACAGGCATAGCGGCGCATGAGATAGATCCATTGGCTTGTTCGTGGGGGCCGTCATCAGGAAGCATGCCAATCAGCATGTGAGTCAATCTCTTGGAGCCGCGGCGCGATCGGAAGGTGCCGGTCTAAACGCGCCGATGGGGGATTGGTTCCCGGGCTTGCCGGCAAATTCCCGGCCCGTCCCATGCAAAAAGGCGGGCAATTCCCGGCGCCCGCCCTCCTGTCCCGGCAATTTCCGGGCTCACCCACCGCTCCCGACAAGGGCAAGCGATGGGTGTGTCGTCTTCGTTCAGGCGGCGCGGGCGCGCTGTTGCGTATGGCCCGCCTGCGGCAGGCGGAACTTGCCCAGCATGGCGTTGAGCTGCGCACTCTCCTGGGTCAGCGTCATGCTTGCGGCGCTGGTCTCTTCGACCATGGCCGCGTTCTGCTGGGTCATCTGATCCATCTGGTTGACCGCGGTGTTGACCTCGGCCAGCGCATTGGCCTGTTCGCGCGCGGCAGTGGCGATCGAATTGACCTCCTCGTTGACCTGGGTCACGAATTTCTCGATTTCCGACAGCGCTTCACCGGTGGACTGCACCAGCGACACGCCGTTCTGGACTTCGTTGGCGGAGCTGGAAATCAGCTGCTTGATTTCCCGGGCGGCGGTGGCCGAGCGCTGGGCAAGCTCACGCACCTCCTGGGCGACCACGGCAAATCCCCTGCCCGCCTCACCCGCACGCGCGGCCTCGACGCCGGCATTGAGCGCCAGCAGGTTGGTCTGGAAAGCGATCTCGTCGATGACGCCGATGATCTTGCCGATGCGGTCGGACTCATCCTTGATCCGGGTCATCGCCGAAATCGCCTCGGTGACGATCTTGCCCGACTTGTCGGTGCTCTGACGGGTCTGGCCGACCATCCGGTTGGCCTCTGTGGCGCGCTCGGACGAGTTGCGCACGGTGGACGTGATCTCATCAAGCGCAGCCGCGGTTTCCTCGAGCGAGGCCGCCTGCTGTTCTGTCCGGTGCGACAGGTTGTTGGCGGCTTCGGAGATGCCGTCGGCGCTGGCGCTGACCACATCCGTGGACTGGGCAATGGTGGAGATGACATCGCCAAGGGCCGCGACCGCGTCGTTGAAATCGTCGCGCAGCTTGGCATATTCGGGGGCGATATTGTCGATCTGAACAGTCAGATCGCCGCCTGCAAGCCGTTCCAGCGCAGTACCAAGCTTGGACATCACGTCGGCCTGGGTTTCGCTGACCTCGGCCCTGCGGCGTTCGCCTTCGCTGCGTTCGGCGTCGAGATGCTTCTGCTGGTCGATATCGCGCAACCGCATCTGTGCCCGCTCCCGCACCGAATCGCGCAGCACCAGCACGGACGCCGCCATTTCGCCGACCTCATCCTTCCGGTTCGTCTCCGGAACCTCGCAGCTGACATCTTCCCTTGCGATGTCCTGCATGGTTGCATTCAACCGGCGGATCGGCGTCACCACGCTGCGCACGGTCGCAAAGGCAATCAGCAGGATGGCAAGCGCACCCATGCCGAGCGTGGCTACCGTGGTGGCGGCATTCTTGTAAAACAGCGCGGCGAGGTCATCGGCATAAACCCCAGTGCCGACAATCCAGCCCCATGGCGCAAATCCCTCGACATGGGAGTATTTGAGAACCGGCGCCTCGACGCCTGGCTTTTTCCAGTAGTAGTCCACAAAGCCTTCGCCCTGCGCTTCGACGACCTTGATGAATTCCTGGAAGAAGAATTTCCCGTTCGTGTCCTTGATGCCGGAAAGATCGGTGTTCTCCAGGGCCGGCGAGATCGGATGCATGAGCATCATGTTGGAGATATCGTTGATCCAGAAGTAGCCGCTTCCCTCGTAGCGCATCGGACGAACGGCGTCGATGGCGCGGGCTTGCGCCTCCTCGCGGGTCAGGGCACCGGACGTTTCCAGCTCATGAAAATGCTGGAACAGGGAAATCACATTCTCGTCGAGCGCGTTGAGTTTGGCCTTGCGCTCGGCCACCATGGCGGTGTGCGAGTCATACAGCTTGTAAACAGCGGCGGCGGTGAAAACCGCCAATGCGAGGCCCACAAGAAAGTACAGTCTGGTCGAGATTTTGTAATTGCTCATCATCAGGAAACACCAATCTTCCACGCGTTCTTTGACACTGCTCCTGGTTATCGATTGGCTGCTCTTATTTAATATTAAATCTAGCCTATGATAAATTAGGAATGACATTGAATATCCGGCTGTCCGGGCCACCCGGTATGTGAGCGGGCAGGACCCGTCTTCCTGTGCCGATACGGCGGGCTTATACAGCCTGGCCCGAACCAGTTGCGTGCCGGGCATTGGCTTCGACTTGGCCGAGCAGCCTGAACAGCGTCTTTGCCTCGTCCGGGCTGATTCCCTCAAGAAGCAGTGCATTGACCCGCTCATGGAAATCTTCCAGATGCTTCAGGCTCCATCGGTGCGGCGTAAGATTCACCCGGACCACGCGCTTGTCATCGCTGGCGGGTTCGCGCGTGACAAGCCCGCGTTCTACTGATTGTGGCGCCGCTCGCCTCCGGCATGCTGGCCAACGAAACCAGCGATCCCGCGTCCAAGACCGGCATTCTGGCGGCGCACGCGTCCATGGGCATCGCCATCCTCATTCTGACGCTCGCCCCGCCTTGTCTGGTGGTGGCGCTTTGACAGCCACCCTCAGCCGCTGCCTGATCCGGCCTGCCAGGCAATGACAGCCAAGGCCGTGCACGGTCTGCTCTACATTGTCGTGCTGGGAATGGCGGCGAGCGGCATCGGCATGTTCCTGCTTTCCGGCGCCGGCGACATCATCTTCGGCGGCGCAGCCCTTCCGCTTCCCGATTTCAACGATTTCACACCCCGCATTCCGCATGGCATCGGCAAAACTGCTGCTCGCGCTGTTCCTCGGCCACGCGGTCGCCGCGCTCTATCATCATTTCGTCAAGCGCGATGCGACGCTGAAACGGATGTGGTTCGGCCAGTAGAGGGACCCAGGCCCCCCTACCCCGTCACCTTGCGGAAGATCGCCCGTACCCGTTTCGAGGTTGCCTTGAAGTCGGCTTCGAGGCTTGCGAGGTCCGGGGCCTGGCCGGTGCGGGTGACGAGATCGATGAGGCCGGCGGGCGCCTGCTTGGGATCGAACCCGCCTTCCGCACAAAGCCGAACGACCTGGGCATGGCCGCTCCACAACGCCAGCGCACGGCGCAGTTCCTCGGTCACCTCTTCGCCCAGTTCGCCGGGGCCGAGGATCTTCAGCGTGGCGTCGGTGCTCGTGCATTCACTGTAGACGGGTTTTGGCGGCGCGGGGGCGGCTTCCGGCCCGGCGAGCAGGCCCGCGGCCTCGTCATCCTCCTGGGCCGGCAGCCAGCCCGCCGCGCGGGCCTTGAGCGACAGATACTGGGCGATGAATTCGACGTCGATCAGCCCGCCGGGGATCAGCTTGACGTCCCAGATGTCGCGCGGCGGCTTTTCCTGTTCGATCAGGCCGCGCATCTCGACGAGATCGTCAAGCAGCCTGGCCTCGTCCCGGGGTTTTGCCAGCACCCTGTCGATCAGTGCGCGGGCCTCGTTGCGCAGGCTGTCCTCACCCGCCACCACGCGGGCGCGGGTCAGCGCCATGTGCTCCCAGGTCCAGGCCTCTTCGGACTGGTACTTGGAGAACGCCCGGATGGAGGTCGCCACCGGGCCCTTGTTGCCCGAAGGCCTCAGTCTCAGATCCACCTCGTAGAGAATGCCTTCGGCGGTCGGCGCCGACAACGCCGTCACCAGCCGCTGGGTCATGCGGGTGTAGTAGCGCACCGGATCGAGCGGCTTCGGCCCGTCCGACTCTTCGCCGTCAGGGTCATGATCATAAAGCAGGATGATGTCGATGTCGGAACCTGCGGTCAGCTCGTAGCTCCCGAGCTTGCCCATGCCGATGACCGCGGCGCGCCCGCCCGGCACCGTCCCATGGGCCTCCTCCATGCCCTCGCGCACCGCGTCCAGCGCTGCGCCGATGATCAGGTCCGCCAGATGGGAGAAGCTGCGCGCGGCGCGTTCCGGGGAAATCGCGCCCGTGAGCAGGCGTACGCCGATCAGGAATTTCTGCTCCAGCGCCACGATCCTGAGCCGGTCGAGGATCTCCTCATAGGCGCGCGCGCCCTCAAGAAAACCCTGCAGCCGCTCGGAGAGATAATCGCGCGTCGGCAGCTCCGCCATCAGGCCTGGATCGAGCATGCCGTCGAACACATGCGGCTTGCGGGCGATGATCTCGGCCAACCGCGGGGCAGCCGCCATGATCGTGACCATCAGCGACAACAGGCCGGGATTGGTGCCGATCAGCGAAAACAGCTGGATGCCCGCCGGCAGTCCGGCAATGAACGCGTCGAAGCGGATCAGCGCCTCGTCGGCGCGCTTGGTGGCGCCGAACACCCGGAGCAGCTCCGGCGTCAGTTCGGTCAGCCGCTCGCGCGCCTCCACCGACTGGGTGGCGCGGTAACGGCCGTAATGCCAGGTGCGGATGATGCGGGAAATGTCCGAGGGCCGCTCGAAACCGAGTTCGGCAAGCGTCTTGAGCGTACCTGGGTCGTCATCGTCGCCAGTGAACACCAAATTGCCGATGCCGCCCGACAGCCCCGCTTCCTTCTCGAACAGCTCGGCGTAGCACTGCTCCACCTTGGTGAGAACCGCAACATAGGTCTTGCCGAAGCTTGCCGTGCTCGCCTCGCCCATCATCAGCGCGATGCGTGCGAGCTCCGCCTCGCTTTCGGGCAGCGTGTGGCTCTGCTCGTCGCGCACCATCTGGATCCGGTGCTCCACATCGCGCAGGTACCAGTAGCTTTCCGCCAGCGTCCGGGCCGTCGCCGGGTCGATCCAGCGGGCGCGCGCGAGCGCCACCAGCATCTCGTCGGTGCGGCGCATCCTCAGCCGCGGCATGCGGCCGCCAGCGATCAGCTGCTGGGTCTGGACGAAGAACTCGATCTCGCGGATGCCGCCGCGGCCGAGCTTGACATTGTGGCCCTTGACCGCGATGTCGCCAAAGCCGCGATGGGCGTGGATCTGCCGCTTGATCGAGTGAATGTCGGAAATGGCGGCGAAATCGAGGTATTTGCGGAAGACGAAGGGCACCAATTCCTTGAGGAAGCGCTCGCCCGCGTCAAGATCGCCCGCCACCGGCCGCGCCTTGATGAAGGCCGCCCGCTCCCAGTTCTGGCCGCGGCTTTCGTAATAATTCAGCGCCGCATCGAGCGGAAAGGCCAGCGGCGTCGACCCCGGATCGGGCCTGAGCCTCAGATCGGTGCGGAACACATAGCCGTCGCCGGTGCGCTCCTGCATGATCCGCACCAGCCGCCGCACCATGCGGGCGAACACATCGGTCGCCTCGTCGCTGTCCTTGACGATACCGGCCTCGGGATCGAAAAACACCACGATGTCGATGTCGGAGGAATAGTTGAGCTCGCGCGCGCCGTGCTTGCCCATGCCGAGCACGATCAGGCCGGACCTGTCGCAAGGCTTGTCCGGATCGGGCAGCGCGAGCTTGCCCGCATCATGGCCGGCGCGCAGCAGATGATCGAAGGCGGCGCCCAGCGTCGCGTCGGCGAGATCGCTCAGGGCCACCGTCGTGTGGCGCGCATCGATCTGGCGGGAAAGGTCATTGAGGGCCAGCGTCAGCGAAATCCGCCGCTTGGCCCGGCGCAGACCCCGCATCAGGTCTGCTTCACTGCACAACGCCCCGTCGGCATCTCGCCAGCAGTCGCGGGCTGCTGCAATAGTGTGGGCCAGGATCTTGGCGCAGGGCTGCGACAGCACCAGCGCCAGCGACTTCGGATCGGCGATCACGGTTTCGCGCAGGAACGGCGACAGAGCCAGCGCTGCGATCAGAAAATCCCGCGCCGGGCTGTCGCCTGAAAGCACTTCGGCAATTTCGGGATGATCCGTGGCAAGCGGCTTGAGGTCGGCTGCGACCGACCTGGCAGCGGCGGCCGACGGCGCGCGGATCGGGCTTTCTTTCAATCCGGAAAGCGGTCCCGGGCCTGGCGTGTCGTTCATTTCTCCCCCGGCAGCACCATGATCACGGCGAGGCCGGGATTGTCCCGTGCCTCCGGCGATGCGTCCTGGAGCTGCAATGTCCCACCATGCAGTGCCGCCACCGCCTGTACAAGGCTCAATCCAAGCCCTGTGCCGGGTTTCGAACGGCTTTCGTCGAGCCGGACGAAGCGCTTGACCACATCCTCCCGGCGGTCCTCGGGAATGCCGGGACCGTTGTCGGTCACCGAAAGCCGCACCTCGCCGCGTGACCGGGTCAGCGTCACGGCAATCTCCGGCGCAGAACCGCCATCCGCATATTTGACGGCATTGTCGATCAGGTTCGACAGCGCCTGGGCCAGGAGTTCGCGGTTGCCGCGGATGGTGATGCCTGGCTCGATTCGCGCGATCAGCCTGATGCCCTGCTCCTCGGCCAGCGGCTCGTAGAGTTCGGCTGCGTCCGACGCCAGCCCCGACAGATCGACATCGCTCATCTGCGCGGTTGACGACCCAGCTTCCACCCGGCTGATCATCAACAGCGCATTGAAGGTACGGATCAACTGGTCGCTGTCGGCAATCATCTGCTCGAGCGCTTCGCGGTGTGCTTCACCGCCACCGTCGCCTGCAAGGGCTGCTTCGGCACGGTTCCTGAGCCGGGTCAGCGGCGTCTTGAGATCGTGGGCGATGTTGTCGGACACCTGCCTCAAACCTTCGTTGAGCCGCTCGATGCGGCCCAGCATGGCGTTGAGCGACAGGCTCAGCCGGTCGAATTCATCCCCCGAGCCGTTGACCGGCAGGCGTTGCCCGAGGTCGCCGGCGAGGATCTTCTTGCTGGCCTCCGACATGTGGTCGATGCGCCGGAGCGCGCGACGGCCGACAAAGAACCAGATCGCCAGGGCGCCGGCGAACATGATCGCCAGCGCGATCACCAGAGCCTGGCGCACCAGGCCGCGCACCTGTTCGCGCTCGCCGATGTCGCGGCCCACCATCAGCCGCATGCCGTTGGGCAGGAACACCACCTGGGCCAGTGCGCGGTGCTGCTCCTCTGCGGTGTCGCCGTTGCGCTGATAGCGGAACGGCAGCGTGGTCCAGCCCTCCTGGTCCAGCACACCGGGCTGAAGTGCCGCGATGTTGCCGGCGATCAGATCCCCGGTCGGCATGGCGATGGCGTAGAGATTCGCCCCGGGCTGGCGCGAACGGCGCTCGATGGCCCTGACAAGACCGGCCACCCCGCCGCGGCGATAGGCGCTCGCAACGATGCGCAGCTCATCGGCAATGGCATTCTGGGTGCGGTCGCGCTGCATGCCCTCGGATATGGCGGTGACATAGAACACCAGGGCGACGGCGCAGAGCGCGAACAGACCGAGATACAGCGCAGACAGCCGGACAGCCGTCGTCGAGAGCATGGCGCGCAGCCGGGACATGGCCGGTTATCCTCCGGCTTTCATCATGTAGCCGGCGCCACGCACGGTGCGCAGAAGGGGTTCGCCGAAATCCTTCTCGATCTTTGATCTCAACCGGGAAATGTGCACGTCGATGACATTGGTCTGCGGATCGAAATGATAATCCCAGACATGCTCAAGCAGCATGGTGCGGGTCACCACCTGGCCGGCATTCTTCATCAGATACTCAAGCAGGCGATACTCGCGCGGCTGCAGCGGGATCGGCTGCCCGGCGCGGCGGACCTCGTGGCTGAGCCGGTCAAGCTCAAGATCGCCGACCCGGTAGGTGGTCTCCTGCTCGCGTCCACCCTTGCGGCGCCCGAGCACCTCGATCCGCGCCAGAAGTTCGGAAAAGGCATAGGGCTTGGTCAGATAATCGTCTCCGCCGGCGCGCAGGCCGGTGACCCGGTCGTCGACCTGGCCCAGCGCCGACAGGATCAGCGCCGGCGTGTCATCGCCATGGCTGCGCAGTTCGGCGATGATCGACAGGCCGTCGCGTTTGGGCAGCATGCGGTCGACCACCAATGCGTCATAGCTGTTCTCGGAGGCAAGAAAATAGCCCGAATCGCCATCGCTGGCGTGGTCGACGGTGATCCCGGCCTCGCGAAAGGCCTTGGACAGATAGGCAGCCGTTTCCAGATCGTCTTCGATGATGAGAATCTTCATGGGCTTACTCTAGCGCATGTCGCGCTCACATGAACTGGTTTGCGCGACAGCGTACATGCATTCTCTTGAGATTTCACAGCGATCTCCCTGCATCCTGCGGGCTGCGCGGCGCTCCCGGCCACGGGAGATCGTCCGATGTCCGGACACGAAAACGCGGCGGGACAAAGGGGGACAGCCCGCCGCGTTTGACCATCCGGGGCATGACTGGCATGCCGCCGGACGGGTTGGTTGAACCAGGCTCAGCCCTGGTCGATCGGCAGCGCGACGAAGCGCGACCGGTTCTCGTTTTCGACCTGGAACAGGGCTGCCTTGCGGCCGTCCTTGGCTGCGGCGTCGATGATGCTCACCACATCCGAGGAGCTGGAGACCTCCTGGTTGTTGACGGCGATGATGACATCGCCGGCACGCAGGCCGCGCTCTTCGGCGGCGCTGTCGGGTTCAACCGAGGTGATGACCAGGCCGGATCCGGTTTCGGCGGGAACCACGGTCAGTCCGAAATCATCGAGCGTTGCTTCGGCCTGGGGCGCCGAGGGTTCGGCATCCTCATCGGGTGTCGCTGCCGCCACGTCGGTGGGAAGCGATCCCAGTTCGACCTTCACGGTCTCGCTCTTACCATTGCGCCACAGCGTGATTTCCACGGACTTGCCCGGATCCATTGCAGCTATCATCTTGGCCAGTTCGCGCGGTCCCTTGACCGTGTCGCCATCGACGGCGGTGACCACGTCACCGGCCTTGATGCCGGCCTTCTCGGCAGGCGTGCCTTCCTGGGGCTCGGCCACCAGTGCGCCGTCCGAACCGGCAAGACCGAGAGATTCGGCAATGTCGGATGTGACCGGCTGGATCTGCACGCCAAGCCAGCCGCGCTCCACCGAACCGCTTTCGATCAGGTCACTGATCACCGAGCGGGCCGTGCTGGCCGGAATGGCAAAGGCAATGCCGACATTGCCGCCCGAGGGCGAGAAGATCGCGGTGTTGATGCCGATCACTTCGCCATTGAGATTGAAGGTCGGGCCGCCCGAATTGCCGCGGTTGACGGCGGCGTCCACCTGGATGAAATCGTCGTAGGGACCGGCGCCGATGTCACGGCCGCGGGCCGAGACGATGCCTGCGGTCACTGAGCCGCCAAGACCGAACGGATTGCCAACGGCCACCACCCAGTCGCCGATGCGGACCTTGGAATCATCGGCAAAATCAACATAGGTGAACTTGCGGTTCTCCTCGACCTTGAGCACGGCCAGATCGGTGCGGCTGTCGCGGCCGATCAGCTTGGCGTCAAGCTCGGTGCCGTCATCCATGATCACGGTGAAGGCGGAGCCCTCGCCAATCACATGGTTGTTGGTGACCAGCATGCCGTCTTCGGAAATGAAGAAGCCCGAGCCCTGGCTCACCGGACGAACCCGGCCTGGCCGGTCCTTCATGCCGGGACCGCGACGGTCGCGTTCAGCCCGGCGGTCTTCCCGGCCCGGCTGTTCGCCGAAGCCGCGGCCGAACTGATCGAAGAAGCGCTTCATCGGGTGGTCGTCCGGCAGGTCTTCAAAGCCACGTCCGTTGAAGTCGAAGCTGAACGGGCCGTCATTGGAAACCGGCTTGACTTCGGCCTGAACGCGAACGGAAACGACGGCGGGCGAGACGGCTTCAACCACATCGGCAAAACTCGGAGCCTGCGGCGCTTCCACGCGCACGGCATCTGCAAAGGCGCCGGAAACCGGCGCGGGCACGCCCGTGGCGAGCATCGCGGCAGCGAGACCGGCAATCGCTGTCGTGGACAAGAAACCTTTGGAAAGCTTGCGGGGGGTGTTCGACATGTATCTACCTCATCTTTGTCAGCAAAGCCGTTGATCGGCTCTTGAGGCTACACATAGGGCGTTGTCGCTTACTGCAAGCTTTCCAGTTCATTAAACCTTTGTAATGTTGACCGCCATGTCCTTGCCGCAATTGGCATTTTTCGCAAGTCACTTGACCGTTGTGATCACCTTGGCTGTGTGCTCGAGCGTGCGGTGAACCGGGCATTTGCCTGCGATCTCGGCGATCTTGCCGGCAAGGCCGTCGGGCGCACCGCCATCGATGGAGATCACCCGCTCGAAGCGGTCGATATTGCCGCTGCCCGCCTTCTCATCGCTGGAGCATTCGAGACAGTCCTTGGCATGCACCTTGTTGTGCCGGACCATGACCGTCACCAAGCCGAGCTCGATCTTCTTGTGCGCCGCATACATGCGCAGAGTCATGGCGGTGCAGGCGCCGAGCGCCGCAGATATCAGGTCGTAGGGCGACGGGCCTGTGTCTGACCCGCCGACATCGGTCGGCTCATCGGCCAGGAACCTGTGAAGCCCGGCATGCACTGCGACCTGGAACCTGCCCTGCCCGGTTTCGGCAGCGACCACGTCCTCCACCGGCGCGTCCTCCTGGCGGGCGGCATCGGCAGGCAGATAACGCGACGCCCAGGATGCGATCACGCTGGCCACATAAGTGGCGTCAGCCTCGCCGGTCAGCAGATGATCGGCATCATCGAGCGAGACGAAGCTCTTGGGATGCCTGGCGGCGGTGAAGATCGCGGAGGCGTTGTCGATGCCCACCACCTCGTCGCGCGGCGCGTGCAGCACCAGCAGCGGCTTCTTCATCTGCCGGATCTTGTCGGCCAGGCTGGATGCGTTGAGGTCTTCGACAAACTGGCGCTGTATGGTGAAGGGGCGTCCACCCAGCGTGACCTCCGCCTCGCCCTCGGCACGGATCTCGTCGACATGGCCGCCGAAATTGCCGATCACATGGCTCGCTTCCGCGGGCGCGCCGATCGTGACCACCCCCCTGACCGAAGCCAGCTCGCCGGCAATCGCCAGCACTGCGGCGCCGCCGAGCGAGTGTCCGACGAGGATTTCCGGCGCTTCATGGTGCTCGGCCAGCCACTCCGCGGCGGCGCGCAGATCCTCGATATTGGAGGAGAAATTGGTCGAGGCGAATTCGCCGTCGCTTGAACCGAGTCCGGTGAAATCAAATCGCATCACGGCAATGCCGGCGCGCGCCAGTTCCCCCGAGATCCGCCGGGCCGCCAGCGTGTCCTTGGAGCAGGTGAAGCAATGGGCAAACAGCGCCCAGGCACGGATCGCGCCTGCGGGCATGTCGAGCCGTGCAGCCAGTGTCGCGCCGGAATGGCCTTCAAATTCCGCCCTGATCGTGTGTGCCGCCATGTCCTGCTCCTTCCGTTAAAACGTCAGGATCGGTTCTATCAGGAATGCTGCTCACGGTCTTTCAACAGTTTCGCGAGTTCGGCCCGCTCGGCGGTGGAGAGCGCGTCATTGCCCGGCGATGCGGCGGCGGCCCTGCTTCGGCTGCGGCCATTCATCACCATCACGGCAGCGCCAATGACGAGAATTGCCGCCGGTGCGCCCCACAGCAGCAGGGTCTGCATGCTAAAGCGCGGCTTGAGCAGCACGAATTCGCCATAACGGGAGACAACATAACTGATCACCTCCTCGTCGCTGTCGCCAGCCACCAGGCGTTCGCGCACCAGCAATCTGAGATCGCGGGCCAGTTCGGCGTTGGAATCGTCAATCGACTGGTTCTGGCACACCAGGCACCGGAATTCGAGCGACAGCGACCGCGCCCGCGCCTCCAGCGCCGGGTCGTCCAGCACTTCGTCCGGATTGTAAGCGGCCGCCGGCGCGATCATGGCCAGCATCAGCGCAAATGCGGTCAGGACCTGGCGCAGCGTTTTCATGCCGCGGCCTCGGCGGGTTTCCTGGCCGGCTTGTTGGAACGGGCCCGGTTGGGCGCGCCGATCCGCAAGCGGCGGTCCGACAGCGACAGCACGCCGCCGAGCACCATCAGCACGGTGCCGTACCAGATGAAGGTGACCCAGGATTTCCACCAGATCCGCACCACAAGCCCGCCATTGGACTCCGGATCGCCGAGCGCGATGTAGAGCTGGCTTGCGCCGAAGGTCAGGATTCCGGCCTCGGTGGTGGGCATGCCGCGCGCCTGGTAGAAGCGCTTGGCCGAGGCCACCTTGGCCACTTCGACGCCGCCGCGCGACACCGTGAACTCGCCGGACTGGGCCTCGTAGTTCGGACCGTCATACTGGCGGATGCCATCGAAATGCAGCTCGTAGCCGCCAGCCGTGGCGGTGTCGCCGGGTTTCATGGCGACCACGGTTTCGGTCGAGAAGATGCTCGCCATGACCACCCCGATCACCGTTACGCCCAGCCCCATGTGCCCCAACGCCGAGCCGAAGGCCGAGCGCGGCAGGCCGGACAGACGGCTCCAGGCGACGCCTGGAGTGACCCGGCCAATGCCGGCGCGCAAGGCCAGATCCGTGAACGCGCCGAAGATCAGGAACATGCCGAGCGCAATGCCGAGACCGGCCAGAACCGGAGCGCCGGTCTGAACGAACACCACGCCAAGACCCACAAGCAGAGACGCGCCGATGGCGAAATAGAGCCGGTGCGCAGCGCCCGCCAGATCGCCGCGTTTCCAGGCGAGCAGCGGCCCGAACGGCACCGCCATCAACAACGGCACCATCAGCGGACCGAAAGTGAGGTTGAAGAACGGCGCGCCGACCGAGATCTTGGTGCCGGTCGCGGCTTCAAGCAGCAGCGGGTAGAGCGTGCCGATCAGCACCGTGGCCGCTGCCGTCGTCAGGAACAGATTGTTGAGAACGAGCGAGCCCTCGCGCGAAATCGGCGCGAACATGCCGCCGGCCTTCAGGGTGCCTGCGCGAAGGCCGAACAGCGCCAGCGCGCCGCCGATGAAGATCACCAGAATACCCAGGATGAACACGCCGCGCTCGGGATCCGTGGCAAAGGCATGCACCGATGTCAGGACGCCGGAACGGACCAGGAAGGTGCCCAGCAACGAAAACGAGAAGGTCAGGATGGCAAGCAGCACCGTCCAGATCTTCAGCGCCTCGCGCTTTTCCATCACCAGCGCCGAATGCAACAGCGCCGTACCCACCAGCCAGGGCATGAAGGAGGCGTTTTCAACCGGATCCCAGAACCACCAGCCGCCCCAGCCGAGCTCGTAATAGGCCCAGTAGCTGCCCATCGAGATGCCGGCGGTGAGGAAGATCCAGGCGGTCAGCGTCCACGGCCGCACCCAGCGCGCCCAGGCGGCGTCTATGCGGCCCTCGATCAGCGCGGCGATGGCGAAGGCGAACGAGATCGAAAATCCGACATAGCCGAGATAGAGCAGCGGCGGATGAATCGCGAGACCAATGTCCTGCAGGATCGGGTTGAGGTCATTGCCTTCCACGGGCGCCGGATCGAGCCTGATGAACGGATTGGACGTCAGCAGCACGAAAAGCAGGAAGGCGACTGTGATCCAGGCCTGAACCGAGAGCACATTGGCTTTCAGCGTGTCAGGCAGATTGCGCCCGAACAGCGCCACCAGCGACGAAAACAGCGTCAGGATCAGCACCCACAGCAGCATCGAGCCCTCGTGATTGCCCCACACGCCGGTGACCTTGTAGAGCATCGGCTTCAGGGAGTGCGAGTTCTCGACCACGTTGAGGACGGAGAAATCCGAGGTCACATAGGCATAGGTCAGCGCGGAAAACGCAATCGCCACCAGCGTTACCGAAGTGAGGGCCGCCACCGGACCGATGGCCATCAGCCCCGCATCACGGCGGCGCGCGCCGATCAGCGGCGCAAAGGACTGGACAATCGACGTGGCCAGCGCAAGGACAAGAGCGAAATGGCCGATTTCTGTGATCATGACGTCCTCACCTCCCTAAGCTTCAATAGCCCATTGTTTCGGGCCTTTGACCGCGCAGGCGCGGCCTATTGCGTTTGCGTGCCGACGCCCGGTGTGGGGTCACCATCCTGCCAGACGCCCTGCGCCTTGAGAGAATCGGCGACTTCCTTCGGCATGTAGTTCTCATCGTGCTTGGCCAGAACCGAATCGGCCAGGAACGTGCCTTCATCCTGGGAAAACACACCCTCGGTCACCACGCCCTGCCCTTCGCGGAACAGGTCCGGCAGAATGCCGACATAGCGCACCTTGACCGATGCGCTGGTGTCGGTGACCTGGAAGGTGACGGCGGAATTCTCGCCGCGCTCAACCGACCCCTTCTCGACCAGACCGCCGAGCCGCACCCTGGTCCCGGGCGCCACATGCTGGGCCAGCACATCAGTGGGGGAATTGAAGAACACGATCTGTTCGCGCAGCGCCGATGTCACCAGAGCCGCGGCGCCGGCCAGAAACACCGCGCCGGCGGCGATGATCGCCAATCGTTTCTGTTTGCGGGTCATTGGCCCTCTGCCTCAGGTTCAAGTCCAAGCTGTGCTGCAAGCCCGGCCAATTGACGGCCGCCCTCGCTGTCGCCCGGAAACGCATCGCTGGCGCGCACGAGCGCCTGTCCGGCAGCCGCGCGGTCTCCCAGTGCTGCATAGGAGCGCACCAGGCGCAGCCAGCCCTCGATATTGTCCGGGTTTTCGGTGAGCTTGGCGTCCAGTGATTCCACCATCCCGCGGATCATCGCGGTGCGATCAGCGGGCGACATGTTTGCCGCGGCGGCGATATCAGCCTGGGTTGGTCCGCCCGGCGGTGCCGAAGCAGTCTCGCCGGAGGTCCGGGCCTCGCCCCTGTCTGCGTCAGGCGCAGCGTCAGCACGTGTACCTGGCAGGATGAAAGGGGTCTTCGCAGCCGCGGATGGCTGGCTGGGCGCCTGCGGGGCGGCTGGGGCTGCAGGCGCCACCGGGACACCGCCGAGCGTTGGCGAGGCAATCAGCCCGAGCTCATTGGCGAGCGCATTCAAGGCCTGGCGTTCGGACCCGGAGGGCGCAAACACCGCAAAGGCCTTGTCCAGCGCCACTTGCGCCTCGTCACGGTTGCCGGTCACAGCATGGGACCGCACCAGCCGCAGCCAGCCTTCGATATTGTTGGGATTGTCGGCGAGCTTGGCCGCCAGCCTGTCGATCATCGCGCCGATCATCGCCTGGCGATCTTCCGGGCTCATGTTCTGCGCGGCGGCAATATCGGCTGCGGAAGGGTTGCCGGGGACCGCGGATCCCACGTCTGTCTGCAGCGCAGCGATCTGGCTTTGCACAGCCGGGATCCAGGGCGCGCCTTCAGGGGCGCTTTTCAGCATGCCGGAAAACGCCGCGCGGGCTTCCGTGGTCTTGCCTGCCTGCGCCAGAGCCAAAGCCAGGTAAAACCGTGGTCGCGGATCGGCCGGATCAAGCTCGCGCGCGGTCTGGAACGCCAGGCTCGCCTGTTCCGTGACAACGCCGCCCGCGGCGGAAAACAGGGCCTCGCCGAGGCTCGCCTGCCGCTCGGGTGATGGCCCCAGAAGCGCGATCGCCTTCTGCAGCGCCGCAACCGCATCATCGAATCGTCCTGTGCGCATGTAGATCGGCCCCAGCACATCCCAGCCGCGGCCATCATTGGGGTTTGCCGCCAGATGCCGTTCAGCCCGCGTAATCAGCATGGCAATATCGGTCGATTGCGGTTCGGCCTGCAGCCTGGCCGCCAGCGGCAGTTGCGGCAGATCGGGCCGTCCAAGTTCGATATAGGCAGTGATGGCGGCCACAGGCATGAAGAGGACGACCGCAATGGCCACAGCGCGGCGGAGCTTCGAATTGTCGGCGCCGGCAGCATCCGCATCCGCTGCTTCGCTCTTGCGCGCTGCCGCAAGCAGGCGCCGGGAGATTTCGGTGCGCGCCACTTCGGCCTGAACCGGCTCGACCAGCCCATCGGCTAGGTCGCGGTCAACTTCTATCAACTGATCGCGGTAGACCTCGACATCGTGCGATTCAGGCGTGGCAGAAGCGGCTTTGCGTGCGCGGGCCACCGGCCCAAGCAGGGCCAGGGTCGTTGCGGCGGTCATGACGGCTATGATTACCCAGAACAACATGTGGCTTCAATATCCGAGCATTGTTTGTTTTCCAACAGCAATCGGCGCTGAAAGGGAAATTGGGGCGATTGGTCGCGCCCCGACCGCAAGCCACCTTGCGCCGGACACGAGGCATAGGCCCCATGACAGGCAAAACAATGACACCGATCAAACTGCATGGGGAATCTAGCCGAGCGGCGTCCAGCTGCCGTCTTCATTGCGGCAGGCAGCGCCCTGGCGCTGCACCGCCGAACCGTTGATCGTGGCGGAGTGGGTGTATTGCCGGCAGTTCTGTTGCCCCACCTGATAGGGCGTGCCTGCGGACACCTCTCCGGACGCACCGCTTGACGGGCTCCTCCAGGCGACCTTCTGGCCAAGCGGAGCCTTCTCAAGCGCCTGATACTCGGCTGACAGGGCGCGCAGCTGGTCCGGCGTGCTCAGGCCGCTGATGGTCTCCTGCGGCAGGAGGCCGCCATTGAGCGAGACAAGGATCGCGTCGCTGCCGCCGATCTTCGGGGCTTGGACCGGTCCGAACGACAGGGGCTGCGCTCCGCCCATGCTGGTGCAGCCCGCAACAACGGCCGACAGGCCTGCGAGAAAACTCAGCTTCGCCAAGCTTGAAAGTGCAAATGCCATACCCTCATCCCTACTCTACAAGCGCCAGGTGCAACGCCTGCTGTGGCGCCTGAAACCATAACGCACATCTTTGTGCTTCGTTCCTGTGGCCGCATTGTGGCCAAAACGCTGCACCTCACCCCTCCGCAATCAGCGCCGGGACGGTGAGTTGCGCCGACAATCCGCCCGACGGTGCCCGGGCAAGCGCAAAGCCGCCCTTGTACTCGGACGCGATCTCGCCGACGATGGACAGGCCCAGCCCGGTTCCGGGCTTGGATTCGTCAAGCCTTCGGCCACGCTTCATGGCTTCCGTCATGCCAGCTTCATCGAGACCCGGCCCGTCGTCATCAATATCGATCCGGTACGCTGGTCTTTGGCCTTGGGAATCCGGGATCCGGCGCAACCGGACGACAACGCTCTTCCGCGCAAACTTGGCGGCATTCTCGACCAGGTTGCCAAGCGCTTCCTCCAGATCCTGGCTTTCCATGGCAAGCACCGCGTCGCGCGGCTCGATGTCGGTGGAAAAATCCAGGTCGCGGTTGAGTTTCGCCATCACCCGGACCAGCCGCTCGATCACCGGGGCCGCCTCGGTGCGGGCGAGCACGCTGCCGCGCTGCGCGGCGATGCGGGCTCTGTCGAGATAAGTCTGCACCTGCGCCTGCATGGTCTCGGCCTGAGCTCGGACCAGCTTGGCATGCGCCGGGCTCATGTCGCGGGATTCGTTGATCAGCACGGCGATCGGGGTTTTGAGCGAATGCGCCAGATTGCCGACCTGCATGCGGGCCCGCTCGACCACGCGATGGTTGGCTTCAATCAGCGCATTGATCTCGCCCGCCAGCGGCGCGATCTCGCGCGGAAACGCGCCATCAACCTGCTGCGCCTCGCCGGCTCGAATGCGGCCCAGCGCCTGCCGCGCCTGGTCGAGCGGCCGCAGTCCATAAAGAATGGCGACCGCGTTGACGAGCAGACTGCCGATGCCGAACAGCGCCAGCGCAAGATAGAGATTTCCCGAAAACGCAGCAATATCGGCTTCCAGCACCGCCCGATTTCCACCCACCCGGAAGCGCGCGGCATGGCCGTCGGCGTCGAGTTCGACTTCGGTCTCGATGATTTCCAGCCTGTTGCCCGCGGCGTCGACAGCCGGATAGGTGCGCTGATAGCGCTCGTTGAACGGCAGCGCCTCGATGCTGGGCGGCGCAATCACCATGTCTCCGACAGAGATCGAGGCCAGCCTCGGGCCGTCAAGCGCGCCGAGCGGTTCCACCAGCCAGATCCAGCCGCTGCCGGGCTGGTCGAACACCAGATCGCCCAGTTGCGGATTGCCCGACAGCTGCCCGTTAGCATTGATCGACACCGCGTTGATGACGCTGTTGAGATGGGCGCGCAACAGATCGCCAAAGGCACGCTCGCTGCCGGCCCGGTAAAGCTGCGAAATCACGATGGCGATGGCAACAAGCGCGATGACCGCCCACACCGACGCAAACAGCAGAACACGCGCGGTGAGCGAGCCCTGCTTCATCCGGCCGTGCCGTCGTCGGCGCCCTCGGGCGGGATCATGCGGTAGCCCAGTCCGCGCACGGTCTCGATCATGTCGACGCCGATCTTCTTGCGCAATCGGCCGACAAACACCTCGATGGTGTTGGAATCCCTGTCGAAATCCTGGTCATACATGTGTTCGACCAGTGTGGTGCGCGACACCACCTCGCCCATGTGATGCATGAGATAGGACAAAAGCCGGAATTCATGGCTGGTCAGTTTCAGCGTGACGCCGTCGACGCTGGCTTTCGACGCCTTGGTATCGAGCTTGACCGGGCCGCAGGTGATCTCCGAGGACGCGTGCCCGGAGGCGCGGCGGATCAGGGCACGGATACGCGCCAGCACTTCCTCGACATGGAACGGCTTGGTCACGTAATCGTCGGCGCCCGCATCAATGCCCGCCACCTTGTCGCTCCAGCGGTCGCGCGCCGTCAGGATCAGCACCGGCATGACGCGCTGATTTGCGCGCCATTTCTCCAGCACCGTGACGCCATCCATCTCCGGCAGGCCGATATCCAGGATCACCGCATCATAGGGCTCGGTGTCGCCCAGAAAATGGCCTTCCTCGCCATCATAGGCGCGGTCAACCACATAGCCCTGCTCGACCAGCGCGTCGCTGAGCTGGCGATTGAGATCCTTGTCATCCTCGACAATCAGTATGCGCACGTGAGCCGTCCCCGCCTTTTGTCCCTGTCAGCGCGCCTGCCCGCAATCGGACTCGGCGCGCCCTATCGTATCACGCGCCGGGCGCGACGCTACGCCCCGGCTCCTGTTTACCCACCAGCAATGCCGCCCGGACGCTTGCACTCGAGGTGCAGCCAACGGCGCCTTACTGCGGCACCCTGACCGTGACTTTCTTCGGTCTTTCATTGCCGCTGCCCGGCACCAGAACGGTGATTTCGCAAACGGTCTGGCCGCCGCTGGTCTTGGCCGATGCCGACAGCAGCTGCCCGCCGGTGCTGCCCACCACCTGGGAAGCAGCGCCGGAGCAATCGACCGCGACGCGGATGATCGCCGCGCCCTCGGGCGCCCACGACCCCACCGGCACGGCAGCCGCCGGCGCCATTGTCGCGGCATGCGCGGCGATTAAGCCAATACTGAGGATATTCATGGTCATGATCAGCCCTGAAGCGGTTCGCATTTCATCGTGGAGCGAGTGATACAAGATCCTGCCTGAACCGCAAATGAATGGAAACGCGGGATGGCGTGAACCAACCATCAAAAACCTCAGCCGATCCGGCTCTTCGCCTTGATCCGGCCGAAAATCGCGATCACCCCGCCGATGGCGGCGCCCAGCGAAGTCAGCAGTTCGATCAGGGCCTCGCGATCCGCGTCGCCGAGGTCGAGCCCGGCAAGGCCGAGGGCCGCCGAGCCGATCGTGACGAGGGCGCCCCAGAGCGTCTTGGATTGCCACCAGGGTTTGATGTCGGTCATCGCAATGTCCTTTCAAGGTTGGGAGTGATCAAAGGTGAAGCGTCGCCCTGCGCGCCACGCCCCAGGGCACGCGCCTTCCGGCTTGCGCCACGCGCACGGTGAGCGAGGCCTGTTCGGATCCGAAATCGGCAAGTTCGTCGCCGGCCGGATAGAGCCATTGCGGACTTCCGGCCTCGGCGGCCCTGACAACCGAACCGCCATCGAGAATCTCGATCCGGTAGCGCTCGAAGCCTTCATCCTGGGCGATCTCGGCCGGTGTCCAGCTGTCGGCGGACATCCGGCCGCGCCGGACCCAGGACACCATCACCCCGTCCGGCGCGCGCCTGGCCCTCACATGCACCGGCGACAGCGGCGTGAGCGCCCGCTCGCCGCCGGCAAAGGCAACAGGCCCGAAGCCGCCCGCGGGTCCGCCCGACGCCTCCGCGATCCAGTTGAGCGCGCGTCCCGCTTCCTCGAGCGACAGCCCGAGCGACCGGACCGTACCGTCGAGCACGACAAACCCGGCCCCAGCCACCGCGCCTGCACGCATGGCGTCGTCCGTTCCGCCCTGCCCGCGCAGCAGGTTTGTCAGCCGCCAGCGCCCGGGCGCGATCTCTTCTGCGGCCTCGTACTGGAGAACTTCCCAGACACCGGACAGGGAGCGAACGGCCGCCGCATTGGCGTCATTCAGGACCGCCAACCGGCTGGCGCTCGACATCCCGCCAAAGCCGAGATCGACCTCCAGCGCCGCACGCGCGTCAAACATTCCCTCGGCGTCCCCCGGCGGCAGATCCGCAGCCAGCGCGCCGATTTTCGCCGGCGCATCCAGCGTCACCCGTGCCCTATAGCCCTCCTCTTCCACCGAACTCGACAGCACCATCCGCCGCCACGGCCTGCCAAGAGCGCCTGCCCTCGCCCAGCCGGTTTCATCGGTACCGGAGAGCGCAGGCAGATCGAGAAACACGATCTCCGGCGCGAAATAAGCGTTGGCGTCGCTCGGACCGCGGGGTCCGAGCGTTTCACCCGTCTCGCCCGACGCTGCCCCCGCATGCGCCACCGCCTCGATGCGGCGAATCGCGCCATCCTCGATCCGGGCGATGCGGAAGCGGCCCTGCGGCGCGTCCGGCAGCGCAAAGCGGACAATGTCGCCCGGCTGCAACCGGACCGCCTGCGGCGGCAGGGCAAAGCGCAACTGGCGGCGCTGCAGCCGGTGGTCGTGCAGCCATTGATCGGCGGTGATGCGCGCCAGGCCCGGGTCCAGCGCCAGGCTCAGGGCCAGATCCTGCTGGCGCAGCGGCTCTCCCTCAAGCCTGCGCGACCGCGCCGAGGCGGGAGCGTAATCATTGAGCGGATCGGCCGACAGCACCACCGCCTCGGTGGCGAATTCGCCGGTCTCGCCGCGGATCTCCTCAAACAGCGGCCCTTCATTGACCTCGGCCACAGCGGTGATCTCGACCGGCGCTGCGCCGAGCTTCAGCCGCGAGGCGAATTCGAGCCCGCCGGGGCCTTCGCGCACGTCGATGGAAAAGGCCTGCAGCAACGGCTCCAGCACCGCGCGGGCCGACGCCGGGCTTGAAATCACGTGACCGGTCGCCAGCCCGTCAACCCGGTCGACGTCGAATCCCGTCATCCCCGCGTCCGTCAGAACCGCGGCGATCAGATCCTTGAGCGCCATGCTTCCGAGCCGGCCATTGAGCCAGTGCCCGGTCAGCCAGTTGGGACCGTCCGACCATACAGTCGCGCTCAGCGGAAAGGCCGGATAAGGCCGCGCGTCCCAGGCCCAGAGATGGATATGATCCGTCGCCACCATGCCACCGGCATTGGCAGGGCCGGACCAGTGCGCCAGATGGGACTCGAGAAACGCCCGCTGGGCCATATCGTCGCGCGCGCCGGTCGAATACCAGGGAAGCGCACCTTCCGAGGATTTCGGATCGGGAAACAGATTGGGCTGGCAAGCGCCCTTGTCGACCGCCGGGCAGCCGAGTTCGGTGAACCAGAGCGGCTTTGAGCCCGGAACCCAGGGACTCGCAACAGCCGCCTCGCTGCCGGCGATGCGGTCATGATGCTGGTTCTGCCACCAGCCTCTCAGATCCTTGACCCGGTAGACCCAGTCCTTGCCCATGAGCCCGTCCGTGATCGGCAGCCGGGCGCGGGCATCGCGCGCCGAGCCATCGGTGTAATACCAGTCAAAACCCTCGCCGCCGGCAATTGCCCGGCCCATGGCGGCTGCATCATTGGCAAAACCCGCCCCGTCGGGATTGCCTGCTGTCCGATCGCCGTCGCGCCAGTCGCTCAGCGGCATGTAATTGTCGATGCCGACCGCGCCGATCGCAGGATGCGCCCACAGCGGATCGAGGTTGAAATAGACGTCGCCCGAACCGTCCGGCGGCCGGTAGCCCGCATATTCGGTCCAGTCCGCGGCATAGGTCACCGTGGTGGCGGGTCCCAGCATCGCCTTGACGTCTTCCGCCAGCGCGATCAGGTCCTCGACAAAGGGAAATGCGCCGGTCTCGTCGCGCAGCCGGGTCAGGCCCGTTATTTCCGATCCGATGACAAATCCGTCGACCGCGGCCAGCGCGAGCGCCGCGTGATGCAGCACGAAGCGGCGATAGCCTTCGTCTCCGCCGGCCCAGGAGATTCCGTCTCCCGCAACGGTGAAATCCGCCGCCGCCATCCCGCCACTCATCGCCTCGATCTCGGTCCGCATCGCCGCCGTCCCGTCCGGGGTC
This sequence comes from Hoeflea sp., assembly GCF_014359905.1. Taxonomy (GTDB): domain Bacteria; phylum Pseudomonadota; class Alphaproteobacteria; order Rhizobiales; family Rhizobiaceae; genus Hoeflea. The sequence continues at coordinate 23,745 of NZ_JACIYP010000001.1, read as the reverse complement.
CCGGCCAGCCCCGGCGCCGGACTCGCGGTGATCCGGCCGCGCCACGGATAGGCAGGCTGTTCGGCAGCGCCATTCGGGTCGAGCAGCCCGTTGCCGGAAGGCACATCCATCAGCACGAAGGGATAGAGCACCACCGTGAGCCCGCGCGCCTTGAGGTCGGCGATCGCCTCGATCACCGCCCTGTCATCGGGCGTGCCGCCATAGGCCGGGCCGCCGTCATTGCTGCTGATCAGGTGCGCGGTGGCGCGGCTGAGTCCGCCCACCTTCCAGGGCCGCGTCTCGCCCGAGCGGCTCCTCACCTCGACGCCAGGCCGTAAACGGCAAAGGCCTGCACGCAGGTCGTCGCCGAACCAGGACGACACCAGCGCCACCGAAGTCAGGTTCGGGCACAGCGCCTGCAACTCGTCGATCGACTGGGCCCAGTCGGTCGATGCCTGACGCATGTTGCGGTTGAGCAGGCGCACCGCGCCCGGTCCCAGCGTCTCGCGCACCGGCGTGGTGGCGTAGCCGTGCTCGGTGGCGCCGGGGATCACCGCAACCGCCTTGATGGCGGTTTCCAGTTGCCCCGCGGGCCGCACCACCTCGAACTGCAGCACCGGGATGCGGTTGCCGAAACCATCGAGCGGCAGCCGCTCGAACACCACATAGGCAAGCCCGCGCCAGGCCGGAACCTTGCCCGCGCCCTGCTTGGCCTCGATCAGCGGATCGGGCAATTGCGTCGCCGTGCCGCGGTAAATCCGCATGTCGAGGCTTTCGAGATCCAGCTCGCGTCCGTCGGCCCACACCCTGCGGATCATGGCGATCGGGCCCTCGCACAGCCCGAGCGCGAAATTGGCGTGATAGCTGTAACTCTCGACCTTGGGACCGCCGCCCTTGCCGCCCTGGCGCTCCCGCGTCACCGTCTCCTCGAATCGCGTCGCCCAGATCAGCGCGCCGGCGATCCGCATCGAGCCGTGCACCCTCAGGATCGGCGACCCCTCGTCCGCCGACGGAATCCGCGCACCGCTCAGTCCCCGGCCACGGATCGTGCGCGTGGAATTGATCAGGCTCGTGTCGATCATGCCGCCCAGCGCAGCGCCCACGGCCGAACCGATCGCCGTGCCGACCGGGCCGAAAGCACTGCCGAGGGCCGCGCCCGCCACCTGCAGGAGGATTATCGCCATGTCGCGATCTCGCTTTTCAGGAAAGTAAAATGAAGGGACTCAGGGTTGGGACGGAAACCGGTGCACCGCCGCGATCCGCCGCCGCCAGGCGGGAACCAGCGCGCTTTCGGTGACGCCCGCCGCCTCATAGGCGTGGATAAAGTGATCCGGGCCCGAAAGAATGCCCGCATGCTTGGCCGAGACCCCCGCGCGCCAGCGGAACAGCACTATGTCTCCGGCCATCGCTTCGGAGACCGGGATGGCTGGACCGCAATGCCTGCGGGCGGCGAGCATCAGCCGGTCTGTGCGCCCGCGCTCGGCCCAGTCGGGCGCATAGGCGCCGGGCTGTTCGGCCTCCTGGCCCACAATCTCTGCCCAGACGCCGCGCACCAGCCCGAGGCAATCGCAGCCCACGCCCTTGCGCGCCCCCTGATGCCGGTAGGGCGTGCCGATCCAGGCCCGCGCCGCGGCGACCACGCGCGCGCCGTGCTCGCCGCCGCTCACGGGACGATCGGACGGCCGTCATGCACCGTGTCCGCATCGGCGTAGCCATAGGCGAAATCGCTGCCAGGCAGGAAGGGAAAACCCTGGAAATTGAGGACGTTGTCGAATTTGTCTCGACAGGTGTCGAACGACTTGTCGCAGCCCGCGGTGACCTCGATCTGGTCGCCGGCCGATGGCAGCCGCGCCATCGGCGACCACAGGTCAAGCCGCGCGCCGCCAGCCTCGACAGCATGGGCCGAGATGTCGAGGCTGAGCCCTCCCAGAGGCCCCGTCATGAACCTGACGCGGCCATTGCCGAACCAGCCTGCCGGCCGCTCGCCAAGCCCGCTCGCGATCAGCGTCATCTCATCCGTGACCGCGACGATTGCTCCGCTCAACCTGTAAGGCGGCGCCGAGATGTCCTTGCCGCACCGCCCGTCGCCCAGATCGGCGTCGCAGCGGCTGCCATAAAGCCGGCCGCGCGACTGGTCGAGCCTGGCCGCCAGGCTGCGCAGTTCCACCGCGAAGGCGGGGCCCGCGCTGCGCACTTCGCCCAGTTCGCGCGTTGACAGCAGCACATGGTCGTCGGGGCTCTGCCAGTTGACCAGAAAGGTCTCGACCCGCGCCCCGTCATAGCGCCCGAGCGCCAGATCGTCCGTGCTGATCGCCGCATCGGAAAAGGCGCCCGCCACAGTGGCGGCGTCGGCCTCAAGACCCAAACCAGACTCGACGTCGCTCGCGCGAAACCCGGTGGCGGCGGAAAACACCGTGCCGCCAAATTCGAGATCATGGTCATGCTCGGTAAAGCCCAGCACCAGCCCGTCAGCGCGGGTCAACCGCCAGGCGTGACAGGTGGTGGTTGCGGTCCGGGCGAGGTGGTCCGTGAGAGCATTGGGAAAGTCTCTCATGGCTTGATCTCCATCAAAGGCACGCTCGGCGCGGACCCCGCCTTGAACGCCGCCAGGCTGATCTCGATGCGGTCGGTGTCGAAGCGCACAGGAATGTCGAACTCGAAGCCTGCGGTCACTTGCGCTCCGGGCGCGGGAACCATTCCCGCAATGATCGTCACCAGGCCGGTGGCGCTGTCCACCGCATAGTCGTCCGGATCGAGGGTCACGCCGCCCACCGCCACGACAACACTGCCGACGAGGGGCTTTTCGATCCTGCGCACCGTTGCGCCGCCCGCGTCGGCATAGGTCTTGGCAAGCGCGAACACAGACTGAACCCCGTCGCCCGTGCCGATCAGCTGATCGGTGGCCCTGATCGCCTGCCCCGGCGGCGCCGAGGCGTGATCCACCGGGTCGCGAAACCGGAAGCCGTAAAGCTGGCCGCGCCGCGCCTCGAAAAAGGCGGTGAGCTCGTAGAGATCCTCCAGGCCGCGCAGGCCGGTGCCCGCGTCATAGCGCCGCCGCGCATCGGCCCAGCGCGCGTTGCGGGTCTCGCCGCCATTCGACAGCGCCACGATGTCGGTGCGCCGGCCCGGCCCGCCGCTGGCGCCGAGCGAGAGCCTCAACGGAAACCGAATTTCGTGAAAACCATTGGTCATGGCCGTCCCTTTCGCTCACAGCCCGCGCCGGCCGCGACCGACCGCGCGGGCCAGCATGGCGGTGATCTGCGCCTCGGATTTGGAAAAACTCTGGGCATCCGGCGTGGTCACGTTAAACGTCACGTTGACCGCCTGGCCGCTTCCGCCCGCGGCCACGCCGAGCCTGCCGTCAGGCCCGCGGCTCAAGGGCAGGATCGCCTCGGCGCCCGCTTCCCCCATCAGCCCGACTTCGCCGCCCTGCATCGGAAAATAGGATGGTCCGCCCACCACACCGCCATCGGCGAAGGGTGTCGGCCGCCCCGGCACGCCGCCCTGGGCAAAGGGCAGCACCCGGCCCAGACTGCCTGTCAGGCCGGAGATCGAGCTGCTGATCAGCTGCTCGATCGGCTTCATGCCCGTGTCGAGCGCGATGCCCACCATGCGCGCGCCCAGCGTGCGCAGCACATCGTCGAGATTGCGGCCGTCGACGGTGGCCGCTTTCAAGGCCCCGGACAGCGCGCCGCCAAAGGCATCGGCCTTGTCCCGGAGCTCGTCGAGCGCCCGGTCGGCGCCGTTGAGATCGAGCTCGACGCTCACATTCAGGTTCGGCTCTTCAACCATTGGCGGGCTCCTTGTTTTCTTTCGTGTCCGGAAACTGAGCATCAGCGCTTCAAGTCCCTGCCGCGTCGCCATCTCGGGCAGGTCTACCGCGCCGATCAGCGCGGTCAGTTCGACAAGGCTCAGGCGCCAGAAGGCTTGTGGAGTCAGCCGCAGGCGGGCGAGGCCGAAGCGTATCACGGACGCCCAGGGGAAAAACGTCCGGGTCCTCTCCGTCACCGCGCTGCCGCCTGCGGCCCGGGAGGGTTTTCCGGCCTGCCCGGAGGTGCGACAGGCCGTGATCCTTCCCGATCCGGTGATGCGCTTGAAGTCTCGAATGCGCCGCCAAAACTCACCCACAGCAGTTCGGTGGCAATCCGGGCGAAGCCTGCCGCCCCGCCCTCCACCGACATGACGGCAACATCCTCTTCGCTGAAAGCGTTGCCCGCGCCGCGAAGCCCGGCGCCGAGAATGCGGATGATATCCCCCGCCGACAGCCGGCCCGCCTTGAAGCGGCCCGCAAGTTCGGCGAGATTGCCCACGCCGAAGGCGCTTTCGAGTTCGGCCAGCGCGCCGAGAGTCAGGCACATCAGCCGCGTCTCGCCGTCGAACGTGGCCGCGATCTCGCCGCGGCGGCGGTTGGGATGAACGCCCATTGCCGCCTCACAAGGCCGCGAAGACGAGTGCGCCGGCGGATTCCAGTGCGATCTCGAAGGTCATCTCACCGTCATGGCGCCCGGCATATTCGAGCGCGGTGATCTGGAACGGGCCGGTGACGGTGCCGAAAGCCGGGATCACCACCTGCCAGGCGCGGATCTCGGTGGCGAAGAACACCGCGCGGGTCAGCGCGTCGCTCGCCTGGTCCTTGAACAGCCCGCCGCCCGACAGCGCCGCGCGCTGCACGCCCGCCCCGCCCAGCAGTTCGCGCCAGCGCCCGGCGGATTCGGCGTCGGTGATGTCGACCGCCTGCGCGTTGAACGCGAGCCGCCTTGCGCGCAGGCCGGCGATGGTCACGAAATTCCCGCCATCGTCGATCTTGACGAGCAGGTCCTTGCCTTTCTGGGCCGTCATGGAAGTGTCCTTTCAGAGTGTGATTTGGGGGAGCGGCCATCGCTCACGGCTCGGTCACCGCGCGAAACCTCAGCCGCGCCACGTGCAATCCGGATTTGGGTGCGCGCCGGCTCACCGTGCGTTCGTGGCGCAGATTGATCAGCACTGCGCCCTCGAGCGCGAGATCCGCGTCATGCAGTGCCGTGCGCACGGCGTCCGCCAGCGCTGCCGCCTGCTTGCGGCCGTTGTCCTTGCTCCAGGCCTCGATCTCGAACCGGTGCTCGCTTCCCGACCCGTCGCCAGTGGAGAAGTCGCTGGCAGTGGCTTCGCCCAGCACCAGGTAAGGCGGCTCGGCGCGGGTGATCAGCCGGTCGAAAATCCGGCCCGCCCCGATGATCGCGGTGACACCGGCATCCCCGGCGAGGCGCTCGACCACCGCCTTCTGCACCGCATTGGCGCTCATGACATCACCTCCTCGCAGTCGCAGACCAGGTAGCGGCGGGTCTCGTCGGGATCGCGCACGGCGCGGATGACGAGACCCCGGCCCCTGTGCACAAACCGCATGGCGTGCTCGACGCCCTCGCGGTGGCGGATGGTGACACGGTGGCTGACCACCGCGACCGCCGCTCCGGCCACTTCATCGGGGCTCGCGCGCAACGGCTCGATCCGCCCCCAGAGAGAGGCCACCGGCGTCCAGCCCTCGCTGACACCACCCTGCCCGTCAGGCGCCTGCTCGGGCGTCTCCAGCGACAGTCGCGCGTTCAGCCGGCCCGGATCGACAAACAGCGCGCCCATCACAATGCCCGCCTCAGCCAGGGCGCGATCAACCGTTCGTAGCCTGCGGGAATGGCGGCCGGCTGCATGTCCGGCGTCACCGCGCCGCGGAATTCATAGAGATGGGCGGCATGGACGAGGATCGCGCGCTTGAGTTCCGGCGGCACTTCCAGCGCCGAGCCGAAGCCCGCGGTGAACTCGATCTCGATGCCGTTGATCGGCTGGCCCGGCCTGGGCCGCTCGCGGATCACCAGCCGCGCCGGCCGCGCGGTGGCGTCGAGCAGCATGGCGGACAATGCGAGGTTCTGCGGCTCGCCCTGGGCATCATAAACCAGAATCGCGTCAATGGTTTGCACCGGCGTTCTCATCAGCTGAATCACGCCGCCGCGCGGCCAGTCGTCGAGAGCCAGCCGGAATCCCTGGCTCATCAGCGCCACGCCGGTCACCGCTTCGAGATGCGCGCGCGCAACCCGGATCAGGCCTTCGAGCAGTTCGTCCTCGTCGGCCGCATCGATGCGCAGATGCGCCTTCAGTTCGGCAAGCGTCACCGGTTCCGCGAGCGGCGGATCGGTCTCAATCAGGGTCATGGCGGTCTCCGGGATTTTGGCGCGGGGGTGCAGATCCCTCCCCCGGAAAGTCCGGGAGAGAGTTCGTCTCGAAGCTTTGTCCTGAGGCTCAGGCGGAGAATTTCAGCAGCTTGATCGCCTCGAAATTCTGCACCCCACCGCCCACGCGCTTGGTGGTGTAGAACAGCACATAGGGCTTGGCCGAATAGGGATCGCGCAGGATGCGCACGCCTGTCCGGTCGACCACCAGATAGCCGCGGCGGAAATCGCCGAAGGCGATCGACAGCGCGCCCGTGGCGATGTCGGGCATGTCTTCCGCCTCGACCACCGGGAAGCCCATCAGCGAGGCCGCCTGCCCCGCGCCCGCCGGCGGCATCCAGAGATAGTTGCCGTCGCCATCCTTGAACTTGCGGATCTGCGCCTGCGTCTTGCGGTTCATCACGAAGCGGCCGTTCTGCCGGTGGCCGGCCTTCAGCGCATAGATCAGCTCGACCAGCCGGTCCGACGGGTCGGTGCCGAACCCGCCATCCATTCCGGTCGCGATATGGCCGAGGCTGCCCCAGGTCCAGGCGCTCTCCGCCACGTCGGGGTAATCGAGGAAGCCGCGCGGCTTGTTGACTCCGTCGCCCGCAACGAAGGCGGCCCCCTCCTGCTCGGCGAAGGCGGCTTCCACTTCGGCAGCGATCCAGCCCTCGATGTCGAGCGCCCCATCCTCGATCAGCGAGGCAGTGGCCGCCGGCATGGCGTAGAGCTCCATGGTGGGGAACTGCAGCTCGGTCAGCTGCGGCGAGGCCGTCTGCGGCCGCGCGTCGGTCTCGCCCACCCAGCCGGTGGCCATCCCGTTCAGCGCAAACGGCTTCTTCAGCACCGCGCCCGAGACCTGCCGCACCGTCGCGATCGAACGGATCGGCGAGAGCTCGGAGAGCCGCCGGCCGATTTCGCTGTCGAGTTCGTCGGGCACCAGGTAGCCGCCGTCAGGGTCGCTGCCCGCCGACATCGCCTTGAGTTCGCCCTGGCGCAGCCCGGCCTCGTCGCCGCGCCGCACATAGGCGTCAAAGGCCTGGCGCACCGCGCTCGGCGCTCCGCCGCCGCCGCGCCCCAGGTCCGGGCGGGCGCGCTTGAGGAGCAACGCGTCCATCGTGCGCTTCTGCTCGTCGAGCGCCTGGTCGATCCGGGTCATCTTTTCCTCGAACAGCACATCGCCGCCGCGGCGCTCGATCTCGGCGAGCCGCTGCTCGTTGGTCTGCTTGTAGTGCTCGAACGCGGACATGAAGTCCTCGAAGGCGCCGGCGATATCGGCGTCGACGCTCTTGGTTTCGGGCGCGCGCCCGGTCTTGGTTTTCAACTGCGTGGTCATGGGTCGTCCTTTCGACAGGGTCAGGTCAGGGAATGGGGCGGAACCGGCCAGCGCCCCGGTCAGGGTTCTGAGCTTGCGTTCCAGGCGTTCGAGATCCTCCGGGCCGGCGTCCCGCCGGTCCGGAAGGCCGCCATGGCCGCGGGCAATCAGCCCGCGCGCCTGGCGTCTGGAGAGCCCCGCATCCCGCGTGAGCCTTCGTTCGAGGTCGCGCACGGTGAGCGGCGCACCTCCCGCGGCCTTGACCGCGGTCACCCGCGCGCCCGGCTGCATCGGAAACGTCACCACCGAGATCTCCCAGAGGTCGGCGCTCAGGATCCGGCGCACGCCGCCCTTGGCCTCGGTGCGGGCGCGGATGGTCTGGAAGCCGATCGACAGACCGTCGAGCGCGCCGGATTTCATCAGCTCGTGCACTTCCCGCGCCCGGGCCACGCCGAGCGACAGCTTGCCCTCGACATGCAAGCCCCGCGCATCCTCGCGGATCGACAGCCAGCGGCCGATCGGCTGGTCGGGATCGTGCTGGAACAGCATCCGCACATCGCCCGCCCCCCGGCGCTTCAAGGAAGCGGCAAAGGCCCCGGGCTCGATCACGTCACGGCCGAGATCGACCGCGCCAAACAGGCTGGCGTACCCCGAGAAACTACCGTCGCCGCTCACGTCTTCCAGCGCCAGATCAACACGCTTGTGCTGCCGTCCGGATGCGCTCCAGTCAGGTGTCATGGTTCTATCCTTCGAGATGTTTCGCGATGCTTGCGGGCTAAGCCCCTCCCCCCTGAGGGGGTCCGCAGGACGGGGAGCGGCACGTGACGCGAGCCAGGTTGGGGTGGGGGTAAGCCTCAAGCACTGATGCAGATGGTTAGGTCGTGCCCCCCACCGGCTCTGTCCCGGCTTCACCGAGCCAATCGCCCGCCTCCCCTCAAGGGGGAGGCAGAGGTTCCGCGCTCGCCTTGCCCGTCAAAGCGCAGGGAAATCCTAGATATCCCGTCCCCGCCCCGTCCGCGCAGCAATCCGCGCCAGCGCACCGAGCACCCACCAGACCGTCAGGCTGGCCGCCGCCGAGCCGGTGAGTAGGGTCTCGGAGGGCGACAGCAGTCCGCTCACGCCCATCCACTGCGCCAGCGCCACGCCCGCCGGGCCGCCGAAGACGAGACCCGAGACCACGCCGGCGATCGCCCGGGCCGCGGCTTCCCGCGCGCTCCTGGGCATCATGTAGGCGAGCGAGACCAGCGCCCCGGCCAGGGCGCCGGCGATCCGCATCGCCAGCATCGAAGGATCCGGACCGATATCCGCCATTGCCGCGTCTCCATGCTTCACCGTGAGCCGCCGTTCAGACTCTGATTCAGGCGCTTGCCGAGCCGAATCCGGTTCAGCCCGCAACACGCTGATATCCCACGGCTTCCCGCTTCTCCGCGTCGGTCAGGAAATCGGCCGCACTGACGCGCGCCCACAGCGCGTCGCGCTCGGCCGAGAGCCCCGGCAGCCGGTCTGCGTCATAGTCGACCTTCAGTCCCGCGCCGTAGACCGGCTGCAGCCAGGCCGTCAGCGCGGCCGCCGTGCGGCCCACCAGCGGCAGCACGGTCAGGCGGCAGAAGGCCCGGTTGGCCTCGTGGTAGTTGGCGTAGGTCAGGTCGCCGGGGATGCCGAGCAGCATCGGCGGCACACCGAGCGCCAAGGCAATGTCGCGCGCGGCGCCGTTGCGGGCCTCGATGAAATCCATGTCGCGGGGCGTGAGCCCCATCGCCTTCCAGTCGAGCCCGCCTTCCAGCAGCATCGGCCGCCCGGCGCGGCGCGCCCCCTGGTAGCCGTCCTCGAGTTCGGCCTTCAGCCGCTGATACTGCTCGGGCGTCAAATTGCCGCCGTCCTTGGGCTGGTAGACCAGCGCGCCCGACGGCCGGGCGGAATTGTCCAGGAGCGCCTTGTTCCAGCTCATCGCCGCATTGTGCAGATCCAGCGCCATCAGCGCCGCCTCCAGCGGCGCAAAGCCCAGATGATCGTCGAGCGGATGAAACAGCTTGAGATGCAAAAGCCCCGGCCCCTCCTCGGGTGTCGCGGCGAAGCGCTGCCTGCGCCCTCCAGCCTGGTGCTCATAAGCCACCGGCCAGCCGTCCGGCCCCTCGATCACCCGCATCCGGTCGGGCCTGAGCAGCTGCAATCCGGCGATGCGTCCAGCGGCGCCAACCGGGTTGATCCAGGCATTGCCGGACAGCACCAGGTGCCCGTAAAGCGTCTCGAAGAAGCCGCAGCCGGCGCCGTTCGGGTCGGGGCGCTGCAGCAGGTCTAGGACCGGATGCCGCTCCTGTTCGCGGCCGCCGTCAAACACCAGCCAGGGCACCGAGGCCGCGGCCTCGGCGATCATCCGCGTGGCCCTGTGCGCCACCGGATTGCGCATGAAGCCCTCGCGCGCAAGGCCCGCATAGCTGCGCCCGCTCCAGCGCGCGCCGTCGCTTTCCGCCAGCGCCGCGATCGCGCCCGGCAGCCAGCTCTTGGCCGCAGGCGGTCGGGGCGCAGCGGTCCGGGTCCAGGGAAGCCGAAATCCGAATGCCATGGTCTCACCCTTTCGAAGCTCTTGAATCAAAAACCCCGCCAGGGAGACCCGGGCGGGGTTGAGCATCACGTCGATTCTGTCTGACGCGGCGCAGTGCGCTGCTTCAGTCGCGGACCGCCGGTACCGCGCTCACGAAATCCGCGGCAATCCGAAGTTCCCTCAGCGGCCGCACCACGTCGATCGAACGCTGATACAGCGGATCGGCCTTGTAGGCGGCGAGCGCCGCCTCGTCGTCGAATTCGCCATAGACGACGAAATCGACCGGATCGGAGATCGCATCATGGCTGAGATTGCGGCCGATCTCGAAAAACCGCGCATGCGGCGTCGCCGCCAGCAGCTTGAGGCCCTGCTCCACCCGGTCGCGATCTTGCGGATCCTTGACGCTGAAAAACACGATGTGGCGAATCATGGGCACTCCTTCCCGTTAACTGCGCACCTGATTCACCCTTCGCCGCGATTGCGCAACCGCGCAAAACGCCCCCCTCACAAATGCCGCACCTGCGGAATGTCGGGGACAGTTTACTTTTTGGGCGACGCCCGAAAGGTAAACTGTCCCCGAACTTTCACAAATGCCGCACCTGCGGTTCGCCCCGCCGGTTCAGCAGCAGCTCGGTCAGCGCCCAGACCAGCGCGTCGAGCCGGTCGGGCGAGCGGCCGGACGAGAGCCCGTCCGGGCCGAAATCGCACATCTGGTCCTCGAGGCTCGCGAAGTGGCCGGCATGGACCACCCGCCCCTGCTCGTAGAGCGCCGCCACCGGCTCGGCGCGCAGCCATTTGCCGCGCGTCGCCCGCACGGTTCTCACCGGCAGCGACGGCTCGACGGTTCTGAGCACGCTCGTCACCATGTCGCCGCCCTGGTTGATTTCCGCCACCACGCAATCGGCGTCGAAGCGCCGGTAGAGCCGCGCCACGGCCTCGGCCCAGTGCGTCGGGCTCGCGCCCTCGACCGAGCCGTCGGCCAGCACCACCGCGCGGCCGTCAGCGTCGAGGCCGGCGGCGACAATGCCGCAGCAGGAATATTTGGCCTCGCCCGAGGCCGGCGGATCGACCGCCACGACGATGCGCGCGAGCGGCCCGTGATTGCGCACCGTCAGCGCCTCGATCTGCTCGCGCCGCCACAGCCCGTCCTCGCGGTCGGCGATCAACTCGCCATCGAGCTCCTGCCTTCCCAGCCGCGTGCCGCCATAGCGCGCCCGGATCGCGTCGAGGAACCCCGCCGCCAGATGCGCCGCATTGTCCTCTGTCCTGATCCGCGTGACCCGCGTGGCCCTGTCCTTGACCAGCGCCAGCATCAAGGGCGTGGCCCTCGGCGTCGTCGTCACCAGCTGCCTGGGCGCCGCGCCCAGTCTCAGCGCGAACTGCAGCATGTCCCAGGTTTCCCGCGCGTGGCGCCATTTGCCCAGCTCGTCGCACCAGGCGAGGTCGAATTGCGGCCCGCGCAGGCTTTCGGGGTCTTCCGACGAGAACATCTGCGCCACCGCGCCCGAGGGCCACACCAGCCTGCGCCGCGTCGCCTCGAAGGCGGGACGCGCGTCGCGGGCCACGGCCATGATCCCCGACACGCCATCGATCATCACCTCGCGGGCATCGCCAAAAGTTTCGGCCACCAGCGCGATGCGGCCGTCGCGCCCCAGCCCGGGTATCTCGCCCGAAGCCAGCGCCTGCACCCATTCGGCCCCGGCCCGGGTTTTTCCCGAGCCGCGTCCGCCCATCATCAGCCAGGTGCGCCAACGGCCTTCGGGCGGCAATTGCTCGGGCCGCGCCAGGAGCCGCCAGTCGCGCGCCTGCGCCATCAGCGCCTGGTCGTCGAACCGCCGGATATGCGCCGCCACCAGGTCCGCGACGCTCAATTCGCCGCCGGTATCCAGCCCGCCATTGAGCCCCGGCAGCCCGAGCGGCCACGGCGCCGCCGTCAGCTCCGCGGCTCCGGCCACGATCCGCACACCGCGCGCACCGGTCGCATGGCACACCCCGGCGGCCCCAATCTGCTCCCGCATCCGAACCGCATCAAACGTTTCGGCTGCTCCGGCCTGTTCGCCAGCCTCGCCGGTCTCGCAGGCCTCCGGCTGACGCCCGCCCGACGGCCCGCGCCGCGGCCGAGCCGCCATCAGCGCATGCACGTATCTCGCCCTGTAGGGCCTCGGCCGTATCCACACCCCGCAGCTCAGCGCCACCGCCATCGACCTGACAATCATGCCGCTTCCTCCAGGGAGTCGTCCTGCTCCGCACAGCCAGGTCGATTTTCCGAACTCCAGCCCCCCCTCCGTCATCCCGGCCCCGCCCCGTCATCCCGGCCTTGAGCCGGGATCCAGCCGCCGCGCGTCGGCGCGGCGAAAGACTCCGTCCAGCACCACCGCCACCCGGAAACGCCTCTGGCTCTGGGTCGCTCGCCGCCGGACGGCGGATCTGGATCCGGCGTCCGGTCAGGACCCGCATTCCGGCGCCGGTGCGAGAGGGGCGTCCGCTGCGGCTTGCGCCGGCTCCCCGGCCCCGCCGCCGTCCGCAAGGCGCTCCGCCGCCAGGCGCTCGGCGGCCGCAAGAATGAGCTGCCGCACCGTCTGCCTGAGTTGCTCGCGCTCGTCGGCGCTCAGCGTCCGGGCAGTAGTGCGGGCCTGGTCCTCGGCGATCAGCCGCTCCATCTGGTCGATCTTCTCGAGCGTGCGGGCAATCAGCGACACCTGGTCCACCGCAGCCTTGCCCTCGGTCCCGTCGGCGCCCAGCCGGCGCGCCTCGCGGTCGAGCACGGCGCGCATCTGCGCCAGCATCCGGTGCGTGCTCTGCGCCACAAGCGTCAATGCCCCCGCCTGCCCGCCCTCAGGCCCGGCAGGCTGCGCAGCATCCGCCATCCCGTGCTGCTTGAGTTCCAGCGGCTCGAGCGCCAGCACCAGCTCGACCACCCGGTCGATCAGCCCCGCCTCGCTCTGAGCGAGCGGCTCTGCAGCGGACAGCATCGTCCGCCCGCCAAACCCAAAGGTCCCGGTCATCCCGTCCTCGCAAAGCCCTGAAATCAGACAACAAAAAAGCGCCCGGGACGAACCGCAGGCGCTTGGCGCAACCATCAATTTCCAATCCGCCCAGCCGCCGCTCTCCCGGCGCAGATCTGTGACGATGGCATAACCCTATCAAAGCACCGTCACGCCGTCAAGGATTATTTTCCTAATTATATACTTGACGTACCAGATCGGATTTGGCATAAAGGACTCAAGGAGTTAAGCCCATGTTCGACCTGACCAACGAGATTTACCACGACGCCGACAAGGCCCGCGAACATCTGGAAGCTATCCAGTGGCCCGATGGTGCGATCTGCCCTCATTGCGGTAACTGTGACCAGATCCGCATCACCAAGCTTGAAGGCGCTTCGACCCGTCCCGGCGTCTACAAGTGCAATGAGTGCCGTAAGCCGTTCTCGGTCACTGTCGGCACCGTGTTTGAGCGTTCCAAGATCGGCCTGCACAAGTGGGTTCTGGCAACGCACCTCATGGCCTCGTCCAAGAAGGGCATGTCCTCGCACCAGCTGCACCGCATGCTTGGCGTCACGTACAAAACCGCTTGGTTCATGGCTCACCGCATCCGCGAAGCCATGAAAGAGGATGTTGCCTCGTCTGGCCCTCTTGGCGGCGAAGGCAAGACCGTCGAAGCCGACGAAACCTACATTGGCAAGCGCGAGACCCCCCGCGTCTATGCCCGTCCTCGTGCCCGCAAGAACTTCAAGCCTACCAAGTCAGGCAAGGCCGGTGGCGCTGACAAGCGCATCGTGGTTGGTCTTGTCGAGCGTGGCGGCAAATCCCGCATGTTCCTCGTCCAGAACGCCACCAAGGACTCTCTCCGCGAAGTGCTGGTGCGCAACGCTGATCGCAAGTCCAACCTCTACACCGACGAATCCCGCCTCTACACATCCGTGGGCGAGGAATACGCCACCCACCGCACCGTCAAGCATTCCCGCAAGGAGTATGCCCGTAAGGAGGGTGACGCCGTCATCCACTCCAATACGATTGAAGGTGTCTTCTCAATCTTCAAGCGTGGCATGATCGGTATCTATCAACATTGCGGCGAAGCACACCTGCATCGCTACCTTGCCGAATTTGATTTTCGCTATAACCGCCGCACCGCACTTAAGGTTTCAGATCGTGAACGCGCCGACATGCTGCTCGAATCCATTCGTGGCAAGCGCCTGACCTATCGGCGGATTGGTGAAGCCAATTACGCCTAAGCAGAAAGCCCGCAAGCTTCTCCACAAGCGCAAGAAGCGCAAGAAGCGCAACCTGTGATTCCTTGGGAATGCTTACGCAACCCGCTTGCATTGCTCAGAACATTAAGGGAACGTGAAAGGCGACCGATTCGCAGTCGGTCGCCTTTGTTCAACCAAGCCAAGGGACGGCTCGAATGAAACACAATCAGACTTTGAATCCTCCTACGATTCTCGTCAAGGCGTCCTGTGGCCAATACAGGATATCTAAATGGCCGTTTATATCGTTACCTACGATCTCAACCGCGAGACCAGCCGCCCTCCGATCTTGAAGGATATCAAGGAATACCCGTGGGCAAAATTGTCAGAATCTTCCTATGCTATCGAGACCAGCGAAACACCCAGTCAGGTGTTTAACAGGCTGAAAGAGCACATCGACGATAATGATAATCTGTACGTCATCACGCTGAAACGTCCGTACGCGGGGCGCGGGCCGAAAGAAGTGAATGACTGGTTAGAGCCGCGGCTTCCCTATTAAGGGAAACCCGGTTGTCAATCAGAGAGTCAAGGAGACAAGCCTCATCGCTTGTCTCTGGCTCAATTTCCACTCTGTTCTCGCGCTTGATCAGCTTCATTGCTTTTCTCCTTTGTCCTCCCGGTCTTCGGATCGGGAGGGGTCTTCAACAGGCGGCGCAAAACCTCATCGCCCTTTTCCTGGTCTGGGTTCTTATTGGAGTCTGACATGACAGAATTCTCTTTTTATCACTCTCTGGTGGACGACGACCCCAAGCTAGCCGCCCCAGCCCTTGAAGCGCTGGGCCGTATCGCGGCGTCATGGGCACGACTTGAGCACCACATTGATGCGCTCATTGTCCAAGTCAACAAGCCTTCCTATGACGAACGTCTGTTCGCAGAACACCCGACTTCCTTCTCGAAAAAAATCGAACTGCTAAAACGGTGGTTCAATCAGTACCCACCGCTGTCTTCGTACACCGCAGATATGCGGACGCTCACGCAGCACATGAAGGCCCTATCGAAAGATGACAAAAGGACCGTTTCGAGGAACCTCTTGCTCCATGCAATTCCGGCATCTTACAACGCCAAAAGCGAGACCTTAACTTTGCACCACATGGCATTCGAAGGCGCCAACATCCATTCTCGGCATATCGACGTGACCTTACATCAGTTACACATGTTCGCAGGGCTTATTCAAATGGCCAATGCTTACCTGGCAACGATCACCCGCGAACTCTTCACGCCTGAGTGGATCGAACGACTTGGAAAGCGCGAATAGCAGCGTCAGTGGATAGCCCGTCAAATTCATCACGCTCGTAGGCGACGAATAGACTTTCCAATTCTTCAAAGCACTCTGGCGTCATCCCCTCGGGGAGAATTCGCCCTCGATATTTTGTGCCGGCCTGTCGCGAATCATCCTGCATTTTGCACCTTGGTACGTCAAGTATATAATTAGGATTATTTTCCTATGTTGTGGAGAAATTATTCCGCCCACCGCACTGCCTTCTGTTCCACAAAGCCGCAAGCGAATGCGGATCCCCCCCCCTCCGGCTCGACCCGCGCCTTCAACCCCAGCGCCTCGATCGCCCCGAACATCCGCCGCATCGAAAGACTTTGTCACAAGCGCAATCATAAAAAGAGCCGCCAGAGACACTCTCCGGCGGCTTGAGGTGTGCTTCAACCTCTTGGGGAGATGAAGATGGTTAGGCGATCGCCACGATGCCGAGCACGGCCAGCAGGAAAATCACCAGNACGATGCCGATCAGCAGCTTTGCGCCGGTCAGAGCGGCGCCGGACAGGCGACCGAAGCCAAGCAGGCCCGCAACGGCCGCGACAATAAGCAAAATCAGGATCCATTGGATCATAGGGTAACCCTCCGTGTGGCGTTCTGTTGTCTCAATCAAATCCAACGCCGCACCGTCCGGATGGTTCCCTCGGCGGGAGAGTCTCTGCCGCGGCCGCGCAGCCTCGGCCAACGGGTCTTCAGTTTCGCAACAGCCCCGGCGGGCATAGTCCCGGCAAATTTCCCCGAGCTTGAACCCTTGGCACCACCACCATCATGACCAGACCCGGCAAGCGCACCTTCCTCATGCTGATGCTCGTCAGCCTTGCGTTCGGCGTCAAATCCTACCTCGCGCTCTGGACCTTCACCGAGGACGGGATCTCGCTCGGTTCGCTCAAGACCCCCTACTGGGATTTTCTCAATCTCTGGTTCGGCTCGGAGCTGGCTGTGTCCGGACAGGTCGGCCTGCTGTTTGACCCCGACGCCTACCGGGCGGCGATGCGGGCGCTTTTCGGCGCCGCCCTGCCCGATCACGAATGGAGCTATCCGCCCTCGATGCTGCTCGTCGGCGCGCCGCTGTCGGTCCTGCCGCTGCCGGTCGCCTATGTCGTCTGGACGCTCGGCGGCGCCATCAGCCTCTATGCGGCGCTGTCGTGCCTGGGGACCATCCCGCCGGTCGTGCGGCTGCTGGTGGTTCTAAGCCCGGTGGTGTTGCAGAACGCGTTTTTCGGCCAGAACGGCGCCTTCACCGCAGCGCTGATGATCGCCGCCCTGGCGCTCGCGCCGAAGCGGCCGCTGCTGGCCGGCCTGTTCGCGGGCCTTCTCACGCTCAAGCCGCATCTGGGCATCCTCATCCCGGTTGCCTGGCTCGCGGCCGGCCATTGGCGGGCGATCCTTTCCGCGGCAAGCGTCTCGGCTCTGCTGTTTGCGGCCACCGGACTCCTCTTCGGCTTTTCGGTATGGGCGGAGTTCCGCGCCGTCACCACGCCGCTGATGGTCTCCATTCTCGAGGCGCCGTTTCCGCAGCCCTATCACACCCAGGCGATGACCGTGTTCATCGCGCTGCGTGCGCTCGGCGGCTCGCTGATGGTCGCCTATGGTGCGCAGATCGCCGCCGCCCTCATCGCCATTGCCCTCACCTGGCGGATCTGGCGGGCGGGTCCCGCCCTGATGCCCTATACCGACCGCATCATCCTCACGGCCCTTCTGGCGCTGGTGGCCACGCCCTACGGCTATTCCTATGACGGGGCGGCCATCGCGCTCGCGGCCGCCTGGCTCGCGATCAGCCGCAAACTCGGCCTCGCCCCGCGGCTCGTGCTCTGGATCGCCTGGCTGTTTCCGGTCTTCATCCTGTCGATGATGTTCCAGATCTACGGGTTTTTCGTGCTGATCCCCGTCGCGCTCGCAGCGCTGATCGGCTTCGTGCCTCAGACAAGCGCCGCCTACGGCTCCTCGCCCGGCCATTCGACCAGGTAGTCCTCGAAATCCTCCACCGGGATGTCGGCCTCGCTCAGCGTCCGGCCGCGCACCGACACGCCCGCCTCGTGCACGGTCTCGGGATCGCCCGAAACCAGCGGATGCCACCAGTAGAGATCGGCACCCTCGGCCACCAGCCGGTAGCCGCAGGTCGGCGGCAGCCAGGTGATGGTCTCGACCTGGTCCGGCGTCAACCCGATGCAGTCGGGAACGGTCGCCTGGCGGTTGGGATAGTCCTTGCAGCGGCAGCTCTCGCCATCGAGCAGGCGGCAGGCGATGGACGTCCAGGCGATCTCGCCGGTGTCCCAGTCCTCGAGCTTGTTGAGGCAGCAGCGCCCGCAGCCGTCGCACAGGCTTTCCCATTCGACTGCCGTCATTTCGTCGAGCTTCTTGGTGATCCAGAAGGGCTTTGCGCCCATGGCTGTTATCCTTAATTTGCATTCGGCGCCGCTTCTTGGCGCGTGCCCGGCTTGTCCTTTGACTGAAAATCGGCCAAAAGCATAGGCCACAGGGGCGAAAACCGCGGTGCAGGCATGCGCCGCGCATCGGCAACACGTGGATGGCAGAGACTGCCGTCGCCCGCAATGGATCGAGACCCGTGCAAGACCCTTTCAATCAGGAAGACCGGCCGCGCAAGCGCTCCACCTTTTTGCTCCGCATCGATTCCTGGATCGATTCCACGATCTGGAACGCCGGGTTTCGCGTGGGCGAGATCTGGGAAGAGATCACCATCTTCTTCCGCCGCTTCCGCACCCGCGGGGTCTGGAAAGCCGTGTTCGAGGTCGCAGGCGAAGGCATGAATGCGGGCACTGCGGGCTTCGTGCTGCTTCTGGCTCTGGCGCTGCCGGCCTTCGAGGAAACGTCGGGCAACTGGCAGGCGCGCGACGATTTCGCCGTCACCTTCCTCGACCGCTACGGCAGCGAGATCGGCCATCGCGGCATCATCCACGAGGATTCCGTCCCCGTCGATCAATTGCCCGATCATTTCGTCAAGGCGGTGCTGGCCACCGAAGACCGGCGGTTCTTCGACCATTTCGGCATCGATTTCCTCGGCCTCACCCGCGCCATGACCGAAAACGTCAAGGCCAATTCGGTGGTCCAGGGCGGCTCCACCATCACCCAGCAATTGGCCAAGAACCTGTTTCTGACCAATGAGCGCACCATCGAGCGCAAGGTCAAGGAGGCGTTCCTGGCCTTCTGGCTCGAGGCCAATCTGAGCAAGAAGGAAATCCTGAGACTCTATCTCGACCGCGCCTATATGGGTGGCGGCACCTTCGGCGCGGCCGCTGCGGCGCAGTTCTATTTCGGCAAGGACATCACCGAAGTCTCGATTGCGGAAGCGGCGATGCTCGCGGGCCTGTTCAAGGCGCCGGCGCGCTATGCGCCGCACATAAACCTGCCCGCCGCCCGCGCCCGCGCCAACGAGGTGCTGTCCAATCTGGTGCAGGGCAATCTGATGACCGAGGGCCAGGTCATCGGCGCGCGGCGCAATCCGGCAAGCGTGATCGACCGCGGCGACCATGAGGCGCCGGATTATTTCCTCGACTGGGCCTTCGAGGAGGTCAAGCGCATCGCAGGCGGCTTTGCGCAGCATTCGCTGATCGTGCGCACCACCATCGATCCGGGCCTGCAGGATGCCGCCGAGGCGGCCATCGAAAACAGCCTGCGCCAGGATGGCGAGCGCTACCGCGCCAGCCAGGCGGCGCTGGTGCTGATCGAAAACGGCGGCGCCGTGCGCGCCATGGTCGGCGGCCGCGACTATGGCGAAAGCCAGTTCAACCGCGCCTCCCGCGCGCTCAGGCAGCCCGGTTCGTCGTTCAAGATCTTCACCTATTCGCTGGCCATGGAAAAGGGCATGACGCCCGACAGCCCGATTGTCGACGCCCCGATCTTCTGGGGCAACTGGAACCCGAAGAACTACAATGGCGGCTATTCCGGCCGGATCGACATCAAGACTGCGCTGGCCCGCTCGATCAACACCATCCCCGTCCGCCTCGCCAAGGAGAAGCTCGGCGAGGATCCGATCGGTCAGATCATGGCGATGGCCAAGAAATTCGGCGTCGAGACGCCGATCCGCCGCGATGTCACCATCCCCATCGGCACCTCGGAAGTCACGGTGCTCGACCAGGCTACGGCCTATGCGGTGTTTCCAGCCGGCGGCGTCGAGTCGCGCCGGCACGGCATTGCGCAGATCGTCAATTACAACGGCGATGTGCTGTATGATTTCGCCCGCGACGCGCCGCCCGCCGAGCGGGTGCTGTCTCAAACCGCCAGCGACTACATGAACCAGATGCTGACCCGGGTACCCTATGTCGGCACGGCGCGGCGCGCGGCCGTCGACGGCGTCCTGACCGCCGGCAAGACCGGCACCACCCAGGCCTATCGCGACGCCTGGTTCTGCGGCTACACCGGCAATTTCACCGCCGCCGTCTGGTTCGGCAATGACGACTACACCTCGTCCAACCGGATGACCGGCGGCTCGCTGCCGGCGATGGCCTTCAAGCGATTGATGGATTACGCCCACCAGGGCATCGAGCTTAGGGCCATTCCCGGCGTCGAGAACCCGCTTCCCGAGCCCAAGGCCACGCCGCTGGTGGCAAGTTCGGCGACCGACGCCAACGGCAACGCCCTGCCGCCGCTGCAAAGGCCGCGCAGCCTCAACCGCGATACCACCAATGTCCTGCGGGGTCTCTCGGAGCTGTTCGAGCGCGCCAAGCCGCTCGGCACGGCCGATCGCCTGGCTTCGGCCCCGCTCCCTGCATCGCCGGAACTTGTTCCCATCACCGTCGAACGATGATAAGTCATGACCCGGCTTCCGGCGTCCCGCGTGTCCGGGAACCGGCGGCCGTGGGGGCCATCGGGCGGGCGGGAACGGTTTTCATGACGACAGGATTTTGGGGCAGGTTTTCACGTCCGGCCGGTTCCAGTGGGCCTGGCGCGGCGCTGGCTTGCCACCTCAGATTTGACGCATCCCGTGCGGCCCTGGCCGCGCAGCAGTGACGAAGGAAATTTCCGCCCGTGTTCCGCCTGCCTGTCCTGGTTTTCCTCACGCTGGCGATCGCTTTTGGCGGCGGCGCGTGGTCGGCGTCGTGGATGCTCAAAGCCACCTCCGGGTTCGGGGCGATCGAACTCGGCGCCTGGAGCGCCTATCCGGAGATCCAGACCGCCAGCGCCGATCCCTTCGCCCGGGCCCACCGCGCCGGGGACGGCCGCATCCTGCTCGGCCGCGCCGAAGGGCTGGTGTTCACCGCTGATACCGATGGAACGGGCGCTGCGCTTTCGGGCCGGTGCGCCTATGAAATCTCCGGAACCACGCCGCCCGCGCGGTTCTGGACGCTCAGGGTCGCCGATGCCGGAGGCACGCCGGTTGAGGCGAAGCCCCGGTTTCCCGACAGCCTGAATTCCTGGACAACCCTGCGCCGCACCGATGGCAGCTTCAGCATCAGGCTCAATGCCGCACCGGAACCGGGCAACTGGATCCGGCTTGATGCGCCGGGCGCTGTCAGCTTCATTCTCACCCTGATCGACACGCCGACGGCTGCGTCGGCCAACATTGCCGATCTCGACATGCCCGAGATCGCGCGGATCGGCTGCCGCGATGCGTAGCGTGCTGCTGGCCATCGTGATCGGGCTTGTGGGCGCCGCGTTCATCCACATCGTCATCATCCTGGCCCTGCCCCTGTGGACCGGCAAGGATGCCTGGACGCGGGTCGTGGCGATGGGCGCGCAGAACCGGTTCTTCTCGCTCGCCAACGAACCCAACCCCACCGGGCTGTTCAACGACGATCCGGCCATCCGCACCGCCGTGTGCCATTTCGACATTTCGGCAGCGCCGGTGAGGATCATCGCCAGGGGCGATGTGGCGATGTGGACGGTATCGGCCTATGATCCGTCGTCGAACGAAACCTATTCGATGAACGACCGCTCCTCGATCGGCGCCGACGTCGACATCGCCTTCGTCACGCCGGCGCAGATGCTGCAACTGCGCCGCGTCATGCCCGCCGCGCTCGAGCGCGCCGTGCTGGTCGAACTGACCCGGCCCGAAGGCTATGTCGCCCTGCGCGCCATCGCCCCCCTGCCGAGCCTCGAGCCCGCCGCCCGCTCGTTCCTGGCCAACGCCATCTGCGCCTCGTTCCAGATCCAGCCCGCCTGAGGCGCCTAATCCGCCGCGGTCAAGACCCGCAGGGCGCGCGCTTGCGGCGCGGCGAGCCGCGCGGTCCGCCCGCCGGTCGTTTCCGGCCGGCCAACGCCGCCGCCCGATTGATCCCAATCAATGCGCTTTGCCGATTCCTGCATTATATATATATTTTTTAATATGTATCGTGCCGGCTGACACAGCCCGGCGATCGGAGGGTAAGTGCATGAAAAAGGCCGATATTGTCGTCTTGGGCGCCGGGCTCGGCGGCATTTCCATGGTGTTCGACCTCAAGGCGGAACTGGGAAAGAAACACCGGATCGTGCTGGTCAACAAGACCACGCATTTCCAGTTTACCCCGTCCAATCCCTGGGTCGGCGTCGGCTGGCGCAAGGAGGGCGACATCACCGTCGAACTGGCGCCGCTTATGGCCCGGCACGGCATCGATTTCATCCAGGCCACGGCCAGCCGGCTGCATCCGGAAGACAACCGCGTCGAGATGGAGGACGGCACGTCGGTCGGCTATGACTACCTGGTGATCGCCACCGGACCGGAGCTGGCCTTCGACGAGGTCGAGGGGCTCGGGCCGCACGGCCACACCCAGTCGATCTGCACGCTCGACCATTCCATAAAGGCCAATGACGCCTTCGAGGCGTTCTGCGCCGATCCCGGCCCGATCGTCGTCGGCGCGGCGCAGGGCGCGTCGTGCTACGGCCCGGCCTATGAATACGCGATGATCCTCGACAAGGAGCTGCGCTCGCGCCGCATCCGCGACAAGGTGCCGATGACCTTCGTCACCGCCGAACCCTATATCGGCCATCTCGGCCTTGGCGGCGTCGGCGACACCAAGGGCATGCTCGAGCACGAGATGCGCCAGCGCAGCGTGCGCTGGATCACCAATGCCAAGGTGGAGAAGGTCGCGCCCGGCGCCATGACGGTGAGCGAGCTCAACGACGACGGCTCGGAAAAGACCAGGCACCAGCTCGACTTCAAATATTCGATGATGCTGCCGGCGTTCCGCGGCATCGCCGCCGTCCGCGACATCGAGGGACTCGTCAATCCGCGCGGCTTCATCATCGTCGACAAGCACCAGCGCAACCCGAAATATCCCAACATCTTCGGCATCGGCGTGGCGATCGCCATCGCGCCCCTGGAAAAGACCCCGGTCCCCACCGGCGTGCCCAAGACCGGCTACATGATCGAAAGCATGGTGCTGGCCACGGCCAAGAACATCAAGGCATTGCTCGAAGGCCGCGAGCCCAAGGACGAAGCCACCTGGAACGCCTTCTGCCTGGCCGATTTTGGCGATCGCGGCGTGGCCTTTCTGGCGCAGCCGCAAAATCCGCCGCGCAACGTCAACTGGGCGGCCGAGGGCATGTGGGTGCATCTGGCCAAGGTGGCGTTCGAGAAATATTTCCTGCGCAAGGTGCGCAAGGGCATCACCGAGACCTATTACGAAAACGCCATCATGAAGATGCTGACCATGCACAAGCTGAAATGACAGCAGCGTCACCTGCAACGGAGCCATGGCGCCGGCCTGCCGTCCCGTGGCGTCCGGGTTCAGTCAGCCCGGCCGCCAGCCCTCCATAGGCCCTGGGAGATCCGATGATGAAATTTCCCCTGACCGCCATGGCGCTTGCCCTGTTCATGTTCTCCGCATCCGCCCTTGCGGGCTCCGTGGCCGATTTCGAGACCGGGTTCCGGGACACGTATGCAACCTACCGGACGGCGCTGTTCGGCACCAATTCGGGCGATGCCCACAAGTCCAAACGCGCGATCGGCGATTTCGGCGACCGCTGGCGCGACCTCATTTCCGAGAACGGCTCGGTGCCGCCGCCCGGTCGTTCCTAGCCAACGCCATCTGCGCGACATTCCGGATCGAGCCCGCTTGAGGCTGAAAACGCCTCTCGGCATGCAAGTCTTTGGAACGGCACTCTCTCCCCCGTCACCCCGGCCCTGAGCCGGGGTCCAGCCACCGCGCGTCCGCGCGGTGAGAGACTCTTCACGTGGCAAACAGCAGTCTCCCGGCTCGCCGACGCTCGCCGCTGGATCCCGGCTCAAGGCCGGGATGACGGAGGAGAGGATGCGCTGAACACTCACGCATCGCTGTGCTT